>DATAEK010000390.1:0-68340 GCA_036258055.1 Vicinamibacterales bacterium
CCGGCGGGGCAGTGAGATGCAAATGGCAAATGGTAAATGGCAAATGGGAAATGGGAAGAGAGGTCGGCATGAAGGGATCCGTCCTCGTCTGTCTCGGCGCGATGGTCCTCCTGGCCGCTTGCGACACAACGCAGTCTCCTCCGATCGGTCCAAGTCGCACGACCGGTTCGAATCCTCCTCCGACCCCTCAACCGGTGCCTCCGACGACGAGCTACACGGTGTCCGGTGTCGTGAGAACCAGCGCTGGCATTCCGGTGGCTGGCGCCCGGGTCGTGGTGCTGGGTCAGACGGGATCGATCTCCGCGACTACTGATGGCAGCGGTAACTACAGCGTCTCGGGCGTGGAGGCATCCTTCGATCGGATGTCGCCGTTGCTGAGCGCTTCGAGCGCGGGTTACTTCACCGACGTCGAATTCGCCGACAGCAGCTACTTGCCAATCGTCAAGGACACAAAGCTCGATTTCAGGCTTGCGGCCTTGACCCGTATCTCTCTGGGCGACGTCATCCAGGGCCGAGCCTCAATTGGTGATCGAGTGTGCTCGCACTGGGGTTACGGGTCCAGTGCCTGTCAGCGGTTTGCGGTGACCGCGCCGGTATCGGGAATCCTTGCGGTCGACATTTCGGCGGCTCTCTTCAACTTCGACGTGGACATCGTGGCGCCGGATGGGACCTTCGCGCTCTACGACGGTTCGTGGCGATCCCCGCTACGCCGCACGATCGGAGTGGAAGCGGGTTTGACCTACGAGATACGCGTGATCGGCGGCTGGGAACCCGCTCGCACCTTCGAGCTGACTACCAGGATGCAGTAGCCTGGGGGCGAGCCAGCGGTGCGATGAAAACAGCATGACAACCTCCTTGCTCACGACTCGTACCGAGCGACCGGCTTACTGGCCGCGCGCGCGTTCGGCGAGATGCGCCTCCAGCCGATCGCACACGGTCTTGAGAACCTTGAGCCGCGCAAAGTATTTGTCGTTGGCCTCGACGAGCGTCCAGGGCGCCTGACGAGTGCTCGTCCGTTCGACCATGTCGTTGACGGCCTGGCCGTAGGCGTCCCACTTCTGTCGATTTCTCCAGTCTTCGTCGGTCAGCTTCCAGCGTTTGTACGAGGCCTTCTGACGCGCGTGAAAGCGCTTGAGCTGCTCCTCCTTCGTCACCTGCAGCCAGTACTTGACCAGGACGATGCCGTGCCCGACGAGCTGGGATTCGAACTGATTGATCTCGGTGTAGGCACGCATCCATTCATCTGCCGACGCGAAGCCCTCCACCCGTTCCACGAGGACACGGCCGTACCAGCTCCGATCGAAAATCGTGATGCGGCCACCGCGGGCAAGATGACGCCAGAAGCGCCAGAGGTAGTGATGGGCCCGCTCTTCGTCGGTCGGCGCGGCGATCGGGATCACCTGGTAGGCCCGCGCGTCGAGCGCGGAAGTCATGCGGCGAACGGCGCCCCCTTTTCCCGCCGCGTCCGATCCTTCGAAGACCAGGATCGCCGATGTGCCTTGCCGCTGCGCCTTTCGGTGGAGCGTGTTGAGCCGGCCCTGCAGCTGCTCCAGCCTGGTCTCGTACTGCGGCGGTGTAATGCGCTGCGACATGTCGAGACGACTCAGGATGGTCGGCTGCCCCGATGGGGCCCGACGCGACCGCTTGCCGTCCGCGAGCGCGCGGTTCTGACGGCTCGGTCGTTCCGAGATCCTGCCGCTTGCCGCGGATGCGTCGAGGCGACGGCGGATTGCGTCGCGAATCGTGGTGGCAACGGTCAGGCTTCGGTAGCGATCGTCCGCGCCCTCCACGATGGTCCACAGCGCATTGGCCAGACTGGTGCGCTTGATCATCTCCTCGGCGGCGTCGACGAAGCGGTCGTACCGCTTCCAGTTTCGCCACTGTTCCTTCCTGACGCGCCACCGCGTCAGCGGATCTTTCTCGAGCTTCTTCAGTCGCGCTCGTTGCGCATCCTTGTTGAGGTGCATCCAGAACTTGAGAATCAGCGCGCCGTCATCGGTCAGGCCCCGCTCGAACTCGATGATCTGTTGGAGGCGCTCGCCGAAATCCGCTCGTGTAACCCGACGACCCACCCTGTTGACGAGTGGATTTGAGTACCACGCACTGAGGAAAAACCCGATTCTTCCTTTAGGCGGAAGGTCGCGCCAGAACCGCCAGTATTCCGGCCGCTCGCGCTCTTCGTCCGACGGCGGCCCGTAGGCGTGCGTGATGAGCCAGCGTGGATCCATCCACTCACTCAGCAGGTTCACGCTCTCGCTCTTGCCCGCGCCGTCGACGCCGCCGAAGAGAATGATGACCGAGAAGCGCGGATCGGTCCTCAGCGCTTGCTGCACCTCGAGCAGTTCTTCGCGCAGCGCCGGAACCTGCGCCTTGTAGTCCGCACCAGAGACCTTGCGTCCCAATTCCGCTGCTTCGAACATGTTGACCCCTATGCCCGGTTGGTCAATTCGCGGACAGCGGTGAGCGCCGCTCGCTTGACCTCGTCGACCGTGCCCTGTCCCGGGACGGTCACCAGCAGGTTGATGAGCCGATAGTAGTCAATCACTGGTTCGGTCTGTCGGTGATACGTCACCAGCCGGGCGCGAACCGTCTCGGGCGCGTCGTCGGCCCGCTGATACAGGTATTCACCCGCGCACTTGCCATGGGGACACGTACGAAACGGATTGGTGGTGCGGTGGAATGGCGCCTGACACTCCCGGCAGATGAGCCGTCCTGACAGCCGGTCGACGAGATTCTCATCCGGCACATCCAGGTACACGACGGCATCGATCCGGCGTCCGAGCTTTTCCATCATCTCGCTCAACGCAATCGCCTGTTCCATCGTGCGCGGAAAGCCGTCGAGCAGCACACCGTTCTGCGCGTCCGGCCGCTCGAGACGTTCGCGAAGCATGGCGATGGTGACCTCGTCTGGGACGAGGGCTCCCCTGGTCATGTATTCTTCGGCGCGGAGACCGAGTGGCGTTCGGTTGTTGAGATGTTCCCGAAACAGATCGCCGGAAGCGATGTGCTTCAGGTTCAGCATGGCTTCGAGGTGCGAGGCCAGCGTTCCCTTCCCGGAGCCCGGCGCGCCCAGCAGTACGACATCCATGATTCACGCTCGACATCCTGCGTTGGCGGACAGGTGGTGAGCAGTACGAACGGATTCTACCCCGTGAGTCTGCCCGTCAATCGGAGATACGGAGGCCAACGGAGGAACATTGAACGGTTTGCTCCGTCCCCTCCGTGGGCCGTCGAGTGAACTCCGGAGGTTAGAAGCTGTCGCACAAACCTGATGCTCGTTCCAAGGTGCGAGCGAGCATGGCGAGCGAGCCACGCGAACGGAGCGCGCCGGCGAACCGGCGCGCGAGAGCGCGTGTGGGGAGTCCGAGGGCGAAGCCCCTCGGGTTGTAGATTAGTGGGCAGGCCGGGTGACTACCGGCGACCTCCAGCGACTACAATACGCGCGTCATCGGCGTTGCCAAGGAGCGTTTCATGACGTCACGCGTTTCGGCGGCGATGCTCGTCGCAGCCATGTTGTCGGGCACCAGCCTGCGCTCGACGACGGTCGCGACGCCGGGATCATCGACCAGCCAGCCGCTCACACCCTTACAACCAACCGCCTCCTCATACGCCGACACACGCATGGACTGGTGGCGCGAGGCGCGATTCGGGTTGTTCATTCACTGGGGACTCTACGCTGTGCCCGCCGGCGAGTACAAGGGCAAGCGCGCAAAGGACATCGGCGAGTGGATCATGTCCTGGGCGAACATTCCCCGCGCGGAGTACGAGCAGTTCGCGCCTCAGTTCAACCCGGTGAAGTTCGACGCCGCCGAATGGGTGCGAATCGCCAGGGACGCCGGCATGAAGTACATCGTGATCACGTCGAAACCCCACGACGGCTTCACCATGTACGACAGCGCGGTCACCAGTTACGACATCGTGGATGCGACGCCCTACAAAAAGGACCCGATGCGTGCGCTGGCTGACGAATGTAAGCGTCAAGGAATCAGGCTCGCGTTCTACTACTCGATCATGGACTGGCACCACCCGTCGCAGTATGTCGATGCACCCGACAGGGATCCCACGGCGGGAAATCGCGAGACCAAGATGCACGAAGGGCGCAAGCAGGAATACGTGGACTACATGAAAGCTCAGCTCCGCGAACTGGTGACGAAGTACGACCCGGCGGTCCTCTGGTTCGACGGCGAATGGGTGGACTGGTGGACCGAGGAGGACGGCCAGGCGCTCTACAAATACGTGCGCGGGCTCAAGCCGTCGATCCTCATCAACAACCGCGTCGGGAAGGGACGCAAGGGCATGGAGGGCCTGAGCAAGACGGACCGCGTCTACGCCGGTGATTTCGGCACGCCCGAGCAGCAGATTCCAGCGTCCGGCCTTCCCGGCGTCGACTGGGAAAGCTGCATGACGATGAACGATACGTGGGGTTACAAATCGTACGACGAGAACTGGAAATCGCCGGAGACGCTCGTTCGCAACCTGATCGACATCGTCTCGAAGGGCGGAAACTATCTGCTCAATGTCGGTCCGACGGCGCAAGGAGAGATTCCCGCCGCCAGTGTCGAACGTCTGGCAGCGATCGGCCAGTGGATGAAACCGAACGGGGCGGCGATTCACGGGACAACCGCCAGCCCATTTGCAACGCAGCTGACCTGGGGTCGGGCGACGCGCAAGGGAAACCGGCTGTACCTGCACGTCTTCGACTGGCCCGTAGACGGCAAGCTGGCGGTGCCGGCCTTCGGCAGTACGGTGACGACGGCATCGCTGCTCGCGTCGAGGTCCTCGCGCTTGACTGTAGCGCCCGCGGCGGACGGATTCTCGATCGCAGTACCCGACGCACCGCCCGATCGCATCGCGTCGGTGGTCGCGCTCGAGACCCGCGCCGCCCGCGGCCGCTGACGATCGCCTACTTCGTCACCAGCGTTCCGGGAACGATCTCGAGGCCCGGCCGCCCGTTGCGTGCCTCGACCAGCCGATTCATTTCCGTCCAGATCGCCTGAATCTCGGCGGGCGCGTTGTCGGGGATGTCTTCGTCGCGCCACGTGAAGATCTCCACGAGGTACGGTTTCCCCTCGGCGTCCTTGGCTTGAATCCTGACGTGCGGCTCAGCCAGCACCAGGTTGAGCCGCTGCGCGGTCGCCCAGTGATTGGCCATCACTCGCTCGAGATCCCTCTCCGCGCCAGCCTTCGGTCGGACGGTCACGATCACCGTTTCGGGAATGTCCGTCGCGTTGGCCAGCAGTGGGATGGTGACACCGGACGTGACGAGAACAGCGAGCGCAACGCCGGCAAGCCGGAGCCTCACGTGATTACGCATGACACACCTCCACGAACACAGTCCTCAGATCAACCCTGTGACGGCGCCGACCAGAATCCCGTGACCGACTCGATGCGATTGTCCGGCCCGAGAACGAACACATTCGTGCCGCTTCCCTTGGGCTCGCCGGTCTTGGACGCGGCTACCCAGTCCACGAGCAGCACACCCTGGCAGTGCCGCGCCGTGCCCTTTTGGCGGATGTGCATATCCGGCATGAACCGCTGCGCCCCGCCAATGTGTTCGGTCAGTTCCTCGACGCCGTCGATGCAGCTGTACTTGTCGCGCATGTGGACGTCTGCATTGGCGATGCTCTCGAGCAGCTGCCGGCGAGCGCTGGCATCCGTCTCGCTCCAGGCCTCGAACCACTTCGCGGCGATCCCGTCCGCGCCCCGATGCAAGTCGTCTGCAACCAGATTCGCGAAGACTGACAGCTGATAACGCCAGCCCTGCACGTGCGCGTCGCGGACGGCGGCGTCAGGGAGCTCGTGAACGAGGTCGAGCCTCGTGCCTCGTGGCGCCTCGGCGAGTCGGATCGTCACCCGCGAGCTGCCCGCGGGAATCGGCTTGCCGCTGGTGTAGCCGTAGGTGAAGACCAGGCGTTCGGGTACGGCGACCTCGACGACCTCGCCCGTGGCTTCGACGGCGCCCGGATACCGGATGACGACGCGGCCGCCCGGCCTGGGCTCGATCGTCGAGCCGGCGCCCCACCACGAGGACCAGCGCTCGTCGTCGGTGAAGTAGCGAAAGACGATGTCGCGTGACGCGTGAATCAGGATCGTGCGATCCAGCTTGTGCGGAAGATTCATCATGCCTCCTGACTAGACCGGGGGGCTTCGTCCCGCCGGACGTGATCTCTAGGCGCGGCGCCGGCGGGCAGGTTTGGGCCCCCGGCGCGACTGTTCCAATTCGGCCTGGAGCTTCAACCGCCACAGGGCGTCGTCCCACATCCGCTCGAGCGCACCGGCGACGGGACCGAGCGCGCTGCGCCGCGCGCGATAGAGCCGCCGCTGGCGATCGCGCCGGCAGTCGACCAGGCCAGCCTCGCTGAGCGCTTTGAGTTGGAGCGAGACGGCACCGAACGAGACGTCCGGCATCGCCGCATGGATGTCCCCGGCCGCGCGCTCCCGATCCCACACGAGCCGCAGGATCTCGCGCCTTCGCGGTGAGGCCACAGCGGCGAGGACCGGCGTCTCGAGCAGCACAGACAGTATTTTAGATAAAACTAAAATAATGTCAAGTGCCAGGAAATACCAGGAAATCCGGGCGGTTTCAGCTCGAGACAGGCACCGGCTTCCAGCCGGTTTCGGAGCGTGTGAAGGAGCCGCTGGCCGTCTCCGCGAACGTGGAGGCCGCCGGGTTCGACGCGAAGCGGCTGACGGCGATGCGATCGCGCTCGATGTGCAGCACGTTGAAGGTCGGCTGCTCACCGCGCGCGCGCGTGGAAACGGTACCGGCCTGCACGATGAGCGCGGAGTGTTGCGCGATACGGTAGCGCTCGGCTGAGTGTCCGATGTGACTGATGTGAAGATGGCCGGCGAGGAAGAGATCGGCTCCTGTTGACGCCAATGAAGCCATGGCCGTATGCGCCCGGCCGAGCAGACGATTCTCGCCGACGCCAGGCGGCAGGTCGAAGGGGTGGTGGGTGACGATGATCCGCACCAGCGATCGCGGTGCCTCCGCGAGACGCTCAACGATCGACCGTACTTGCGCGCGGTTGATCCGGCCTTCACCCCACGCGAACGATCGTGCCGTGTTGACACCCAGCACAATCATCTCTTCGTCTCGATACATCGGCTCGAGGTCTGGCGCGATGTACCTCCGGTAACGGGCGAACGGCGTCACGAATCGCGCCGCGACGTTCCACAGCGGGACGTCGTGATTGCCCGGAACGGCCAGCGTCCGGCAGCCGAGCGCATCCACGATCCGCCGCGCCTCGCGGAACTGTGACGGCCGCGCCCGTTGGGTGAGATCGCCGGAGAGCGCGACCAGATCGGGCCGGATGCTGCGCACGCTCGCGACGAGGGGTTCGACGATCGCCGGATCGAGCCGGCCGACGTGCACGTCCGAGAGGTGGACGATCGTGCGCATTAGCGGGCCCCTGGAGAGTGCCGGCCCGGATGGGCGATGGCAGACGTTTGCAACCTCAGCGTCCTCCAGCGGCCGGGCGTGCCGGACTGAGCTCGACGTAGTCGAGGTCTGCTCCCTCCTTGCCATCGGCGGTGCCCTCGACGCGAATCGCGTCGCCAGGCGCGAGGCGCACTCCCTTGAGCGTGTGACGCGTGGCGGTGTGACCGTTCGCTTCCGGCGACGGCAAATCACGATTCGCACGCCAGCTATCAACTGGACGACCGTTGACGAGGACCGTGAACCGCGAGGCGCCGTCGTTCTCGTCGAAGTACTGGACGGCAAGATCGTACGTGCCCGCCGCACCGTCGTACGTCATCGTCGCCGCGCAGGTCGCGCCTGAACCACAGGTCACTGCACTTCCACCCGACGCCGTTTCCCACGGCGTCACCTTCATCGGCGCATACCCATCGAGGACCATCGTCTCCGCTTCCACGCGGCCGGGGAAGCGTCCGGCTCGTCCTTTCGCATCGGCGATCGCGGACGCGCGGAGGAACCAGCTGACCACGGCATCGCGCCAGACGATGGCGTGTCCGGCCTGAAACTCGAGCCGGTCGAGCACGGCGGCGAAACGCTCGCGGTCAATCGCGCTCTCGAGGCTTCTCCAACGTGTCACGAAGTCGGCCGCTTGCGCGGCTCCTTCATAGTGCGAATCGTAGATGTGCTGAATCACCGTCTTCCCGGATTTCAGCACGTGCGTGTACGGCACATGATGCATGAACAGCAGGAGCGCGTCGGGACAGCGCTCGAGCGACTCGTACATCGCGGCGACCGCCGGTGCGTACTGCCCGATGTAGCCAGTGCCGGTTGCCGACGTGCGATCCATACCGATGCCGCGATCGTCGGCGCGATGCCACTGTCCCCAGCCGTTCCGTTCCGACGATTCCACGCCAGGTCCGAAATGCACGCCGATGATGTCGGTCAATGTGCCCGCGCCGAGCGGACCTGAATACCCCTCGTACGCCGGCCACGAGTCCCTCAGAATGCTGTCGATGGTCTGGACCGTTCGCGCACCGTTGCCGAACGTCTGTCGCGTCCACTCGTCGGCGATCGCGTCCGCCCCGAGATCGGGATTCCACGCCAGTCGGCCAAAACCGTACAAGTTGGCCATCGCGAGATCGTGACCGAGCCAGTTCGCGTCGCGACCGACGTTCGACACGCCGACAAACCCGCCGAGCGGCCGCCGAAACGTCGCGCCGGAGACCAGCTGCTTCACGGGCGTTGCGCGTCCAGCCACACGCATGTCGAAGTCGAGCGGCTCCTTCCACATCGGCACGAGGTAGCAGACGTGACGCTGCTGTCCGAGGTACTCCTGCGTGATCTGGAGCTCGATCGCCTGATTCGTTTTCTCGAGGGCGCCGAAGAGCGGCGACGCTGGTTCCCGAACCTGGAAGTCGATCGGCCCGTGCTTGATCTGCAGGACGACATTGTCGTCGAACGCGCCGTCGAGGGTGCGGAAGTTGTCGTACGCGGCCCGCGCGCGATCGTTCTTCGGGTTCTGCCAGTCCATGTGATGGTCGTAGACGAACCCGCGGTAGAAGATCACGCCGCCGTGCGGCGCGAGGGCTCGCGCGATCACATTGGCTGCGTCGGCGTGGGTGCGGCCGTACGCGGACGGCCCGAGCCGGCCCTCGGAATCCGCCTTCAGTACGAAGCCGGCGAAGTCGGGAATCGCGCGATAGATGTCGTCGGCGTGCGATTTCCAGAACGCCGCGACCCGCGGATCGAGGGGGTCGAACGTGTCGAGGCCACCGATGCGCTGCGGGCTGCTGAAGTCCACGGCAATCGCAAGCCCTACCCCCCAGGGCCGGAAGGCCTCGGCCAGCCGCACGAGATCGGGGATGAACTCCGCGGTCAGCACGCGCGGGTTCGCGTTGACGTTGTTGACCGACGCCGCGTTGATGCCGACCGACGCAAGAATCCGTGCGTATTCGCGCGCCCGCGTCAGATCCTTCACCACCCGATCGTCCTCGAAGAAAATCGACGATCCCGCGTAGCCGCGCTCGATCGTGCCGTCCAGGTTGTTCCACTCGTTGACCCAGCGCAGCGGCGCGGCCGGCTCCTGCTTCTCGTTCAGATCATGCAGCGCGTCACCGATCGCGACGCGTCGCAGCAGCGCGAACACGCCGTAGAGCACGCCACGGTCATCCCGCCCGGCAACGATTACGCTGTTCGACGATGTACGTCCCAGCCAGAAGCTGCCCGGCCGCGTCAGTTCCGGCACTGAGACACCCGCCACCGACGAGAACACACGATCCCGCGTACCGATGACGATGCCCGGCGCTCCGCCGTCCGCGTCCACGCTGACCATCTTTCGTCCGAGCATCGATGACAGACCTCGCACGATCTCGTCGCGTGCGCTCCGGATGGCAGGGGAGTCGCCGAGCGTGACGACCGTTGCCGGCAGCGCTTTGCCGATTTCCGCGCGGGCGGCCGGATCGAGCGGCGCGTATCGCAGCCACGCCGCGGCCCCGGTCTCTCCTTGCGCCGATGACGCCGCGAGTGAAAGAACGATGGCGACGAGCGCCGGGCACAGGCGGACTCTGATCATGGGCACGTCTCGACGGGGATGAGCATCTGCACGTATCCTCGGGATGGCAAATGGCAAATGGCAAATGGCAAATGGTAAATGGTAAATGGTAAATGGGGATGGGCCATGGGCGATGGGCCATGGACCCAGTGTCGCGGGTGCTGGGACGGTGTTGAGCGAGGCTCAGCGCGGAATCAGCAGCGCCTGCGGCTGCAGCCGAGCACGAACGTGCGAGGCTGCCGCGAGCGGGGGTGGGGCCCCGCGAGCATTAAGAGAGGTGAAAATGGTCAGAGCAGGCCGGCTTGGCGGCGCGTGCGTGCTGGTGATGGCGATGATCACGGTCCTGGCGGCGCAGACGCCACCAGCCTACAAGGACGCCAGCCGTCCGGTCGACGCGCGCGTCGCGGATCTGCTCGGGCGGATGACGCTCGAGGAGAAAGTCGCGCAGCTCCAGGGCCTCTGGGACAGAAAGAAGGAGATCCAAGACGCCGACGGACGGTTCAATCCAACGAACGCGACGAAAGTGCTCGGACTCGGCATCGGGCAAATCTCGCGTCCGAGCGAGGTCGGCAATACGCCTCAGGGACCACGCGGCCGTGACGCGCGCGAGCACGCCGAGTTCGTCAATGCCGTACAGAAGTGGGTACTCGCGAACACACGGCTCGGGATCCCAGTGATGTTTCACGAAGAGGCGCTGCATGGTCTCGCAGCGCCTGGCGGCACCCATTTTCCCGTGCCGATCGCACTCGCCAGCGCATGGGATCCCGCGCTCGTCGAGCGCGTCATGAGCGTCGCCGCGCGCGAGGCGCGCTCCCGCGGCTGTCAGGAGGTGCTCTCGCCGGTCGTCGATCTCGGCCGCGATCCTCGCTGGGGCCGGATCGAAGAGACCTACGGTGAGGATCCGTATCTCGTCTCGCGGCTCGGTGTGGCGGCCGTCCGTGGATATCAGGGCACGACCCTTCCGCTCGCGAAAGACAAGGTCTTCGCCACGCTGAAGCACTTCGCCGGCCACGGCTCCCACGAGGGAGGCATCAACACCGCACCGGCGCTCGTACCCGAGCGGCTCTTGCGGTCGGAGCTCCTCGTGCCGTTCGAGACGGCGGTCAAGGAGTCCGGCGTCTTCTGCGTGATGCCGAGCTACAACGAAGTCGACGGGGTCCCTTCACACGTGAACCGCTGGCTCATCGAAGACGTCCTCCGCCGCGAATGGGGCTTCCACGGCATCGTCGTCTCCGACTACTTCGCGATCGAGCAGCTGGTGAGCCGGCATCATGTCGCGGAGAACAAGGGCGACGCCGCCCGCCGCGCGCTCGAGGCCGGCGTGGACATCGAGTTGCCGGATCCTGACGGATACCCGGAGCTCGTCGCGATGGTGAAGGACGGCCGTGTCGCGGAGTCGCTCGTCGATCGCGCTGTCACGCACATGCTTCGCGCCAAGTTCCTCGCCAACCTCTTCGAGCAGCCATTCGTGGACCCCGAGGAAGCTGCACGCACGAGCAACACGCCGGAATCACAGGCGCTCGCGCTCGAGGCTGCCCGCCGGTCGATTGTGCTGCTGAAGAACGAGCGCGGCGCGCTCCCGCTCGATCGCACCAAGCTGAAGACGCTGGCGGTCGTCGGCCCGAACGCCAAAGGCGTGCGACTCGGCGGGTACTCACGCGAACCCGGTCGCGGTGTCGACGTGCTGACGGGAATCACGAGTGCGGCAGGCACCGGCGTGCGCGTGACCTATGCCGAAGGCGTGCGGATCACCGAAGAGCCACCGAACTGGACGCAGGACAAAGTCGTGATGGGCGATGCGGCCAGGAACCGGCAGCGCATCCAGGAGGCAGTTGCACTTGCACGTCCGGCTGACGTGATCGTCGTCGTGGTCGGGACCAACGAATCGACTTCGCGCGAAGCCTGGGCCGACGATCACCTCGGCGATGCGGCCGATCTCTCGCTCATGAGTCAGCAGGAGGAGCTGCTTGACGCGATGATCCAGACGGGCAAGCCGGTTGTCGTCGTGCTGATCAACGGTCGGCCGCTCGCGACGCCGCGAGTCGCGGAACGCGTGCCCGCGATCCTCGAGACGTGGTACTCGGGACAGGAAGGCGGTACGGCGATCGGCGAGGTGCTTTTCGGGGCCGCGAATCCGGGAGGGAAGCTGCCGGTGACGATCCCGCGTCACGTCGGTCAGCTTCCCGTTTACTACAACCGTCGGCCCACGTCCTTCCGCTCGTACATCGACCTGACGCGCGAGCCGCTGTGGCCGTTCGGACACGGTCTCAGCTACACGACGTTCACGCTGGGCGCACCGGTCGTTTCACCCTCGTCAATCGGACCCGGCGGCCGCGCCACCGTCACCGTCGACGTCACGAACACCGGCCCTCGTGCGGGCGACGAGGTCGTGCAACTCTACATTCACGACGTCGTCAGCTCGGTGACGCGCCCGCCGAAGGAGCTCCGCGGCTTCGAGCGCGTGACTCTCGCGCCGGGCGAGAAGAAGACCGTGACGTTCACGCTCGGTCCTGACGCGCTGTCGCTCATCGACGCCCGCATGCAACGGGTCGTGGAACCCGGCCGCTTCGAGATCATGGTCGGCACGAGCTCGGCGAAACTCACGACGGCCACGCTCGACGTCGTGGCGCGCTAACACTCGGCTATCCTGAGCGTCCTTTACCAAAATGGCCGCCCTTCTCACCGACATCCAACTCGCCATCCGGACGTTGCGGAAATCTCCAGGGTTCACGGCTGCCGCCGTCCTCACGCTCGGGCTCGCGATGACGCTCTGCACGATCGTCATGGCGGTGCTGAACGCGTATCTGTTCAGAGATTTGCCGTATCCGGGGGCCGAACGGCTCTACTCCGTTCGTTACAGCGCGCCCGGGCAGGACGAGCCGGATCAAATGGAGACGCTCGATTGGGCGGCGCTCGGCGACGCGATCGAGCAGCCGATTGCCTGGGACCTCGACATGTTCTATGTGCTCGGCGGTGAGACCGCGGAGCAAGCCCCGGGGGCCTGGGTGACGCCGGGCTTCGTGGAGGGTCTGGGGATCCGGCCAGAGATCGGTCGCGGGTTCGACGCGGCGGCCTTCGCGGCGGGCAGCGGTAACGTCGCGCTCATCAGCCATCGCCTGTGGACCTCGAGATTCAATCGCGATCAGTCCGTCGTCGGTCAGACGTTCACGGCTTATGTGAGCGATCGACCGGAAGAGGCAGAACGATTCACGATCATCGGCGTGTTGCCGGAGCGGTTCTGGCACCTGAATCAGTACACGGACATCCTCGTGCCGCTGCGGGCGCCGACCTATCCCTACATGGTCCGGTTGCGGGCCGGTGTGACCGCAGACGAGGCAGCCAGCAGGATCACCGCGCTCGTGCGCGCCGGCGCGTCGGGCGTGCCTCCGAAGTGGCAGGCGACCCTCACTTCGACGCGCGCGCTCTACGTCGAGCGCATTCGTCCGATCCTCCGCAGCGTAACCGTCGCGTCCGCGCTCGTCTTGCTCGTCGGCTGCGCCAACGTGGCCGGCCTGCTGCTGCTCCGGGCGACGCGGCGTCAGCGTGAAATTGCCGTGCGGACTGCGCTGGGTGCGAGTCGTGCCGCCATTGCCCGCATGCTCGCGGCCGAAGCGCTCGTCGTGGGCGCAGCGGCAACGGCGTGCGCCCTCTTCCTGACCAGGCTGACGCTGTCATCCCTCGCTCCGCTCGTCCAACGTCAGCTCGGTCGATCCGCTCCGGGAGGCGAGATCGCCTTTGCGCTGGACACGACGGTTCTCGTGGCAGCCGCGCTCGTCGGCCTCGCGACAGCGCTTCTGTGCGGCCTGACGCCGATCCTCGCGTCGTTCCGTCCCGGGGTCGCCGCCGCGCTGCAAAGCTCGACGCGCACCACGACCGAAGGCCGGAGGAGCCGCCGCTTGCGTGCCGGACTCATCGCGCTCGAGATTGCCGCGTCGCTCGCGTTGCTGTCGGGCTCCGCGCTCATGCTGCGCACGGTCGTGTCGCTCGTACGCGCCGATCTCGGCTTCGAGTCCGAGCGCACGCTGATCGCTTCGATCACCCTGCGTCAGAACCGGTACCCCGACGCGGCCAGCCGTCTTGCGTTCTACGATCGCCTGCTCCGGTCGATCGGTGGCATCGCCGGCATCCGTTCCGTCGCGCTGACCTCGTCGTGGCCGCTCCTCCAGCAGCGAGTCGCGCCGATCGAGACGGAGGGTCCCACCGGCCGCGCCAGTACCACCGCGGCGATTCACGCCGTGACCGCGGACTATTTCGCGACGACGGCGATTCCTATCGCTTCGGGCCGCGCCTTCGCGCCGTTCGATCGAGAGGGCGGTGAACCCGCTGCCATCGTCAGCGACACGCTCGCGAAACGCCTCTGGCCGGGGGAGAGCGCCGTCGGCCATCGCTTGCTCGTGCCGTTTCGAACGCAACAGGGGCCGTCGGCTCCGGTGGCACGGCTCGTGGTCGGCGTGGCGCGCGATGTCCGGCAGGATCCCGCGGATGTCGATCTCGCCGACGTGTACTTGCCGATGCCACAAGCCGTCGAACGCTTCGCCGTTGCATTGGTTCGTACTGAGGGGAGCCCGCAGAACTGGCTGCCGGCGCTTCGCGGTGCATTCCACGACGTCGATGCGGAGATACCCATGAACGCGCGTCCCTTACAGCGCGTCATCGAGGACACGCGTTCGCGGCCGGAATTCCTTGCCTCGCTTCTCGCGGTTCTGGCTGCGATCGCCGCATTCGTTGCCGTCGTCGGTGTCTACGGGATGATGGCCTACGCCGTACGCCAGCGCGAACGCGAGATTGCCGTGCGCATTGCGATTGGTGCGGATCCTCGTCACGTCACCGAAGTGTTCCTGCGCGAGGGGGCGACGGTGCTGGCGGCAGGACTCGCGCTCGGTGTGTTCGCTTCGCTCGCTGCCGGTCGTCTGCTCGAGAGCCAGTTGTTCGGCGTGAGGTCGGATGATCCCGTTGCCGTGCTCGCGGCCGCCGGCGCGTTCGGCACCGCTGGCTTGCTCGCAGTGTGGTGGCCGTCGAGACGCGCAGCCGAGACCGATCCGGCGATTGCGCTGCGGACGGAGTAAACGAACTGAGAACTGGGACCATTACTCATACCTGAGCGCCACCATCGGATCGACCGCCGACGCGCGTCGGGCAGGAATGAGGCTCGCGCCTGTGGCCACGACGACGATCGCGGCGAGCGCGGCGGCAAAGGAGATCGGATCGGCCGGCGTCAGACCGAAGAGCATCGTCTTCAGGAGCTTCGATGCCACGAACGCGAGCGGAAGGCCTACGACGATACCGATCGCGCTGACGACCAGGCTCTCCCGCATGATCATCCAGAGCACGGCTTTGCGCTCCGCGCCGAGGGCCATGCGGACGCCGATCTCCGAGGTGCGCCGGCTGACCCGGTACGCGAGCGTTCCGTAGAGTCCCGTCGCGACCAGCAGCGCCGCCATCAGCCCGAAGAACGTTGCCAGCCGCGACATCAACCGCTCGTTCGAGAACGAGCGCCCGAACTGTTCCTCCTGCGTCATCGGCTGGAGCAGCGGGAGATCCGGTCCAAACTCCTGCACCACCTGCCGCACTTGAGGCAGGAAGGCGCGCGGATCACCGTTCGCGCGCAGCTCGATGTGCATGCCGCCGATCTCCGGGACCTGCTGGTAGGGGAAGTACGCCATCGGCCGTTCGGCCTCGCGGACGCCGGTGTAGCGGCTGTTCGCCGTAACACCCACGATCGTGTACTCACGCGAGAGCGAGACCCGGTGTCCGAGAGGCTCGTGCCCGCCAAGGTAACGTTTCACGAATGTCTCGTTCACGATTGCGACCGGCGGCGCACTGGCATTGTCAGCGTCGGTGAAATCACGACCGAGGAGCAGCGGCGTCCCGAGCACGTGGAAATAGTCAGGTCCCACCGCATTCCACCGCATCGGGGCAAACCCCTTGACGTCCGGTGGCTTGCCATCGACGACGGCGCCGGTGTTGTTGCTCCACCCCGAGCCGATGCGGTTGCTCATCAACGTAACCGAGTCGATCCCCGGGAGCGTGCGCAGCCGGCCGGTTAGCGACTGATAGAACCGGGCGGTCGATTCGTCGCCGCGAACGGATTGCGGTGGTGCGACGCCGAACACGAGCAGTCCGCGGGCGCGGAAGCCGAGATCCGCGTCACTGAGGTTCCGAAGCGTCCGCACGAGCAGGCTGGCGCCGACGAGCAGGATCAGGCACAGCGCCACCTGGACGGCGACGACGATCTGACCACCGCGTATCTTCCGCCGATCCGAGGTGATGTTCGACGCGGACGATTTCAGGACGAGTCCGATCGGGACGCGCGACGCCCGCCTGAGCGGCGCAAGACCGAACAGGAGCGCCGAGATCACCGAGACGGCGATCGTGAAGAGGAGAACGGTCCGGTCGGGAGTCAAGGTGACGTCGAAGTCCGACCATCTCGCCAGCGCGCGCGTCGCGACGACGGCGAGCGACCACCCGACGACGGCGCCTGCGCTGACGAGGAGGAGGCTCTCGGTGATCAGCTGGCGAAACAGGCGCAGACGGTTCCCACCGAGCGCGGTCCGCAGGCTGAACTCGCGCTCACGGGCAGCGTTGCGCGCGGAAAGCAGCATCGACACATTGCCGCAGGCGATGAGGAGCACGACGGCGACCATCGCCATCAGCAGCGTGAGCGGTTCGCGATAGTTGTCGCGAAGCCCCTGGATGCCGCGCGCGTCCGTGAGGTACAGCTTCGGAACCTGCTCGCCGGGCTTGGGCGCAGCGGTTGCGGAATACGCGGCCCGCTGAAAGATTGGTTGTGCCTGTGCGACCGCCCGATCCGCGGTCATCCCTGGCGCCAGGCGGCCGATGACCATCAGGAACCACCAGTTGGGCGCATCGTAGAACCCTTGGGCCGACTCGGCCGGGACACCCCACGGTCTCAGCTCGGGGCGCGTCTGGATCGGAATCCAGACGTCGGTGGCGTGATTGTGCGAGACGCCGGCGAATTCCTCCGGCGTCACGCCGATGATCGTGAACGGCACGCCCTTGACGAAGAGCGTGTCGCCGATCGCGGATGGATTGCGGGCGAACCTGCGCGTCCAGTAGGCGTAACTGATCACCGCGTTCTGCGTGTGCTGCGATTCATCGTCCGGAGTGAATCCGCGCCCCCGGGCCATCTGGACGCCGAGCCCCGTGAACAGGTTGCCGCTCACCATGTCCGTCCACACGGTCTCGGGCTCGTTGCCGTAGCGCACCGCGGTCCGGTCTGTGGCGAGCGGCACGTAGGCCATCAGCTCTGTAAAGATGGCCTCTTCCGTGCGCAGTTGCTGGTAGACCGGCAGCGACAGCGAGGAGTCGTCGAAACCCGTTTGCGACGAATCCGATGGCTGACCGCTCGTGTGCAGGTACACGAGCTCTTCCGGGTGAGCGACCGGCAGCAGCCGAAGGACGACCGCGTTCATCACGCTGAACACGGCCGTATTCGCGCCGATGCCGAGTGCAAACGTGAGCACGGCGACGGCCGCGAATCCCGGCGTGCGCCGGAGTTGACGGAGGGCGAAGCGCAGATCCTGAGTCATGACACGAGGTTAGACGGGAACGATGGGCACCGCGTTGACATGTGATCGCCAGCCGGTGCGACTATACTGACGCGTGATGCTTCATGATTTGAGGCGGCCTGACAGCATTTCTCAGTGCTCGCGGGGCCCCACCCCCGCTCGCCTACGCGCTTCGCGCGACGGCCTTTGGCCTGTCCGCCCGGCTTCGCCGGGCGGCCTAGAGCCCCTGAGTGTCGTGTCCGGCTTAAGCCGGACGTAGCCAGCAGCCGGCAGCGACAAGAATCAGCCTGGCGGACAGCGGACAAGAATCACAGTTTCAGGAGTTCCGAATGCATTTCGCCAATCGACGCCTCGCACTCGCCGTCGGGCTGGTGCTCGCGTTCAGCGCCCAGTTGCTGCTGACCGGCGGCGCAAGCTCGCAGACCCAGTCTCAGTCGGAACGCTTCCGCGAGATGTCGACGAAGGCGGAGAAGGCTGGACTGGCCGAGCCCTTCAAGGGCATCACGGCTGACGGACAGGTCGAAACGGGCCTGTTCTCGATTCGATCGACCGGAGTGTCGACCGAGCCCGTGCGCAAGGCGGCGGAAGCCTTCCTGGCCGGACTGACTCCCGCACAGCGGGAGAAAACGATGTTCCCGCTCGATGACCCCGAGTGGCGGAAGTGGATGAACCAGCATTTCTACGTCCGCCAGGGCGTGAGCTTCAACGAGATGTCCGAGCCGCAGCGCGATCTCGGGCTGGCGCTCCTCAAAGCGGCGTTGAGCGCACGAGGCCTGACGCAGACGCGCGACATCATGCGGCTCAACTACACCCTTGGGGAGTTGAACAACAACGATTTCGATCAGTACGGGGAATGGCGGTATCACCTGACGGTGATGGGGAAGCCGTCATCGACCGAGCCGTGGGGCTGGCAGTTCGACGGCCATCACGCGATCATCAACTACTTCGTCCTCGGCGAGCAGGTCGTGATGACGCCGTTTTTCGCCGGCTCGGAACCGGTGATCGCGCCATCCGGCAAATACAAGGACACGGCCGTGCTGCAGGAGGAGCAGAAGGGCGGCCTGACCATGATCAACGCTCTCACCTCCGAGCAGCGGCAGGCGGCCGTCATCCAGGTCGCGAAGACCGGCAACAACAACCTGACGGAAGCGTTCAAGGACAACGTCGTGCTCGATTACGCGGGTGTCCGCGCGACGGCGCTGACCGATCCGCAGCGCCAGCAGCTGCTCGACCTGATCGCGCTCTACGTCGGCAACATGGACGACGGACACGCGCGAGTGAAGATGGAAGACGTGCGCAAGTACCTCGACCGCACCTTCTTCGCATGGATCGGCGGGATGGCGCCAGACAGCGTCTTCTACTATCGCATCCACAGCCCGGTGATCCTGATCGAGTTCGACCACCAGCTGCCCGCCAATCTCAAACAGCTCGCAGCGAACCCCAGCCTGCCGAATCACGAGCACATCCACGTCGTCGTCCGCACGCCGAACGGCAACGACTACGGGAAGGACCTGCTGCGTGAGCACTATCGGCTGCATCCGCACTCGACGGCTGATGGCGCGGCGCGATAGCGGCGGCACCCCGGGCTCATGACGCTACGACCGCCGCGCACGAGCCTCTACATCCAGGTTCTGATCGGGATCGCGCTTCGGCGCTGCCCGACTTGATGAAGATGGAACGGCTTGGTGAGCAGACCTCTCGAGGAGGGAACCGGCGAGCCGGCGGGGCTCGCTGAAGGCTAGAGCGTCAGCGTCGCCGATCGGCCAGGATCTGCCGATCGCTCCGCGATCCCGGGTGAACCGGATCGAGCCAGTCCGCGGATCGCGGGTGGTCGCCCGTGACCGCCGCGTGGTACGCCTGCTGGACGGCGAGAGTAATTGGTCCGGTCCGGCCGGACCCGATGGTGCGGCCGTCGATCTCGCGCAGCGCGATGACTTCTGCCGCCGTGCCGCAGACGAAGACCTCGTCGGCGATGTAGAGCACATCGCGCGACATCATCTGTTCGATCACGTCGTAGCCCAGGTCGCGCGCGAGCGTCATCACCGAGTCGCGCGTGATCCCCTCGAGAATCGCGGCGCCCGGCGGCGTCAGCAGCGTGCCGCGGCGGACGACGAAGATGTTCTCGCCCGTGCACTCGGCGACGTAGCCCTGCGGGTCGAGCATGATCGCTTCCTCGAAGCCGAGTCGCAGCGACTCGGTCCGCGCGAGCACCGAGTTGGCGTAGTTTCCCGCGATCTTCGCCTTCGTCATCATCACGTTCGTGTGATGCCGGGCAAACGACGACACGTTCGCGCGCACGCCAAGGGCCAGGGCCTCTGGTCCCAGGTACGCCTTCCACGGCCAGACGGCGATGCCGAGGTGAGGCCGTCCGCCATCGACCGTGAGGTTCCAGCCGCCTTCAGCGAGGTAGATCAGCGGACGGATGTAGCACTCCTCGAGCCCGCTCGCGCGCACCGTTTCCTTGATCGCCGTGGCGATGTCGAGCGCGCTCCATTCGAGATCGCGCAGGCCCAGAATGTGCGCGGATCCGATCAACCGCTCCACGTGTTCCTGGAGCCTGAAGATCGCGGGACCCGACGGTCCCGCGTAGCAGCGAATCCCCTCGAACGCGGCGATGCCGTAGTGCAGCCCGGGTGTCAGAAAGGAGAGCTGCGCCTCACTCTCGGGCAGGAGCCGGCCGTTCAACCACACCTTCGCGTTCTCAGTCATGAGGGGTTCCTATACAGGCACACCGTCAGGCCGGACGGTGACGGGATCCAAGAAGGGCATCATCGAGCGGAGCCGCGCGCCGACCTGCTCGATCTGGTGTTCCTGCTCGCGCGCCCGGGTCTCGGCGAAGCGCGGCCGCCCCTGCTCGTTTTCAGCGATCCACCCGCGCGCGTACGTACCGTTCCGGATCTCCTCGAGCATCTGCTTCATCGTCTGACGCGTCTGGTCGGTGATGATGCGCGGGCCGCCCGTGTAGTCGCCGTGCTCGGCGGTGTCGCTGACCGAGTAGCGCATGTAGTTCAGCCCGCCGCGGTACATCAGATCGACGATCAGCTTCAGTTCGTGCAGGCACTCGAAGTACGCGACTTCCGGCTGATAGCCCGCTTCGACGAGCGTTTCGAAGCCCGCCTTGACGAGGGCGCTGACACCCCCGCAGAGCACGGTCTGCTCGCCAAAGAGATCCGTCTCGGTTTCCTCTGCGAAGGTCGTCTCGATTACTCCCGCACGGGTGACTCCGATCCCTTTGGCGTACGACAGCGTGAGCGCCCGCGCGGAGCCGGTTGCATCCTGGTGAATGGCGATGAGCGCTGGTGTGCCCGCGCCCTCCTCGAAGAGCTCGCGCACGCGATGCCCGGGCGATTTCGGTGCGACCATCACGACGTCGACGTCCTTCGGGGGCGTGATGGTCCCGAATCGAATGTTGAACCCGTGCGCGAAGAGGAGCGCTTTGCCGGGCGACAAGTGCGGCGCAATCTCGCGCGTGTACAGCGCCGGCTGCGCGGTGTCGGGCACGAGCATGACGATGACGTCGGCCCACTTCGCTGCCTCGGCGGCGCTCGTGACGGTCAGCCCCGCCGCGCGAGCCTTGACCGCCGATCCGCTCGTCGGCTGCAGGCCGACGCGCACGTCGACGCCGCTGTCGTGCAGGTTGCGCGCGTGCGCGTGCCCCTGCGATCCGTAGCCAATCACCGCAACCTTCTTCGATTGAATCAGCTGCAGATCCGCCGCGTCGTCATAGAACATCTGAGCCATCGTTGCCTCCCGCACGCGGCCAGGGCCGCGATTCGATCACACTGAAAAGGACACGCCGGCATCGTCCTCGATGTCGGGCATGAAAGCCGACCCGTTGGCGTCGCGGACCTGGGCCCGTGCGCCGCGCGCCATCGCGACGCGGCCCGTCCGCGCCATCTCCAGCACGCCGTAGGGGCGCAGCACTTCGAGCAAGCCGTCGATCTTGTCTTCGGCGCCGGTGATCTCGATCGTGATCGTGTCGGGCGAGAGATCGATGACCCGCGCGCGGAACACGTGCACCAGGTGCATGATCCCGGGCCGGCACGCCTGCGTGGCGGACACCTTGATCATCGCGAGGTCCCGGAAGACCGCCGGCGACCCGGTCACGTCCGCGACCGAGATCACCTGCACCAGTTTGTAGAGGTTCGCCTCCACCCGGCGTGCGCCGTCGTCATCGGTCAGCACGACCACCGTCATTCGCGAGATGCCGGGGCGCTCGGTCTGCCCGACGGTGAGCGAGGTGATGTTGTAGCCTCGCCGCCGGAACAGTGACGTCACGCGGGTGAGGACACCCGGCTCGTCCTCGACCGTCACGATGAAGGTGTGCGGTTTCATTTACGCGTCCTCCGCGGTTTCGACGAGCGGACTCGGGCGCCGGATCATGGCGTGCAGCGACGCGCCGGCGGGGACCATCGGGTAGACCGTGTCCTCCTGCTCGACCCGGAACTCTATGAGCGATGTGCCGCTGTGATTGCGCGCCTGCTCGATCGCGGGCACGACCCCGGCGCGTGTGGACACCGCCGTCGCCGGCAGGCCGAACGCATCGGCCAGCTTCACGAAATCAGGGCTGAGCATCGGCGTCGCGGCATAACGGCGTTCGTAGAAGAACTCCTGCCACTGACGGACCATGCCGAGATAGCCGTTGTTGATGATGGCGATCTTGACGTCGATCTTTTCCTGCACGATGGTCGCGAGCTCGGGCATCGTCATCTGGAATCCGCCGTCGCCGACCACCACCCAGACTTCCGCGTCAGGCTGCGCGAACTTGGCGCCGATCGCCGCGGGCAACGCAAAGCCCATCGTCCCCAGACCGCCAGAGGTAATGAGCGTGCGCGGCTCGTCGTGGTGGTAGTACTGCGCTTCCCACATCTGGTGTTGACCGACATCGGTGACGACGACCGCGCCGCCGCGGGTCGTGCGCCAGAGGTCGTGCACCACGTGGGCGGCATAGAGGTGCCCGTCATCGGGCAGGTTCTTGATGTCGCGGACAGCGGCATCTCCCTTGAGGCTGTCGACGTAGTCGAGCCATTGCCGGCGATTGCCTGCTGCCACGACCGGCAGAATTCGCTGGAGGACATCGGCGAGATCGCCCACCAGTCCAACGTCCACGGCGACGTTCTTGCCAATCTCGGCGCGGTCGATGTCGATGTGGACCTTGCGTGCGTTCGGCGCGTAGGTCTTCAGGTTGCCGGTGACGCGATCGTCGAACCGCATGCCGAAGGCGAGCAGCAGATCCGCTTCCTGAATCGCCGTGTTCACCCACGCCTCGCCGTGCATCCCCATCATGCCCAGGTTGAGCGGGTGGGATGCGGGGACGCCGCCGATGCCGAGCAGCGTCATCGCGATCGGAATCTGCGCGTGTTCGGCGAACCGCCGCACGAGGTCCGACGCGTTCGAGAGCAGGATGCCGTGCCCTCCGAGGATCACCGGACGCTCGGCCGCGTTGATCAAATCGATCGCCCGTGCGACGGCATCGGTGTCGAGCGGACGTTCGGGTCGGGGATGCGGGCGCGGCGCGGCAGCGTCCCAGTCGAACTCGCAGGTACTCTGCTGAGCGTCCTTCGTGATGTCGACCAGCACCGGGCCCGGACGTCCGGTGGCGGCGATGTGGAACGCCTCACGAATTGCCGGCGCCAGGTCTTCAGCGCGTCTGACCAGGTAGTTGTGCTTCGTGATCGGCAGCGTGACGCCGGTGATGTCGGTTTCCTGGAAACCGTCTGATCCGAGAAGCCGGCTGCCGACCTGACCCGTGATGCAGACGATGGGGGAGGAGTCCATCATCGCGGTCGCGATGCCGGTCACCATGTTCGTCGCGCCGGGACCGGACGTCGCGATCGCCACGCCGACGCGGCCGCTCGCGCGCGCATAGCCGTCCGCCATGTGCGTCGCGCCCTGTTCGTGCCGCACGAGCACGTGACGAATCGGGTAATCGAGCATCGCGTCGTAGGCCGGCAGGATCGCGCCGCCCGGATACCCGAAGACAGTCGACACGCCCTCGCGCACGAGGCACTCCCAGATGATCTGTGCTCCGGTCTTCTTCATGCGTGCCTCATATCTGCCATGCGATTGCTCGCTATCCCGTGACCGCGCCCGTCGCCGCCGACGACACGAGCTGCGCGTACTTCGTCATCACGCCGGCCGGCACTTTCGACGGCGGCGTCTTCCACTGTGCAAGACGGTTCTTGAATTCGGCGTCCGTCAAATCGGCGCTGAGCGTCCGCGCCTTGACGTCGATGCGCACGATGTCGCCGTCGCGCAAGGCGGCGAGGGGTCCACCGCGCGCCGCCTCTGGTGCGACATGTCCGATCATCAGGCCGCGCGTGGCGCCCGAGAACCGTCCGTCCGTGACCAGTGCGACGGATCCGCCGAGCCCGGCGCCGACGATGGCGGCCGTCACCGCCAGCATTTCCCGCATGCCCGGACCACCCTGCGGCCCTTCGTAGCGCACGACGACGACGTCACCCGGTTTGATCTGGCGGGCATCGATCGCCGCAAACGCCGCCGTCTCGTCGTCGAAGACGCGCGCCGGGCCGGCGTGTTGTTCCATGTCGTGGCCAGCGACCTTCACCACGGCGCCTTCCGGTGCGAGGTTTCCGAAGAGGATGACGAGTCCACCCGTCGGCTTGAAGGGCGCTCCGACCGTCCGCACGACTTCCTGACCGGCTGATTCGGTGGCTTCTCCGGCGTGTTCGCCAATGGTGCGTCCGGTAACGGTGATGGCATCGCCGTGGAGCGCTCCACCCTCGAGCAGGCGCTTGGCGACGAGCCCGATGCCGCCGGCGTGAAAAAGATCCGTGGCGACGAACCGTCCACCGGGTTTGAGGTCGGCGATGATCGGCACGCGCGCGCTGATGCGATCGAAGTCGCGGATGTCGAGCGGCACGCCGGCCTCGCGGGCGATCGCGAGCAGATGAAGCACGGCGTTGGTCGAACCGCCGGTGGCCGCGACGGATGCGATCGCGTTTTCGATGGCGTCGCGCGTGATGATCTGACGCGGGCGGAGCTGGCGCCGAATCAAATCCACGGCGAGAGCCCCGGCCTCGCGTCCGATCTGCGACTTGCCCGAATCGACCGCCGGCACGCTGCCGCTGCCGAGCGGGGCGATGCCAAGGAACTCGCAGACCGTCGCCATCGTGTTGGCGGTGAACTGCCCGCCGCACGCGCCGGCACCGGGGCAGGCCTGACGCTCGATCGCGTCGAGATCCGCATCGCTCATCCGGCCGGCCGAGTGGGCGCCGATCGCCTCGTAGACGTCCTGAATCGTCACGTCCTTGCCGTTCCAGCGTCCCGGTGCGATCGATCCGCCATAGAGGATCAGGCCCGGCACATCGAGCCGGGCGAGCGCCATGACGCCCGCCGGAATCGTCTTGTCGCAGCCGACCAGGACGACGAGGGCGTCAAACAGGTTGCCGCGCGCGACGAGCTCGATCGAGTCGGCGATCACCTCGCGGCTGATGAGCGAGGCGCGCATGCCCTCGCATCCCATCGTGATGCCGTCGGAGATGGAAACGGTGTTGAACTCGAGCGGCGTGCCACCGGCGGCTCGGACGCCCTCTTTGACGTGGGCGGCGAGCTCGCGCAGGTGGTAGTTGCACGGCCCGATCTCGATCCACGTGTTGGCCACGCCGACGAGCGGCCGTCCGAGATCGTCGTCGGTCAGGCCGGTGGCGCGCAGCATCGCGCGCGCGCCCGCCCGCGTCGGGCCGTCGGTCAGGGCGCTGCTGCGCCATTTCAACGGATTCGAGGAACCGGACATGAGCCTCCAGGGCTGAAACATCCCCTGAAACTGCAAAAGGCCGTCCCCGTTGTGGGTGACGGCCTTTCTGAGCTACCCGCTGACGTGGCCGATCACCCGGTTCGCTGCGCTCGGCGGATGACGCCGAGCCCGCTAACGCCGACGAGAACGATCGACTGAATCGGCCGTACGGTCACGGATCCAGTCTGCCCGAGCCGGCTGAATAAGTAAAATGAATTATTTGACGGAAACGATAAGGACCGGTTATTTCAGAAGTGTACGTGCCGAGCCGTTGTCGTCATCCGCTTTGTGCGCGCCAGGGGCGATGAACGGAAGTAGGCCTTCAATCCTTGGCCGGTCGGCTACTCATCAGATTCGCCCCCCGGCTCGGATGACTCCACCACGTGCGGAAGCGCCGTGCCGGTCCACGGGGCGAGGACCCCGGCCTTGACGTAGGTGAACAGCTTGTCCCGGGTGTCCACGATGTCCAGATTGCGCATCGTCAGCTGACCGATGCGATCCTGGGGGCTGAACATCGATTCGCCCTTTTCCATCGTGAGCCGCTCCGGCTTGTAGGTGAGGTTGGGTGACGTCGTGTCGAGGATCGAGTAGTCGTTGCCGCGGCGCAGCTCCAGCGTGACCTCGCCCGTGATCGCCCGCGCGACCCACCGTTGCGCCGTCTCGCGCAGCATCATTGCCTGCGGATCGAACCACCGCCCCTGATAGAGCAGCCGGCCGAGACGCCGGCCGTTGTCCCGGTACTGTTCGATCGTGTCCTCGTTGTGGATGCCGGTGATCAGCCGCTCGTAGGCGATGAAGAGGAGCGCCATCCCCGGCGCCTCGTAGATGCCGCGGCTCTTCGCTTCGATGATGCGGTTCTCGATCTGGTCGCTCATCCCCAGGCCATGCCGCCCGCCGATCGCGTTGGCCTCGAGGATCAGCTTGACCGGATTCTTGAAGGTGATGCCGTTCAAGGCAACCGGTTGCCCCTCCTCGTAGCGAACCGAGACCTCTTCGCCCTTGATCGCGACGTCATCCCGCCAGAAGGGGACGCCCATGATCGGCTCGACGATCCGGATGCCGGTGTTCAGCCGTTCGAGATCCTTGGCCTCGTGGGTGGCGCCGAGGATGTTGGAATCGGTCGAGTACGCCTTCTCGGCAGACATGCGATAAGCGAAACCCGCGCGCTGCATGTACTCGGACATCTCGGCGCGGCCGCCGAGCTCGTCGATGAACTGCTGATCGAGCCAGGGCTTGTAGATGCGGAGGTTGGGATTGGCGAGCAGGCCGTAACGGTAGAAGCGTTCGATGTCATTGCCCTTGAACGTGCTTCCGTCACCCCAGATGTTCACGTTGTCGAGCCGCATGGCCCCGACGAGCATCGTGCCGGTGACCGCGCGGCCGATGGGCGTCGTGTTGAAGTACTGGACCCCCGCGGTCGAGATGTGAAACGCCCCGCACTGCAGGACGGCGAGCCCTTCGGTGACGAGCTGGGCGCGGCAGTCGATCAGGCGCGCTTCCTCGGCGCCGTACTGCAGCGCGCGACGTGGAATGTCTTCGTAGTCCGGCTCGTCGGGCTGACCGAGGTTCGCCGTGTATGCGTAGGGAATCGCACCCTTGCTACGCATCCAGTGCAGGGCGGCGCTGGTATCGAGCCCGCCCGAGAACGCGATGCCAACCTTTTCGCCGGCGGGGAGCTGCTGGAGAATATTTGCCATTCGTTCCAACTTTAGATCAGTGTTTTGACGGCTGACGGCTGTCCACAGTGACGTGGTGTCCGGCTTTAGCCGGACCTTGACGCGGACCGCGGACCGCCGACAGCGGACAGCGGACAGCGGACAGCGGTCAAGATTCAATCCTTCGGCAGCCCCGCCATCTCGAAGAGCACCGTTGCCAGCGCCGCGTAGTCGTCGTCGCCGCGCCCTGCCGCGATGAGCGCGGTGACGAGCTGCTGGATGACGCTCGATGCTGGCGCCGGCACCTCGAACTGCGCCAGGGTCTCGCTGACGATCCGCATGTCCTTCGCGTAGAGGCGCGCCCGGAACCCGGGTTTGTAGTTGCCCTGCAGCATCCGTTCGCCGTGCACTTCGAGCACGCGGCTCGCCGCGAAGCCGCCGAGCAGCGCCTCGCGCACGCGGGCTGGATCGACCTTGGCCTTGCGCGCGAGCGCGAACGCCTCGCTGACCGCTGCGAGCGCGCCGCCGATGACCATCTGGTTGCATACTTTGCAAATCTGGCCGGCACCGGAGTCGCCGATACGAATCACCTTGTCGGGGTTGCCCATGGCGTCCAGGATTGGTTTGACGGTGGCGAACGCGTCCGCATCGCCGCCAACCATGATCGACAGCGATCCGTTGATGGCGCCGATCTCGCCGCCGCTGACCGGTGCATCGAGCATCGTGGCGCCGAGCGTCCTGGCGCGGTCTGCCAGACGTCGTGCGACGCCTGGGGCGATGGTGCTGGTGTCGACCACGATCGTTCCCGGCTGCAGAGCGCTGAACACGCCGTCAGCCCCTTCGAGCACGATCTCGACGTCCGGGGAATCCGGGACCATCGTGATAATCCGCCGCGCGTGCCTCGCGACATCAGCCGGCGACGTCGCACGCTGCGCTCCGGCGGCAACGAGCTCGTCGACGGGGCCCTGACTGCGGCTGTGCACGACGAGGGAGTGACCCTTTGCGAGAAGATTGCGCGCCATGGGTTTGCCCATGACACCAAGACCGATGAAGCCGACCGTCTCAGACATGGCGAGTCAGTATACGCGCGCCGTGTGGCATCCGCCTGAGCTCGCGGCAGCCGTGGTGCGGTCGAACGCCAATGCTATCCTGGACCGCTTGCGCCGCTGCCTGTTGCCGATCATCGTCGGGGTCGCCTTCGTCGTGCACGCGCAGGAGCCGGCGCCGCAAACCGCTTCCCCTCAGCGTGGTTCGGCAGTCAGCGAATGTTTCATGTTTGCGCGGCTCGATGGCAGCGATCTGTTGGCGTCCAATCCGCGCGAATGCGATTACGCGACGGCGCCGGCCTCCACGTTCAAGATCCCGCACGCGCTCATCGCGCTCGAGACCGGCGTCATCGACGAGCGCACGGTCGTGCGGTGGGACGGAACCGCCTACGAGTTCGAGAGCTGGCGTCGAGACCACACGCTCGAATCCGCCATCCGATCGTCCGTGTACCCGTTCTTCCGCCGGACCGCGGCGCTCATCGGCGCCGAACGGATGCATCGGATGCTGAAGACGCTTCAGTACGGCGCTGATACGTTCGAGGGGGACGTCCGGGAGTTCTGGACCAACGGCGACCTCGTCGTGACGCCACGTGAACAGCTCTCGTTCCTCCGCCGAATGTTCAGCGGCGCGCTGCCGATCGCAGCACGGCACGTCCAGACCGTCAGCAGCGACCTGGTCATGCCGCCGTTACAGATTTCGAATGCGTCCGGACTTCATGTGTTTCTGCTGCGCTGGCCTTCGGGCACGATCGTGCGGGCCAAGACGGGCAACACGACCGTTGCCGGCGAGCGGGTGAGCTGGCTGGTCGGGTCGCTCGAGTCCGTGAAAGGCGCGTTCGTGTTCGTCGGCCGGGTGCGCGCACGGTCGGCAATGACCGGCACCGCGGGCGCCGACTTGGCACTGCGGGAGTTGAATCGGCAAGTGAAGAGAGTGTTCGACGGTCAATGAGGAGGCTCGATGCCTACGCATCCGGACATCGCGCAGCTGCTCGCCATCCTCGATCGCGCCTACAACCGCCGGTCCTGGCACGGCACGAACCTGCGCGGATCAATCCGCGGGCTGACGCCGGCCCAGGCGCTGTGGCGTCCGGCGCCGGCACGTCACAACATCCACGAGGTCGTCGTGCATGCCGCGTACTGGAAGTACGCGGTCTGCCGGCGCTTGACCGGAGAGAAGCGTGGTGCGTTTCCACTCAAGGGGTCTAACTGGTTTCCCCGTGAGGGTGATCCCGACGACACCGCCTGGCAGGCTGACGTCGCCCTGCTGGAGCGCACGCACAAGGCGCTCAGGGACGCCATTGCTCTGATGCGAGCGAACGATCTCCGCCGCACGTCGCCGGGCTCGAAGGTGTCCAACTTCGAGCTGATCTCCGGCATTGCCGCGCACGACCTGTATCACGCCGGTCAGATCCAACTCCTCAAACGGCTCCGTGCCGAGCCGTCACGTATGGTCAGTTGACCGCTTCGGGGCATCACGCATCCGGTCGCGGCAGCTTGCGGGCCTACGGCGCCCTCGTCGTTGCCGTCCTCGGCATCACGTGGTCGGCGATCTTCGTCCGTTGGGCCGGCGTTCCAGGGCCCGCGTCGGCCTTTTATCGCGTGTTCATCGCCGCGCTGGTCCTCTGGCCGTGGCGAGCGGTCAGAGCCCTGAACGCACGAAGCGACGATGAGCCTCGAGCGCGTCAGGATCCCCGGGCAATCTGGCTGGCGCTCGCCGGCGGTGCGTTCTTCGGCCTCGATCTCGCGCTCTACAACACCGCCGTGCTCATGACCACCGCATCCACCGCGACGCTTCTTGGCAACAACGCGCCGATCTTCGTCGGGATTGGATCCTGGTTGTTCTTCGGCCGCCGGCCCGCGCGACGCTTCTGGGTAGGCCTCGGGCTCGCCCTGCTCGGGGGCGCGCTCGTTGTCGTCACGGCCATCGCAGGCGAGGGAGCCGGGAACGTCCGCGGGGACCTTCTTGCCCTCAGTGCGTCGACGTTCTTTGCAGCCTACATGCTGACCACCGAGCGGGTGCGCGCCGGAATGGACACGCTGACGTTCAGCTCGATCTCGGCGGCCGGCACGGTCGCGACGCTGCTGGTGACGTGTCTGGTATTCGGATCGGCGTTGTCCGGTTACTCACCTCGTGCCTGGGCCGCGCTGCTCGGCCTCGGGCTGATCTCACAGTTGACCGCGTACTTTGCGCTCGCCTACGCACTGGGCCACCTGCCGGCGACGATCACTTCAGTGGGTCTCCTGGCGCAGGTTCCGTTGACCGCGTCACTCGCGGTGCCGCTCCTCGGGGAAAGACTTACGGGCGCACAAATGGTTGGAGGGCTGCTGGTCCTGGCGGGCATCTATGTCGTCAACCAGCCCTCGACCTCTCTACAGGATCAAGAGATCAGGAGAACGATGAATGCTCCTGATCTCCGGGTCTCCTGTTAACATTCGGTCGCATGCTGCCCTTCGCCCGAGGCCGCCGTCTGTTCACCTGGTCGTGCATCGCGACGATCGTCGTCGCCGCGCTCCACACGATCGGCAACACCGTCGGGACGCCGCCGGGCGACGCCGCGTTTGTCTCCCTCGAGTCGGCGATGCGGGGCTACCGCATCCCGATGGGCATGGGCATGTCGCCGTCGGTGTGGGAGATCTATCGCGGCCTCGTCTTCACGATGAGCCTCTGCCTCGTGGCCATGGGCGCGCTCGGCCTCGCCGTGGCGGGCTCCCGCGATGCGACGACGCGGCTGCTCTCGCGGCTGGCGCTGGTGTTCGCGATCTCCTCCGCGGCGTTGACGATCCTTTACTGGGTGTATCAGATTCCGCCGCCGCTCATCAGCATGGCGATCGTGACCGTGCTCTTCGCGATCGCGTTTCGCACGACGGCGCAAGCGGAGTAACTGGCCGGCTTTCGATTCGATCAATCCACCATGACTTCTGCGATCTCACTGCTCCTCCTCGCGCTGTCCCCGTTTGCGTTCGCGCAGGCTCCGGACGCCGGCGTTCATCGACTACTCGACAGCGCCGAGTTCAAACAGGCCGCGACCTTCATCGACGGCGACTACGAACGGTTCGTCCGCGAGCTGATTACCCTCACCGAGATACCGTCGCCGCCGTTCAAGGAACAGCAGCGCGCCCGCGCCTACCTCGAGATGCTGCGCCAGCAGGGTCTGTCGGACGTCGAGATGGATCCCGAGGGCAATGTAATGGGCGTGCGCAAGGGCAGCGGCGGGCCGATGCTCGCGGTCGTCGCTCACCTCGATACCGTGTTTCCCGAAGGCACGGACGTCAAGGTCAAGCGCGACGGCACGAAGCTGATGGCGCCTGGTATCGGCGACGACACCCGTGGCCTCGCGCTGATGCTCGCCGTCATTCGGGCGATGGACGCGGGAAAGATGCGGACCACCAGCGACATTCTGTTCGTCGGCAACGTGGGCGAGGAAGGCGAAGGCGATCTGCGCGGCGTCAAATACCTGTTGCAGAAGGGCAAGTACAAGGATCGCATCAAGCAGTTCATCGCGATCGATGGCGGCGAGCAGGGCTCGATCACGCGTGCAGGTGTCGGCAGCTTCCGTTATCGTGTGACGTTCAAAGGCCCCGGCGGTCACAGCTACGGAGCCTTTGGCCTGGTGAATCCCGCCTTTGCGATGGGAAATGCGATCGCGAAATTCGCCCGGCTCCAGGTGCCATCCAATCCCAAGACGACGTTCAACGTCGGCGTCGTCGGCGGTGGCACCTCGGTCAACTCGATCCCGTCGGAAGTCCGGATGGACGTGGACATGCGCTCGGAATCGTGCGCCGAGCTGAAGAAGGTCAACGACGCGTTTCTCGCGCTGGTCAAGGAAGCGGTCGACGAGGAGAACCGCGCGCGATCCACACGCGAGGGGCGCGTCGAGGCGGATCCCAAGTCGATCGGTGAGCGACCCTGCGGAGAGACAGCGATCCAGTCGCCGATCGTCCAGACCACGGCGGCGGTTGCGAAAGCGTTCGACCTGAAGCCCTCGTTCGAGACCAGCAGCACGGATTCGAACATCCCCATGAGCCTGGGGATTCCAGCTGTCACCATCGGCCGCGGCGGTCCGGGCGGCCGGGGCCACTCTCCCGACGAGTGGACGGACGTGAACAAAAGGTCAGCGACGCGGGCGGTTCAGGTCGCGATGGCGATGATACTCGCGGTCGCCGGCGTGCCGTAGGAGAAGGAAGGGTAGGTCGGAGAGTCCCTGTAGTGTCCGGCTTCAGCCGGACCCGAAAGTCTGCGGTAGCATACCGCCATGCGATCAACAGCCGACATCCTCACTCAGCTCGACCTCCCCACGCGCGACGCCTACGATCTCCCGTCCTCGCGCCTTCGCTTTCCTGACGGTGGTCACTTCCGAGTGGAGATTCCGTCGTGTGAAGGGCCGCGGGTCATGGACGAAGTCTGCCGTGCCGCGGACGAGCGCAGCGTGCCGGTCCATCGCGTCAGTCAGGGCAGCGGCGTCATGCTGCAGACCGACGACGAGATTGCTGCAATGGTCGCCAAGGGACGCGAGCGCGGCATCGAGGTCTGCCTCTTCGTCGGACCGCGTGCCAACTGGGACGCCGGCGTGCAGGCGACGACGTCAGCCGGGCGTGTGGTGGGCTCCGCATTGCGCGGTGCCGATCAGCTGTCGTTCGGGATCGACGACGTCCTTCACGGGCTGAAGCTCGGCATCCGATCGATCCTCGTTGCCGATCTCGGTCAACTGATGGTGCTCGGGAAGATGAAAGCGACTGGTGACCTGCCGTCGGACTTCGTGCTCAAGAGCTCGGTCACCCTCGCGGCGCCGAATCCCGCGGCCGCGCGAGTGCTCGAGGATCTCGGTGCGACGTCGATCAACTTGCCGGTGGACTTGTCGCTTCCTCAGATTGCGGCGATTCGTGCCGCCGTCGATGTCGCGTTGGATTTCTACATCGAGGCGCCGGACGACTTCGGCGGGACGATCCGCCACTACGAGGCGGCAGAGCTGATTCGCGTGGGCGCGCCGATGTACCTCAAATTCGGCTTGCGCAATGCGCCGGCGATCTATCCGTCCGGGCAGCATCTCGAGCCGACGGTCCTGGCCATGGCGCGCGAGCGCGTCCGCCGCGCCTCGATCGGCTTGTCGATCCTGCGACGCTACGCGCCCGAGACGAAGGCGTCGCCGATCGGCGTCCAGGTGTAGCGGCGGATCCGAATTCGTCGTTGCGGCGATCTACTTCCCGCAGGCCGACTTCACGTCTACGAACACGAGCTCGATGGGCGTGTCATCGAGGTTCAGGTCCTCATGACGGTCGGGAGTGCTCCAGCGCGTTTCTCCGGCCTTCGCGCGCGATTCGGTGACGTCGCCGTTCGGCCGTTTCAGCGACTGGTGGGTGGGGGTCAGGTAGACCGTCACGCGTCCGCACCGGTGCTCGTGCAGGAGGCCAGGCTCCCGTGCGGCGTACTTCACACGAACGACGCGGACGTGCTCGTTCTCGATCTCGACGGAGTAGTGCTGCCGATCCTTCGCAACCGGATCGTCCGGGCCGAAATCCACGGGCTTTGCCGGTGCCTGAACGGCAGCGTCCCTGGATGCTGCCGCCTGGAACAGGACGATCGCCGAAAGCATCACCAGCGTCGCTCGCACCATCACACGTCTCCTATTCGATCACGTCGAATTTCTTCAGGGCATCTTCCTTGATCGTCAAGCCCAGGCCAGGGAGATCGTTGCGCAGATCGATGTACCCATCCGACGGCGTTGGCTCGCCGTCGAAGATGTACCAGAACAGCTCGTTACCGACTTCCACATCGACCGGCGGGAAGAACTCGGCCATCGGCGAGTTCAGGCTCGCCATGACAATGTGGTAGTTGTGCATCTGTCCGGCGTGCGGCACCACCGGCACCGAGTACGACTCGGCGAGCGCGGCAATCTTTCGGGCTTGAGAGATGCCGCCGACCCGATTCGTATCGAACTGAATGTAGTCGAGCGCCCGCGCGTCGAGCAGGTCGCGGAACTCGTAGATCGTGAACCCGTGTTCCCCACCCGCGATCGGCACGCGGTTCATCGCCTTCAATGACGCGTAGCCGTGGAGATCGTCGGGGATGACGGCCTCCTCGAGCCATCGCAGGCGAAACGGTTCGAGCAGCGGAATCATGCGCCGCGCGTAATCGAGGGTCCATCCCATGTACGCGTCGGCCATGATGTCGACGCCGTCGCCGACAACTTCCCGAACGGTGCGAACGAGCGCGACGTTCCGCTGCATGCCGTCGGCACCGTCAGTTGGCCCCCATCCAAATCGCAGCTTCAGTGCTTTGTAGCCGGCATCGCGATACTTCGCGGCTTCGGCGGCGAGTTGGTCCAGCGGCTGACTGTAGAGCCGGCTCGCGTAGACGGGAATCTTCGGCTTGGTTCGACCGCCCAGCATCCGGAAAACCGGCTGCCCGGCGGCTTTCGCGATGACGTCCCACAGCGCGATATCCACGGCGCTGATCGCGGTCATCCCGATCCCCTTCCGCCCGAACGCCATCGTCTTTCGATACATGTGCTGCCAGAGGAACTCGAGGTCCCAGGGATCGGCGCCAAGCAGCAGCGGCTTGAGATACACGTCGATCGTCTGCTTGGTCACGCGCGGGGCGAGCGCCGCGTTGCCGATGCCCACATGACCGGCGTCGGTGAAGATCTCGACGATCACCCAGCCGTGAAACCGGAAGCCGGCCATCGAGTCGGCTGGCAGCGACAGCAGGTCCATCGGATTCGTGCAGAAATGCGGCGCCGGCGGAACCGTCGGGCCGCGCCATTCGACGACGCGCGTGCGGACATCGGTGATTTTCATAGGCGTTGCAGCGGACGAATCTGCGGAATCGTGACGAGAATGAGGATGAACGCCAGGACGTGGAACGTGCCGACGATCGCGAACACGGTGCCGTAACCAAGGCCGCTGTCGAGGATCCGGCCCGCGATCAGGTTGAACACGACGCCGCCCATCGCGCCGCCGAAACCTACGAGTCCAGCGACGGAGGCAACGATCCGGCGGGGGAAGAGATCGGTCGGCACGATCATCACCAGCGTCGACCACGACTGCTGGCCGAAAAACGCAATGCTGAAGAGCACGATCGCGAGGTTCGTCGGCACGTGCGTGACGAAGACGATGAGCGGCATCACGGCTGCGCTCGCGCCCAGCGCGATCTTGCGCGCGGCGTTCAGTGAGAATCCCCGTTGAAGGAGCCGGCTCGAGAACCATCCGCCGGTCAGCGCGCCCACGCCGGCCGCCGCGTACGGGATCCACGCGTAGTAGCCGACCTGCTTCACGTCGAAGCCGCGAATGTCGTAGAGGTACTTCGGCAGCCAGAACAGATAGAAGTACCACGCCGCATCGCTCAGGAACTTGCCCAGCACCAGTCCCCAGACCTCCACGAACGACAGCAGTCTGACCCAGGACACCGGCGCATCGTCACGCCGATCGCTCTCGGTCAGCACTTCCTGCAGCTCGGCGCGTTCGGCGGCAGACAATCGAGGGTGGCTCGCGGCCGGCTGATACGCCGACGCCCACCAGATCGACCACGCGAGTCCGACGGCCCCGGTTGCCACGAAGACCCAGGGCCACCGGGCGAAGCCGAGGATCGCGGCGATGGCTGGTGGCGCGATTACGGATCCGATCGCCGTCCCCGCGTTGATGAGGCCCATGGCGGTCGACCGCTCGCGCGCCGGAAACCACTCGGCGACGGCTTTGGTTGCGGCTGGGAAGCCCCCGCCTTCGCCCATGCCGAGCAGGAACCGGCTGGTCAGGAGCGATCGAAAGCCGGTCGCCAGTCCGTGACTCGCCGAGGCCAGCGACCACGCAATCATGATGGCCAGCATCCCGCGGCGCGTGCCGAGGGCGTCGACGAGCGCACCGCCGCCCGCGTACATCAGGGCGTAGGCGAGCAGGAATGCCGCCTGGAGCTGCGAGAATTGTGTGTTGCTCAGCGGGATGTCATGCTGAATCGCGGCGACGGCCACCGAGAGCGCCTGGCGATCGAGATAGCTGATCGCGATGGCGGTGCTGAGCAGGAAAGCAATGGACCAGCGCAAGAATGTAATGGTAAATGGCAAATGGTGAGTGGCAAATGGGTATCGCACCAGGCAAATCGATGAGAGGGAACCGATGAACAGCGTCGCGTTTCTCGGACTGGGCACAATGGGCGGCGGAATGGCGATGCGCCTGATCGAAGCAGGCTTTTCCCTGCGTGTGTGGAACCGCAGCCCGGAACGCGCTGAGGCACTTCGCCAGGCAGGCGCAACGGTCGCGCGCACGCCGCGTGACGCAGCGGCCACTGCCGACGTCGTCCTCAGCATGGTCGCCGACGACGAAGCGTCGCGCGCGGTGTGGACGGGTACGGAGGGCGCGCTGGCCTCGGCGGCACGTGGCGCGCTGCTGATCGAGTGCAGTACCCTGTCCCCCGCGTGGATTCAGCAGCTCTCCGCCGCCGCCGCCGAACGCGGATGCGCGTTCCTGGACGCGCCGGTCACCGGCAGCAAGCCGCAGGCTGCCGCTGGTGAGCTGTTGTTCCTGGTGGGTGGGGATGCGAACGTGTACGAGCGGGCGCGTCCGGTGTTGACCCCGATGAGCCGTGACGTCATCCATCTGGGTCCGATCGGCAGCGGCGCCCGGATGAAGCTCGTGAACAACTTCGTCTGCGGCGTACAGGCAGCCGCGCTCGCCGAGGGCCTGGCCCTGGTCGAAGCCAGCGGCCTCGACGTGGACAAAGCCGTGACCGTGCTCGCAAATGGCGCTCCTGGGAGCCCGCTCGTGAAAGCCCTGGCCGCTCGCATGACCGCTCGGGATTACCGCGTGCTGTTCAGGCTGTCACTGATGCGAAAGGATCTCGCCTACGCGGTTGACGAGGCCGCGCGACATCAGCTGTCGCTCGAGACCGCGGCGACGGCGCGCGATGTGTTTCAGGAGGCCATCGACGCGGGGTGGGGAAGCTCCGACATGTCCGCTGTCCTGGAGAGCGTGAAGGCCCATCGAATCAGCGGTAAGAGCAGCAGCCGCGGCGCATGAAGACGCTCAGGATCCTCGCCCTGGTCGCACTCGCGGGATGGACGGCGTCTGCCGCGCGCACGACCGCTCAGACGATTCGGGAGATGGCCTTCACGTTTGACGATCTGCCGGCGTCACGCATGCAGCAGCCGGTCGAAGGGATCGAGCGCTTCACGCGGGACCTTCTGGCCACCTTGCAGCGTCATGAGGCGCCGGCGATCGGGTTCGTGAACGAAGGAAAACTGAGACCGAATGGTCAGCTCGACGACCGGTTGGTCGGCGTTCTTCGCCAGTGGCGCGCGGCGGGCATGGAGCTCGGGAATCACACCTACGGCCATCTCGATCTGCATCAAGTGCCGCTCGCCGACGTCGAGGCAGATGTTCTCAGAGGCGAAGCCGTGATCCGCGAGCTGCTCGCGGGAAGCCACCAGCAGCCGCGCTTCTTTCGGCATCCGTACCTCCATACGGGGCGATCGATCGACATCCGGCACTCATTTGAAGCATTTTTGAAGGCGCACGCGTATCGCGTGGCGCCGGTATCGATCGACAACTCGGACTACGTGTTTGCAGCCGCCTACGACATGGCCGGAGAAGGCGACCGCAGAAAGATCGCCGCCGAGTACGTCGAGTACATGAGCAAGGTCGTGACGTTCTACGAAGGTCAGGCGCGCATGCTCCTCGGCCGCGATCTACGACAGATCCTGCTCGTCCATGCGAGCGCGCTCAACGGCGCCGCGTTCGACGCGTTCGTCACGCATCTCGAATCGCGCGGGTATCGATTCATCACGCTCGAGCGCGCTCTCGACGATCCCGCGTACGCGCTGAAGGACGACTTCGTCGGTCCCGGCGGCATCAGCTGGATCCATCGCTGGGCGATCACGCAGCACAAGCCGAAGACGATGTTCAAAGGGGAGCCGGAGGTGCCGGAATGGATCGCGCGGGCCTCGGGCGGGTCAAACCGGTTCTAGGGTTCTACTGGTTCTACTGGTTCTACAGGTTCTGCAGGTTCTGCAGGTTCTGCAGGTTCTAATTCGTTCTCGGTTCTACGGTTCGACCAGCTGCGACAGGAACTCGCGCGTGCCGGGAGGACCGGTGACGTCGAGAACGCATGGGCCGCCGCCGGGTTCGACCGTGAGCTGGAACCGCAGGAAGCGGCAACACTGGCGCTCCGCATCGATCACCGTGGCCACGTCGCGCAAGAGGTCGGCGCTCGGGGCGAACGTATAGCGCCAGCCGCTCGACGTTTCTTCGCGCCGTTCCGCGCGCTTGACGAGGCCGGGCAGCAGCTCAGCGCGCCTCGTCTGGAGATCTCCCTGATTGAGTGTGCAGGCGACGGGCAGGTCGGTCATTTGCGGATCTCCCGGATCGCGCGGCCGACGGCTTCGAGGTTCGGCACGCGCAGTTCTTCGTACTCCTGAGACACGACGATCCCGTCGGCACCCGCGCTGAACGACTTGACGACGGCGTCGTAGACCTCGCGCGGATCGGCGGGAAGCGAGCCCGCGTTGACCGCGGCAGTCCGCCCGATCAGGTCGAGGCAGTGCTCGATCCCTTCGTCGAGCATCGTGTGGGGCCCCATCTGAATGCCAACGAACGGATCGGCCATGCGGCGAGCGTCGATGTGGTTTGCGCCGTCGACACCGGCGGTCCCGAACGATGGGTGGGCGGCGTTTCGTTCATGGCCTCAGGTCAGCGACGGCCGATAGGGAACGCGAACGGCGACAGCAGGAACTCGAGCGCCGGCACGAGCCGCCTGCCCCAGTGCGACTCGTCGTGACGGCCGCCGTGATCCTCCACGAAGACGAGCGACTCTCCCTCGCGGTACCCTTTTCGCTTGAGCGTTGCCGCGAGCTGTTTTGCATCGCGCAGCGTGCCCGCGCCTTCCTCGGTACCAACATCGAGGTAGATGCGTCCAGGCGGCGCACCGTCGGTCTCGATGTAGTTGATGAGCGCGCGTCCCGCAAACCACAACGACGGGCTCATCGCGCCCGCGAGGCCGAAAGTCCACGGCGCTCTGAAGAACGCGTACAGGCTGATGAGCGCACCCATCGACGACCCGAGGATCGCCGTGGCATCGCGCTCGGGCCTCGTGCGGAACCGGCGATCGACCAGCGGCTTGACCGTCCGTTCCAGAAACGCGAGGTAGGCGTCTCCCTCTCCGCCGCCGTGACGCGCATCCGCGAACGGGCTGTATTCGTGGATGCGCCGTACGCCCATGTGGGGCACGCCGACGATGATCGCTTCGATGCCTGTGGTCGCGAGGCGTTCAATCACCTCGTGGAGCCCCCACGTGCCGGCGAACGCGCGCGCCGGATCCGACAGGTTCTGCGCATCCTGCATGTAGACGACGGGATAGCGACGCCGGGTGCGCGAGTAAGACGGGGGAAGATAGATGTCGACGTCGCGCACGCTGTGCGACGAACGCACCCGGGAGAGGACCCGCATCCGCTCGTCGCGCCGTGGCCTGCGTCGGCGCTCCGCCTTCATCATTCCACGGCCCGCGCGGGCGGCGGGGCGGTCGCGTGGAAGTCCACGGCAAACCTGCGGGTGTAATCGTCGAGCAGATGATCGACGCGCGCAGGATCGGGCGACGCGACGATCAGGCCGGCGTGATGCGACTTCCGCACCCGCGTCACGATCTCCGAGTCGGTGTATCCAGACATGTCGGGGTTGGGTTGACGGGCGAGCGACAGCACGATGCCCGCGTGCAGGTCCCGGATCGGCGGCAGCTCGTACGCGCCACCGCTGCCGGCGATCTCCGCCTTGGCCCACTCGCGCCAGAGGTTGATGCCACTGGCCGCTTCGACCACGTCCACGATGTAGGCCCCGCCCACGCGCGTCGAGGTCTCGAGGAAATGCCACGAGTCCGCCCCGCGAATGAACTCCGTATGCGAGGCGCCGCGCACGAGACCAAAGGTGTTCAGAACGCGCGCGTTGAGCTCGCGCAGCGGAGCGGTCGCCGGATCGCGGAACGAGAGCGTCTGTGTAACGAAGATGCCCCCCTCGTGCGCGACCGCCATCGGTGGCGTGCGGTAGCGGCTGGCCATCGCAAAACGCACCTGACCCTCGAACACGATCGAATCCACGTGAAAGACATCGCCGGGCACGAACTGCTCGAGCACATGATCGGCGTGCGCGTCGCCGAGCGTGTCAATCGCTCGCCACAGCTCCTCGGCGTTCGCCAGCTTGCGGATGCCGATGGCCGCCGCCTGCCCCCGCGGCTTGAGCACCCACGGGGGTGTCGTCGTCTCGATCCACTCGGCGATAGCGCGATGGTTCAGCGCGTGCACGAACTTCGGGCAGGGGATACCGGCGGCCCTCGCGCGAACGCGCATCGCGAGCTTGTCGCGAAACGCGCGCGCGGTCGTTTCGCCCATCCCGGGGACCTGCAGGTACTCGCGCAGCATCGCCGCGAGGTCCACGTCGAAATCGTCGAGCGCGACGATCCGGTCGATGCGCTCGGTGCGGGCCATGAACGCTGCGCCCTTGCGGATGTCCTCGGGCGGCATGTCGCGGCGAATGTAGAAGAACTCGTCCACCGAGTCGCGCGGCCAGTCGGAGTCGCGCAGTTTTTCCTCGGTCAGCAGCAGCACACGACAGCCCTGACGACGGCATTCGCGAAGGAACTCGTCACCTTTGCGGTACGTGGCGATGCAAAGGATGGTGGGGGCCATGCTTGGATTCACGACTGCGCAGGAACCGCCCGAGCGGACCGCGGACAGCGAACAAGGAACACGCGCAGCGGAATCGGCCTACTTCGAGTCCGTGCACGCCACGCCGCGCGCCTGCAGCGAGGAGACGTCCATCACGACGACGTTGTCGGCTGGATCGGGCATGCTGGTCGTGTTCGCGGTACGCGAGCCGCCGCCGATCGTCACGCGCCCGCCGGCGATCTTGACGCCGGGCTCCGAGAGGTCGGCCTTCTTGATGATCCCCGTGATCTCCACGACGTGGCCGTCTTCCTTCTTGACCTCGTTCATGACGTCCTTCTTGCCCGCAAGCCGGAACGAACGGGCGCGGATGTCGGGCCCGCTCTGCACGTCCGGCCGTCGCACCTCGGATGCTGACAGCACGCGTCCCTTCAGGCAGCCCGTCACGACGATCTGAATCGAATCCTTGGGGATCTTGGGGTGCTCCTGTTTCTCCTGAACCGCTGTCAATCCCATCGCGAGTACGAGCGCTACGGCTATGGCCATCGTTCCTCCGCCGGCAGGCAGGATCCCATTATCGCGTCGATCGGCCCCATCTGACACGCCCTTACTGAAGGGCCTTCGGAATGTAGTCCACGATCAGGTTCGCGTGCACGTCGCGGAGGATCAGGTCGTTGTTGACGAAGCGGAACTCGAGCGACTCCGGCAGCCGGGGGAGCGCGGCGAGCAGATTCGGCGGTACCGTCGGCAGCGGCTGGTTCTCAGGATATGACGCGTTGACTTTCAACGTGATGGCCGCAGGCGCCTCATCGCGCACCGTCTGCTTCGTTGCCTTCGCGTCGGGTCCCTTGACTTCGGGAGACATCAGCTTGCGGAAGAGCGTAGCGATCTCGGGTGTGAAGATGTCCCCCTGGCGCGCATTCGCTCGCGCCTCACGGATGCGGGCCGCCAGTGCCTCCTGGGCCGCCTTGATCTGCGCTGGATCCTTCGTGGACTTCGGCGGCGGCGATTCGCGCTCGAGCTTTTTCTGCATGGTGACGTAGGCGCCGATACGTGACGTGAAGTCCTGAAGAGTCTTGGCGTCCAGATTGACAGCTGGGGCCTGTCCGGCCGAGCCGGCTACCGGCGCGCAGCTCAACATGAGGACGACGACACAACGGCTCAGGTTCATGTGACCTCCAGCTTCGGGGGTTCATGATGCGTGCCGGTCAAAAAGGGCGCCGAGTCAGCTTCTTCAGTTTGTCGCGGGGCCCCACGCTCGCGACCTGCCAGCGCTTCGCTACGCTCGCGCCGCTGGTTTGCGGCGACTTTCCGCTCAGTCAAAGACTCAGCTAGTCCTTCTCTTGACAATCTATCTAGATAGATAATCTACTATTGCGATGCCCAGGCGGCCCGGTCTCTCCACGATCACGATCCTCAAGGCCATCTCGAATGGCTACCGGCACGGCTTCGACATCATCGACGTCACCGGGCTTCCCGGCGGCACGGTGTATCCGGCCCTCGGCAAGCTCGAGACCGACGGGTACGTGCACTCGCGCTGGGAGGATCAGAAAACGGCGCAGGAAGAAGGCCGTCCTCCGCGGCGGTACTACGATCTCCGGCCGGCGGGCGAGCGCCTGCTCGCGGACACCCTCCGCCAGCTTCGGGATCTGGAGCGGCTGCCCATGCATCCGAGCACGCGGCCGCGGCGTGCGTGAACCATGCCCGACACCTGGTTGCTGCGCTCATCGTCAGCGGTCATCAATCTGCTGACGCGGCTCGCACCGGCGTGGCGCCGTGAGGACTGGCGCCGCGAGTGGCTCGGCGAGCTGCATTTCCGCGCGTCGCGGCTGGCGGCCCATGGCCGGCTGACACCCGCCGCGCAGGTCCGCCTCTTTCTTCGCTGTGCGAGCGCGTGGTTCCACGTGCTCTGGTTGTGGAACCACGAATGGAGCCTCGATCTGCTGACGCAGGACATCCGCTATGGCGCGCGCATGCTGCGGCGACGCCCGACGCTGTCGCTCATCGCCGTGACCACGCTCGCGCTCGGGATCGGCGCGACGACCGCGCTCTTCAGCGGGGTGCACGCAGTCCTGCTGAAGCCACTGCCGTATCCGGATCCGGAACGGCTCGTGCGGATCTATACGCTCGACATGCGTCCGGGTCAGGGCGACGTCGGCAACCTCTCCGTGCCGGACGCCGCTGACTTCGAGCGGCGGAACCGATCCTTCGACGCGTTCGGTGCGTTCAACTATGGCGGATACTTCACGCTGACCGGCACCGGCGAGCCCGAACGCCTGCCGCGACTGCTGGTGACGTCCGGGTATTTCCGGGCGCTTGGCGCGCAGCTCACGCTCGGGCGCCTGTTCACACCCGATGAGGATCGCCCGAGTCCTCCGTCGGTCGTCGTCATCTCCCACGGGTTCTGGCAGCGGCGGTTCAGCGGCGACCCGTCCGTCATCGGCAAGGCGATCACGCTCAGCGGCGGTCCGGCAACCATCGTCGGCGTTCTGGCTTCGGGGTTCGTACACCCGGATCCAAAGATCGAGCGGGCGCCGGACGTCTTTGCCTTGCTCGATCCGGATCCTGAGGTGTCGGGCCGTGGTGGTCGCTACGTGCGCGGTATCGGCAGGATGAAGGCGAACGTCACGCGCGAAGTCGCAGAAGCCGATCTCCGGTCGATTGCCGCCGCGCTCGAGAAGGACTACCCGAAAAGCAACACCGGACAGTCGTCGGTGGTTCAGCCGCTCCGGGAAACGATCACCGGTGACGTGCAGAAGCCGCTGATCCTGCTCCAGGCCGCGACGCTCGGAATCCTGCTGATCGTGTGCGCGAACCTCGCCAATCTGCTGCTCGGCGCCGGGACTGGCCGCATCAACGAGCTGGAGATCCGCGCGGCGCTCGGCGCGACACGCGTCCGCATCATCCGGCAGCTGCTCACCGAGAGCCTGCTGCTCGCGATCGCCGGGGGCGCCCTCGGCACGCTGATCGCGTGGGGCGGTACGGCGTGGCTTTCGAACGCGGCCTCGCGTACGCTCCTTGCGCGGCAGGCGATCGCCATCGATCCGATGGTGCTGGCGTTCGCGGCGGCCCTTTCGATCGGTGCCGGCGTGGTCTTCGGGCTTACCCCTGCGCTCCTCATCGCTCGCACGGCGCACGATTCGACAGCCCGCAGCAGCCGGCGTTCCACGGAGGGTCCTGGCGGCGTCCGGCTGAGATCTCTGCTGATCGTCGGCGAGGTCGCAATCTCCGTCGCCGTCCTGGTCGGCGCACTTCTGCTCCTGCGAAGCTTCCAGCAGCTCACCGCTGTGAACCCAGGGTTCCATCCGGAGCAGATCGTTTCCTTCCAGCTCGCCATTCAGCTGGACAAACATCCCGAAGGCACCGAGGCGGCCTTCTACGAGAATCTCTACGGGCGCCTGCGGACATTACCCGGAGTCCAATCGGTCGGCGGAATCAACATCCTTCCGCTCTCGGGTTCGTATTCGTGTGATGGGCTGCAGATCGTCGGCCGACCGGTGGCCGAGGGTCAGGGACCCTGTGCCGAAGCCCGCTCGGTCAGCGCCGACTACTTCACGACGATGGGGATTCCGCTGATCAAGGGCCGAGGGTTCGCGCTCGCAGACGACGAACGCGCCGCGCGAACGATTGTGATCAACGACGCACTGGCGCGGAAGTTCTTTCCGGGCGAGGAGCCGCTCGGACAGCGCATCCTCTACTCATCGCGCGGGCAGAACGATGCGCGCGAGATCGTCGGGGTCGTCGGCGACGTGCATCACTTTGCGCTCGATCGGCAACCCGTGCCGGAATTCTACGTACCGCAGCCGCAGCCGCCGTCGTATCACGCGATGACGATCGTCATGCGCGTCGACGGAGACGCCGCCGCGCTGCTGCCGGCAGTTCGCGCCGAGGTCCGAGCCGCCGAACCGGATGCGCCCGTGTACAACGTCCGCACGATGTCGGGCCTCGTCGCCGATTCAATCGCCGACGCGCGATTCCGGACGCGGCTGCTTTCACTCTTTGCGGCGCTCGCGCTCGTGCTCGCAATCGTCGGCACTTATGGAGTGATTTCGATTGCCGTTGCCCGACGGATGCGCGAGATGGGCGTGCGTGTCGCCCTCGGCGCCACGGCGTCGGACGTCACGCGCCTCGTCGTGTCGCAGGGCATCCGCCCGGTCCTGGCGGGTACTCTCCTCGGGCTGGCCATAGGCCTGGTGGCTGCCCGCGCGTTCGTCACGCTGCTGTTCAACGTGCGTCCGGCGGATCCGCTGACGTTCGCCGCTGTGGCGGTCACGATCCTCACCGCAGGCCTGGTCGCATCATGGCTGCCGGCCCGCCGCGCCGGCCGTGTCGATCCGGCCATCGCGCTGCGAGCGGAGTGAGCTGGGCGCGAGACGTAATCCCTTACGCGGGTCGTAAAGGCCACGCCCAGGATCCTCGCAATTCTACGGTTTTACGCCGAAATTTCCCGGCATCCGCATTGCTCGTGTGAAGCCCGACGTTTCCCCGAAATTCTGGAGGGCTTTTCATGCGAAGACGAGGAGTTGTGGCAGTCGTGTTCGCTGCCGCGATCGCGGCGGTGAGCTGCGGCGGCGGTGGCGGTGGCGGTGGCAATCCTAATGCCCCGACGCCGACAGGCTCCGGCGGTTCGACGACGCCGGTCACGATCACGATCCAGGGTATTAACGGCAAACAGTCGTTTTCACCCAACCCCGCCTCGATTCCGGCTGGCTCGACCGTGGTGTTCAAGAACAACGACACGGTGACCCACCACATTCAACTCGATGACGGGTCCATGCAGACGGCGGACATTCCGGCGGGTGGAACAAGCGCCGCGCTGCCACTCGGAGCGGTGAGCAAGGCGTATCACTGCAGTCTGCATCCGACCATGGTTGGCAGCCTCAATTCGGCGGAGACGCCGGACCCGCCAGCCTGCACGTTCAACTACTGTTGATCCGGCCGGGGCGGAGCGAATCGCTCCGCCCCTTCCGACCGGCATCGGCCCGTCGTCTGACGGCATCTCTTCTGAAGGTTCGGCCGCCCTCAGGTTGCTCGGTTACCATCGGGCATGTCCGAACCGCCCGTAGCTCCCTCTGAAAACCTGCGCGCCCAGCTCGGCGAGATCGACATCTATCTGTTCGATCAGCTGCTGAAAGGCCGATTCGATCGGCGGCACCGCATTCTCGATGCCGGCTGCGGCCACGGACGGAACCTGGTCTACTTCCTGCGTAACGGGTTCGACGTTTTCGCCATCGACGGCGATCCTACGGCGGTCGGCGTCACACGCGCGCTCGCGACCCGACTCAGACCGGATCTTCCGGTGCAGAACATTCGTCACGGTTCCCTTCAGGCATTGCCATGGGGCAACGAGTCGATGGACGGCGTGATCAGCAGCGCCGTCCTCCACTTCGTCGCGGACGACGACGAGTTCGCGCGCCTGCTGACGGAGATGTGGCGCGTACTTGCGCGAGGCGGCATCCTGTTCGCGCGACTCGCGTCGAGCATCGGCATCGAGCCGCTGCTCCCGGCGCCGACCGGGCGAGTGCGTCTGCCGGACGGATCGGATCGCTTCGTCGTCAACGAGCGGATGCTCGTCGATTGGTCGGCCCGTCTCGGCGGATTTCTGATAGAACCAATCAAGACAACGAACGTGCAGAATCAGCGTTGCATGACGACCTGGTGTCTCGAGAAGCGCTGACGATCGGCCAACACACACGGGGGCAGACGATGAGGAGAGCACTATTGACGGTGGCTGGCGCGCTGATCTTCGTCGCGCTCGTGTCGGCACAGTCGCGGCCGCCTCGCGTGCTCGATCTGGGCCATCCGATTCTGGCGACCGATCCGAGCTGGGACGGCGCGCCGGCCTATCAGCGGTCGGTCGTGGCGTCGATGGAGAAAGACGGATACGCGGCAGGGAAAATCACCATCGAGGAACACTTCGGGACGCATCTCGATGCACCGGCACACTTCGCGCCTGGCGGATGGACCGTCGATCGCATTCCCGCTGACAGGCTGTATCGAACCGGCGTGCGAATCGACGTCTCGAAAGCTGCCGCCGCCAACCCGGACTATCGCGTGACCGTGGCCGACCTACAGGCCTTCGAGAAAGCGTCAGGACGAATTCCTGAAGGCTCGGTGGTGTTCATTGCCACGGGCTGGGATCGTTTCTGGCCCGACCGGGCGCGCTACATGAACGAGCAGAACGGCGTGAAGCACTTTCCCGGACTGTCGGCGGAAGCGACCGCATTCCTCGCGCGCGATCGGCGCGTGGCGGGCATCGGCATCGACACGCCCAGCATCGACTACGGTCCCTCGGAGAAGTTCGAAGCGCATCACATCAGCATGCCCCTGAACGTCTATCACATCGAAAACGCAGCCCACCTCACCGATCTCCCTGCGACCGGCTTCCACGTTGTCGTGGCGCCCATCGACATTGGCGGCGGCTCGGGCGGGCCGGCGCGCGTGCTCGCGCTGTTGAACTGATTCGATCGGGCGATCAGACGATCAACGTCTCGCCCACCTGCGGCACGCGAAAGCGCTCAGGCGGGACGTTCAGCACATGGCGGGCGGCGGTCAGGCGGCGGAGCGGATCGTCGATGCTCTCGTCGGTCAGCTTGAACGTGCCGAAGTGCATGGCGATGCTCGTCCGCGACTGCAAGTCGCGATGCGCGAGGATCGCCTCGTCGGGGTTCATGTGCATCGGCTTCATGAACCATCGCGGCTTGTACGCGCCGATCGGCAATAGCGCGATGTCAATCGGCCCGAGCCGGCTCCGGATCTCTTCGAAGTGGGGACAGTAGCCTGAGTCACCTGCAAAGTACGTCAGCAGGCCGCCACTCCGCACCGCGAATCCACCCCACAGCGTCTTGTTGCGATCGCGCATCCCGCGAGCGGAGAAGTGCTGCGCCGGAGTGCACGTTACCTCCACCTCGGGATCCACGAGGGCCTTGCCCCACCAATCGAGCTCGACCACACGGCGCAGTCCGATCTTCTCGAGATACCTGCCCAGGCCGAGCGTCGTCACGAACGCGGGTTCGAACTGCGACTGCAGTTGCAGCAGCGACGTCGGCTGCAGGTGATCGTAGTGGTTGTGGCTCACAAGGACGAGGTCCACCTTCGGAAGACTGGTCAGGGCAACGCCAGGCGGCTGCACTCGTTTGGGACCGAAGCGCCCGTACGGTCCGGCGCACGGCGTGAAAACCGGATCGGTCACGATGACAGCGCCTGCGGTCCGGATCAGGAACGTCGAGTGACCGATGAACGTGATGGCAGCGCGGCCCTGGGGCACGCTGGTTGGAGGCGCCTGATGCTTGGAGAGCGGTACGGAGTCCGGCCACTTCATGGAATCCCTCGTACGCCACCAGCGCAGGAGGTCCCTGAGCGACCGATTACCTCGATGGTACTTGTTGTAAAACCTCTGACCATCGCAGTGGTCCGTGACGGGGAAAGACATCGCTGGAGTTAACGCCGTAAAGAGCCGGACCGATTAGTCATCGGTCGCGCGTCTGCTCCGGTCCTTTTTGGTTTCGGATCGCCGCCTCTTGGAGGTGAGGCGCCGCTCCAACGCCGCAGCAGAGGGTCGGGTTTTGCGGCGGCGCCTGGGCGGGACGGCCGCCGCTTGAAGAAGCGCAATCAGACGATCGCGCGCGTCCTGACGGTTGTCGGCTTGTGTGCGATACCGTCGCGCGTCGATGACGAGGATGCCGTCCGCCGTCATTCGCTTGCCCGCGATCGCGCGCAGGCGCTCGCGAATCCCGTCATCGAGTCCTGGAGAAGACCAGGGATTGAAGCTGAGCTGGACTGCTGTCGCGACCTTGTTGACGTTCTGGCCGCCCGGCCCTGACGAGCGTACGAATCGTTCCTGCAGCTCTGACTCTTCGATCGCGATGGTCGATGTCACCCGAAGCATGCACTTCGAGTGTACCGGACCCCACCGCGCGTCGCCATTACCAGGGCCAGATACTCAGGCTTCCCATCGCAGAGCTTCGGCAGGATCGATTCGTGCCGCTCGAGTCGCGGGAATGTAACTGGCCAGGAGCGCCGTGGCGCCGAGCCCGACCGCGACCGCGAGATATGTCACTGGATCCAATGGCGTAACGCCGAAGAGGAGCGTCGACATCACACGCGTCAGCGCCGCGGCGCCGATCGCGCCGACCAGGATGCCGGTGCCGCACAACACCAGCCCGTGACCGAGGAACAGGCGGCTGACGTCGGCCGTCGCCGCGCCCAACGCGATCCGGATGCCGATCTCCTTCGTGCGTTGCGTGACGATGTACGAAATCACCCCGTAGATGCCGACGACGCCGAGTAGCAGCGCGACCGCGGCGGCGATGCCCAGCATGACGAGGGCGAAGGACGTCTGCGCCATCGATCGGGCCTGGATTGCATCGAGCGTGCGGACTGCCGCGACCGGTAGATTGGGGTTGACCGACCACACCGCCTGCTGAATCTCTTTCAGCAGCGTCGGCGATTGCGCGCGCTCGGTCCGGATCGCGTAGCCGATCGTTCTCGCGACGTAAATCTTCTGATCCCAGAACTGCTCGACGATCATCGGCCAGTAGATGACCGCCGGGGCGGGTTGCGCCGCGCCATTGTCACGAACATCGCCCACGACCCCGATGATCGTGCGCCACGGATTGCTGGGCGTCTGCCGGATGCGGCGTCCGATCGCCGCGGCGGGCTCCTTCCAGTACTCGCGCGCGAAATTCTCCGTCACTACGACGACCGGCGCGTGGTCATGGATGTCGGCCCAGGTGATCGTCCGCCCCGCGATGACGCGGTTGCCCATGGTCTGGAAATAGTTCTCGGAGATCCATTTGAACCGCCGGAGCGGCGGAATCCGGCCGCCGGGTCCGGGGAAGTCCTCGACGAAGATCGGATCGTTGCTGTCGTTGCCGTCCATCGTGATCGAGCTCGAGAGTCCCACCGAAGCGACGCCGGGTATCTCCTCGATCTTGTGAGCGATCTGCTCGTGGGTACGCGCCGCCTGATCGGCGTCGCCGACGAGGGACTCGGGAATCGAGACCCGCAGCGTGATGACCTCCTGAGGTTTGACGAAGCCCGGGTCTACGCGGCGCATTGCCACGAACGTCCGGATCATCAGACCTGATGCGACGAGCAGGACGACGGCGAGCGCGATCTCGGCAACGACGAGCGTGTTGCGAGCGCGGTGCCGCTCGCGACCGGCGCTCGAGAGCCGGCCACCCTCTTTGAGCGCGCCGGCCAGATGCGGTGTCGCGAAGCGGAAAACCGGAATGAGACCGAAGAGAAGGCCGGCAACGAGCGAAATGGCGAGCGTGAAGAGGAGCACCGGCCCGCTGATGCCGATATCCCCCAGACGCGGCAAACCTGAGGGCGCCAGTGACAACAGCAGACGAATGCCGCCGTCGGCCAGCAGGAGACCCACCGCGCCGCCGAGGACACCAAGGAGCAGGCTTTCGGACATCAGCTCCCACGCCAGTCGCCGCCAGCCCGCGCCGAGCGCCGCGTGGATGGCGAGCTCCTGTTGCCGTCCTTCGGCGCGAACGAGGAACAGGTTCGCGACGTTCGCGCAAGCGATGAGCAGGACGATGCCGACCGTTCCCAACAGCACCCAGAGGATGCGGCCGACGTCGCCGATGACGTCCTGGGCGAGCGGCCGCACGTTCGGCGCGAGTTTGACCTCGTCGAACATCTGCCGCGTGAAGCCCGGAGGGAGCGGGAACCGTTCGATGATGAGCGGGATCATCCGGGCGACGTCCGCGTTCGCCTGATCAACCGTCACGCCCGGCTTGAGTCGCGCCACGCCCTGATAGCTGAAGTTTCCGATGAAGACTTCCGCGCGATTGAACCGGAACGGCAGGACCAGCTGCGGATTCTGGTCGAGGAACTTGAAGCTCGCCGGCAACACACCGATGATCTCGCGCGGCTTTCCGTCGATGACGACCTGACGGCCGATGACGGACGGATCCGATCCGAACTTGCGCTGCCAGTACGCCTGGCACAGCATCACGCGCTCGGGAGTCTTGGGGGAGTCGTCATCACGCGTGAAGCGCCGGCCGAGTTGAGCCTCGACGCCAAGGACGCCAAGCACGCCGTCTGTCACGTAAAGGACGGAGACGCGCTCGGGGTCCCCGACTCCCGTAACCGACACCGCCGAGCCGTCCCACAGACCGATGTCCTCGAAGGCGCGCCCTTCCTCGCGGTAGGTGAAGTAGGTCGCCGGCGATTGATTCATCACCGGGAAGCCCATCCCCGGCGCCGAGTGCCAGACGCCGACCAGGCGCTCCGGATCCTTGTACGACAGGGGCTTCAGCAAGACGCCGTAGACGACGCTGAAGATGGCCGTGTTGGCGCCGATGCCCAGCGCCAGCGTGATCACGGTGATGCAGCTGAAGAGCGGCGCTCTGAGAAGTCGGCGAATCGTACGGCGAAGCCTGCCTGTTGCCAGCATCATGTCGTCGGGCCTTTCGATCTGCGGGTCCCCGGCCGGCAGTTGCGCAGCCGGGTCATCCACTCGGTCTTTATACGGCCATGGGGGAGCGTCGGTTCTAAACTTGAGCGTTTTCAGCATTACTTCCGGGAGTGGACATGGATCTCGGGCTGAGGGACAAGGTCGTGATCGTGACTGGCGCGGCTGCTGGAATCGGCAGAGCGACCGCGCTTCGTTTTGGCGGGGAAGGCGCGCGAGTGGCGTGCTGGGACATCGACGGCGCCGGGGCAGCTCTGGCAGCCGAGCTCGAGTCACGCGGCGGCAAGGCGTCCTTTCACAGCGTCGACGTCACGAAGACAGCCTCGGTCGAGCAGGCCGTGACGGCGACACTCGAGGCCTTCGGCCGCGTGGACGTGCTCGTCAACAACGCCGGCATCGTCCGCGATGCGCAGCTCGTGAAATGGCGGGACGGGGCACAGGTGTCGGTGATGACTGACGAGCAGTGGCGGTCGGTGATCGACGTCAACCTGACGGGCGTGTTCAACTGCACACGCGCCGTCGCACCGCACATGATTGGCGCGAAGCGTGGCGTGATCCTCTCGGCGTCGTCCGTCGTCGGGCTCTACGGTAACTTCGGCCAGTCAAACTACGCCGCCACGAAGGCCGGCGTGATTGCCATGACCAGGACGTGGGCGCGCGAGCTCGGACGTTACGGGATTCGCGTGAACGCCGTCGCGCCCGGGGTCATCGCGACGGAGATCCTCGCGTCCATGCCCGACAAGATCAGACAGTCGATGATCGCCCACACGCCGCTGGGCCGTCTCGGCGCGCCCCGGGAAGTCGCGGACGCCTACGTCTGGCTGGCTTCGGATTGCGCGAGCTTCGTGCACGGCGCTGTGCTGTCTATCGACGGCGGGCTCGTACACGGGAGTTGATGCATGCTTTCGGAGAGTCCATGGCTGCGCTGACGGGTATTCGAATCCTGGAGCTCGCGCGCGTGCCGCCTGCGGAGCTGCCGGGGATGCTGCTGTCCGATCTGGGGGCGGACGTACTGAAGGTTGAAACACCGCTGGCGCGTCCGCTGAGTGACGAGGATCGGCGGCGGGCCGTGTTCTCGGCTGTGAATCGCAACAAACGATCCCTCGCCCTGAATCTCAAGACGCCGGATGGACAGGCAATCTTCCTCAAACTCGCCCGCGCCGCGGACGTGATCGTCGAGGGCTTCCGCCCTGGCGTGATGCGTCGGCTGGGCGCGGACTACGACGCGATCCGGGCCCTGAATCCACGTATCGTCTACTGCTCGCTCTCCGGATTCGGGCAGACGGGACCCTATCGTCACGTGCCGGCGCACGATCTGAACTATCTGGCGCTCTCCGGCATCCTGAGCCTGATCGGCGAGGCCGGCCGCACTCCGCAGATTCCGCTCAACCTGGTCGCCGACTACGGCGGTGCGAGCCTGCACGGCGCGCTCGGAATCATGGTCGCGCTCTTCGCGCGCGAGCGAAGCGGGAGAGGTCAGCACGTCGACGTCTCGTATCTCGACGCGTCGATCTCCCTGCTCGGGGCGACGCCGAACATGCGGGGGTTCTGGAGCGACGATGCGCCGCCCGCACGCGGCGCAGGTTTTCTGAGCGGAACGTTTCCGTACTACGCCGTCTACGAAACGAAGGATGCCCGCTACATCACCATCGCCTGTTACGAACCCGTGTTCTGGGAGAGATTCTGCGCGGCCATCGAGCGTCCGGATCTTGCCCGGTTCGCGTTTCGCGACGAGCACGCCGTCCGTGCGCCCACTCCCGAAGAGACCGCGGCACGGGCCGATGTGCAGCGCCTCATCGCGACGCGCACGCGCGACGAATGGTGGCGGCTGCTGACGGATGCCGGCACGTGTGTGGCGCCGGTGTACGACCCGGCGGAAGCATTCGCCGATCCGCAGGTACGGGCCCGTGGAATGGTCGTCAGCCTGCAGCATCCGGAACATGGCGAGATCCACCAGACCGGAACGGCGATCAAGTTGTCAGAGACGGCCGATGGCGCGACCAGTCCGGCGCCCGTGCCTGGCGAGCACACCGACGGGGTCTTGACCGAATTGGGATTCAGCCGGGAGGAGATTGCCGCGCTGCGCGCGCGCGGCGTCTGCGGATAGCGCGAACTGGTTCTAGTGCAGTGAGGTTGATTTCTGTTTGTAGTCCGAATAGTTCGTCACCAGCCGTACCTCGAAGGCCCGAAACAGGAGTGTGCGACCGGTGGCCTCGATGACGAACTCGGAGGGCATCCACATCTCTCCGATTCGCTTCCGGGTCGCATAGATCCGCGTCTTTTCGTGAATCCGGCCGACGATCCCCCAGCCAATCGAGATATCGTCACGGGCCTGCATGTCGATCTTGGCCAGTTGGTGCGTGGCTTCGTCGAACCACGCGCGACCCGCGAAGTGCTTCATCCATCGCCCCTCCCGAGTGGACACGTTGGCATCCTTACGTGGCGTCAAACTCGCGACCACGACGGGCACGCCCTCGAGCGTCTCACGGCCGACCCAGGTGGCCTCGAACACCGCGAAGGCGTCGTCGATGGTCTTCTCGCGTTCGGCGAGCTCGGCGGCGGACTCGTCGAGGCGTTCACGTCGCTCAGAGGGTGATTCCTTTGCCTCACGCTTGGCCCGATCCGTGACCTCCCGTTGACGCTCGGCGTCACGTTTGGCGAGTTCCTCGGGGGTCAGCGGCTTCCCGTCGACCGCGATCAATCGTTTGTAGGTCGCGCCCGGCACTCGTGAGGGGAACACCTCGAAGGTCCGTTCGGGTCCGACGGTGACCTTTCCGAGCATCGACACTCGCACGTCGCGGCGCTTTTCGAGATACGTGAATGTCGTGAGGCGCTCGTCGTCCTGACGCACGGCCTCGCGGACCAATCGCAGGAACGCCGCGCTGTCGGGAAGCTGGAAGGTCGAGGACGCCGGAGCGCTCTGCGCGATCGCGATCGCACCAGCCGTGAGGCTCAGCAGCAGGGGGGGAAACGCTGCGGACGTTCGTGTGCCCATGATCGAAAAAACTCGCGCGGTCGCACCAGGCGTCGTGCGGTCGGCGGTGCGCTGCCACGCGCAACAATCCACAGGATAGCGCACCTCAATACCGTGTCCGATCCGCTCCGGATGAGGCATCGCGGATTGGTTGAGGGCGCCAGCGCCCCACCGCGCCCCGGGTCATCACGTCTCGACACAACCGGCCGAGCGGGGTATGTTCTAGCCACGCCGGACCGTGTAAGCGGGCGGCCGAATCGTTCCGTATTAGGGTCCAGTTGCGGACAGGCGCTCTCGCGCTACCAGCCTGTTCGAAGCCCACTTCCAGCCGATAGTCCGGAGTCGTTTCGACGGAGGCACTATGACGAAGACACGTGCGCAGCGCCTGGTGCGCGTCGCCCCCGCCTTGCTCCTTCTGCTGATTCCGCTCCGGCTTGCGGGGCAGCAGGGTCCCCCGTCCAATTGGGCCGACAACGTGCTCAAACAGGACGGCTACCAGACGCCGCCGAAGGAGCTGGCCGATGCCGTGCTGGCGCCCCGCTACCTCAACGTCAGCCTCACGAACGCAAGTCCCGACAAGAAATGGTTCCTCGACGAAATCGGCGACGGCCCGGTTCCGATGAAGACGTTTTCCAAGCCGTTCCACGAGCTGGGCGGCGTCTTCGTGGACTTCAAAGCCAACCGCGCGCGCACGCTGACGACCCGCAACAACGTCGGCATCCAAATCATCTCCGCGGCTGATGGTTCCAAGCGGCCGATCCAGGTTCCTCCCGGTGCCCGCGTGTCCAACGCCACGTGGTCGCCTGACGGGACGAGCATCGCGTACTTCGTGCACTCGGACGACGCGACGCACATCTGGGTCGCCGATGTGACGACGGGCAAGTCGCATCAGCTGACGAAGACGCCGGTCCTCGCTACGCTCGTTACGAGCTTCGACTTCACCGCCGACGGCAAGCAGATCGCCGTCGTCCTGGTTCCCGACGCGCGATCGGCCATGCCGCCCGCGCCGGTCGCGCCGACCGGTCCGACGGTCAAGATCGCGGACTCCGACAAGAATCGGCTGCGGACGTTCCCGAGCCTGATGAGCACCACCTACGAGAAGGAACTGCTCGAATGGCATTCGACCGGCCAGGTCGCGCTCATCGACGTGCAGAAGGGCACCGTCAAGAAAATCGGACAGCCGACGATGGTCCGCGCCGCCGATCCGTCACCTGACGGGAAGTACGTGCGCGTGACCCGGATGGTGAAGCCGTTCTCGTACGACGTCCCGGTCAGCAACTTCGGATCGGTCGAAGAAGTCTGGGACGCCGACGGCAAGATGCTCGCGAAGGTCACCGATCGCCCGATCAACCTTGGCGTGCAGGACGACAACGCGCCGCCGCCGGATCCGGGCGCGCCGCCCGCCGGGGGCGGAGGCCGCGGCAATCAGAATCAGCAAGGCAAACGCGAGATCGCATGGCGTTCAGACAATCAGGGTCTGACGTTCGTCGAACAGGAGCCCGCGCCTCCGGGCGAAGGGAATGGGCCCGGTGGTCGGGCCGGGCGTGGGCGGGGCGCCGCTGCTGACGACACGCTGGCGGAAGGTCAGGAGCGGGGCGGCCGCGCGCCGCAGCGCAAGGACCGCGTGTATCAGTGGCTGCCGCCGTTCGACGACGCCGGCAAGAAAGTCATCTACGAAAACGCGTCGCGGATGAACGGCGTGCGCTACTCGCCCGACATGCAGGTGTTGTTCTTCAGCGAGCGTGCCGGGCAGAACACGGTCGAGACCGCGGTGTATCTGGCCGACACGGCGAAGAAGTACACGCTCGCGCGGTACCGGACCGACGACGTCTACGCCAATCCGGGATCGATCGCCTCGACACGCGGCGGCGGGGGCGGCGGCCGTGGTGCCGGCGGCGGCGGGCGCGGCGGCTTCGCCGGGCCCACCGGTCCGGTCCTGGTTTCTGCGGACAAGGAGCACGTCTTCTTCCAGGGGTCGATCTACGACAAGAACCCCAACGACGTAGGGCCGAAGACGTTCATCGACAAGGTGGCGATCAAGACCGGTGAGAAGCAGCGCATCTACGAGAGCGAGAACAGCAACGCCTTCGAGCGCGTGTCCACGATCGTCGACGCTGATGCCGGCAAGTTCATCGTCGCCCGTGAGAGTCCGAGTGAGGTGCCGCAGCAGTACCTGGTCGCCAGCGGCACGCGCACGCAGCTGACCCACAACCAGGACTACCTGCCCGACCTGACGCGGGCGCCGAAGGAGCGGTTCTTCGTCGAGCGCGCCGACGGGTTCAAGTTCAAGGTGTCGGTCACGCTGCCGCCCGGCTATCAGAAGGGCACCAGGCTGCCGGCCATCTTCTGGTTCTATCCACGGGAGTTCCAGGGGCAGGAGGAGTACGACCGTCCCGACCGCACGTTCAACAAGAACACGTTCCCGAACTTCGGGGCGCGCTCGATGGAGTTCTTCGTCCGCCTCGGCTATGCCGTCGTCGAACCTGACGCCCCGATCGTCGGGCCTCAGAACCAGATGAACAACAACTACGTGAACGATCTGCGCAACGATCTGGCGGCGGTGATCGACGAGCTGGATCGCCGAGCGCTGGTCGATCGCACGCGGCTCGCGATCGGCGGTCACAGCTACGGCGCGTTCTCAACCGTCAACGCGATGGTGCACACGCCGTTCTTCAAGGCAGGGATTGCGGGTGACGGCGCCTACAACCGTACGCTCACGCCGATTGGATTCCAGAGCGAGCGGCGCGACCTCTGGGAGGCGCGCGACGTGTACCTGTCGATGTCGCCGTTCCTGTACGCGAACAATCTGACCGGCGCGCTGCTGATGTATCACGGCCTGGCCGATCAGAATGTCGGAACCGACCCGACCAACTCGCTGCGCCTCTACCACGCCCTCAACGGGCTCGGGAAAACGGCCGCGCTATACCTGTATCCACTCGAGGATCACGGGCCGGCGTCGAAGGAGACGCTGCTCGATCTCTGGTCGCGGTGGGCGGCCTGGCTCGACAAGTACGTCAAGAACCCCGAGAAAAAGATCGACAAGAAGATCACGACGACGGATCAGGCCTCTCGGCAGCATTAAGCGGCGACAACCCCGGATCCGTGATAGTTATCAGGGCGATGGCCGAGCGGCCATCGCTCTTTTTTTGCCACCTATGCGACGCCTGCTGCTTGTACTCGTCCTCGTGTTCGCCGCCGGATGCACTCGGCAGCCCTCGGATGCTTCCACCGTTGCGAAGAGCGATGTGGATCTCGCGCAGCAGTTGCTGACGCGTCTCGCGGCTCACGACTTCGATGCCGTGGAGAACTACGCCGATCCCGCAGTCAGGGGGCCGGCGTTCAGACTGCGAGTCCAGCAGATTTCCAAGGTGTTCCCGCCCGAGCCGCCAACCAGCGTCAAGCTCGTGGCATCACAGTCGCTGCGAACGGGTGATTCGACGCTGGTGGTCACGACCTTCGAGTACGAGTACCCGCCACGGATGTGGCTCCTCGCCGAGGTCGCCTTGCAGAAGACCGGCGACCGGCGCGTCCTGAAAAGCGTCCAGGTCCGGCCGATGAAGGAATCGCTGGCCCACCTCAATCGCTTTACGTTCGCCGGCAAGGGTCTCTGGCATTACGTGTTCTTTGCGGCAGTGCTGGCGGTGCCGCTATTCATGTTGTACACGCTGCTACTCGTGGCGCGCGCGCCCCGTCTGATCGGGAAGTGGTTCTGGGCGATTCTCGTCCTGATCGGCGTCGGACAGGTCTCGCTGAACTGGACCACGAATGCCTTCACTGTGTCCTTGATGAACCTGCACCTACTTGGATCCGGGTTCAGCAAGCCTAACCCGGTGTCACCGCTTATCTTGATCACTGCCATTCCACTCGGCGCGATTCTCTTTTACGTGATGCGCGCGACCTCGCTGAACTTGTGGCTGGAGGAAGAGCAGGGAACGGTAAGTGGCAAAGAGGAAAGGGTCTATGGGGAAGGGGAAATGGGTCATGGGCAAGGGGCAATGCGCGATGGAGGGACGACAGAGCCGGAGAAGCGCGAAGAGTAACAGTTAGCGCCGCAACAGGCGCAGCACCCCGATTTCCTTGCGATCCCCAGCCTTCAGTTCGATTCCGCCGAGTCGCCATCGCACGTGACCCGATCGGATCATCTCGATGGTGAAGCGCGCATCGAAATCCGGCGGCGGGATTCGGCCACGAGCTCGTCGTCCCGAATTCCTCCATGGCGACGATGGCGCGCTTGTCGCCGCGCCGTTCATACACCTGCCAGTTCAGCACGTACACCAGCAAACCGAGCGACGCTCGTAACTCGAAGTGCGATCGGTCACCAGATTGGACATCCGGATTTCAAAAAACAGGACGACGCCCATGGCCCCTGGCCCATGTCCCATTCACTTCATCAGCCCCCGCTCTCTGAGGAACTTCTCAATAGCGCCGTAGAAGATCGCGCCATCCACATCGCTCGAGTTGACGTGGCCGCCGCGAACCTCGACGAACGTCCGAGGCGACGGCGCAGCATCATAGAGACGACGACCCTCCGCGATCGGGATCACCGTATCCTCGGGACTGTGGATGAACAGCATCGGCGCGTGAATCGACTGAATCTTGACGATCGAGTCAAATGGGTTGCGCATTACGAGCCGGACGGGCATGAGCGGGTATCGCCGCTGACCGATCGCGACGAGTGACGCCGGCGCGCCCTCGAGGATGAGCCCGGCCTCCGGTACGGTGGATGCGAGGTTGACGGCGATCGCCGATCCGAGCGACCAGCCGTAGATCACGATCCGATCGGCCGGGACCTGCCTCGTGCGCCGGAGGTACTCGTACGCCGTCCGCGCGTCGTCAGAGACGCCCTGCTCGCTCGGTGCGCCGTTGAGTCCGGCGAACCCGCGGTACTCCGGGGCCATCACGTTCAGCCCGAGCGCGTAGAGATGCTCGTAGCGCGTGACGTTGACGCGACTCCCAATCGTCGCCGCGTTTCCATGCAGGAAGAGCACCCACGGCCGGTGCGGGTCCTGTTCCAGCGTCCAGGCGAACAGCTTCCCGCCGTCTGAACGGGTGAGATCGACCTGTGCGTAGGGAACGGCCGGACGCGATGTGCCAAGCCCGAGTCCCGCCTGGAACACGAGCCGCGTCTCCTGCGATATCAAGTAGAGGAGCGCACTGAGGTAGACCATCGCGGCCGTCGCCAGGATCGCGAGCACCACGCGGCGAACGGTGATCCGCCGGCGGAGTCCAGTCGCGCGGAGCTCGTGCATGACTGAATCTTAACAACAGGCGGGGCGAAGCCACCCGGTCTCCTATTTCACCTTCAGCACGGCGCTCCCAAGCACGTCTGCGCCGTAGTCGTACACGATCACCTTCACGTACCGCGGCTGCGACCGGATGGCAATGCGAGCGTTGAACGGGAGGCCGGTTTTCATCATCTGCTGGTAGACGTCCTCACGAGCGCGTAGATCCACTTTCTGCCACGTCTGGCCGACGAGGTTCTCGCGCGCGTCGGCGCAGAAGATGGCGACGTCGATCGCGCCGACGTGCCAGCCATCCTCCAGGGCGAACTTCAGTTTGGCCACATCGATCGTGGCTTCCACCCGGATCTCGTCGGCGCCGCCCTGTTCGGCGGCCAGCCGCGCGGTGATCGGGATGTCCCGGATGTCCTCGACGAAGTGTCCAGCGGCGGTAACGCGGCTGTAGGAGAGGAACTTCTCGCGATCGAACGGCACGAGCTCCGTCCGGGCGAAATACCCGTGACGGAAGAGTACAGTTACACCCGGCCGGTTCACCCGGACGTTGATGCGCCGGTACTTGCCGTCCCACGTGCCGTTGGCGGGGTAGTACCCGAGCAGGTAGTAGGCGCGGGTGGCGTCGTCGATCCGGTTGAGTGCCTTCTCGGCGAAGCTGAAAGCCGACGCCTGACCTCCTGTGAGATCGGCGATCGTCCGCAGCGACTGCACGGAGAAGTTCTGCATGAACATCATGCCTGTCGACGGCAGCGGCGACGAGCCGCGCCCCGTGGGCGGCGGTGGCCCGATCAGGCCTCCCGTGTGAATCGCATCGATCACGACCCGCGCATCGCTTGCGGCTGCGGCGATGCCACGGTCGTCTTCGACCCGCGGCAGGAAGATGCCTCTCTCGGTGAAGAAAACGAGGTGCTTCTCGCCTTCGATGTAGCGCAGGTATTCGATCCCGGTGTAGATGTTCCCCACATCCTGCATTGTCTGGGCATTGGCGGTGACGTACTCGTCGAAGCTCAGATCGATGCGCTCGGCCTGCTGCAGGTCGCTGGCGTCGAACGGCAAGGGATTCTCCGCCCGTGCTTCGATGATGTCGCGCCGCTGGATCAAATCGACCTTGCGCCGGACGTCGTCAGCGATGCGGCCCGACTCGGTGATCCGTCCCGGCGGCAGTTGCCGGGTCGTGAGCCCCTCATCTCCGTGGAACACGCGATCGATCTCGGCCTGGATCGGGGCGGGAATGGACTTGCTGCCGTAGACGGCGGTCAGGCCGCTGAAGTGCTGGCTCAGCTTGCCCTCGATACTGTCGTTGCTGCGTTTGAACCGTTCGAGGACCTGCGCGACCTTCTGGTGATCGGTCGTGAAGCTGGTTGCCCGGTTGAATGCCAGGACTGCGACCCGGTCCTGCGGCAACAGCTGTTCGCGAACGAAGTGGATGGCCCCATCCACGCCCTTTGATGGCCCTTGCAACCGGCCACGACCGAGCAGGATCAGGAAGACCCGCTGCGACTGCGGCTTCACGTCCGGCCCCAGCGCGCGACGTGCGGCAGCCGCGGTCGATGGCCCCGGATCCTGGGCCTGGAGCGCCTGACTCGAGAAGTACCGGATCTGCTGGGGCACGGTATCCTCGAGGACCGTGAAGTCCTCCTGCCTCAGATCGGTGATGGGCTTGCCGTTCCGATCGAGCACCCGCACGTCGAGCGGCACCATCGTGATGGTGCTTCGGAACGTGCCGGGAACCTGAGTGGGAAGCTGCTGGGCCGGCGGCGTCTGCGGTGTCTGCGCCCGCGCCAGAACCTGACCGACGATGGCCAGCACGAAAAAACACCACGGTTTTCTCATTGCCATCTCCCGGCAAACGGGCCTCTGCGCGCGACAGCCGCTTCCAGCCCCGGCGCCCGCAGTCGGGCCGGGATCGAAGCAACCGAGGTCCCGTGACATAATACAGATTGCCGCCTGCCTCCCGGAGAAGCAATTTGTACCCCGGTCAGATTCGATCCGCCAATCCGTTGCTGCTCCTCGTCGCTGTCGCGCTCGCGGGTGCCCTCGTCTCGGCACAACAACAGCAGCCGACGTTCAAGAGCGGCGCCCGCACAGTCGCGGTCTACGCGACCGTGGCCGACGATCAGGGACGTCTCGTTCCCGATCTCACCCGCGAGGACTTCGAGGTCCTCGACAACGGCAAGCCCCAGACCATCACCGTCTTCGAGAACGAGATCCAGCCGATTACCGTCGTGATGATGCTCGATCGCAGCGAGAGCATGCGGAGAAACTTCTCGCTCGTCGAGGCGGCCGCCGAAGAATTCGTCCAGCGATTGATCGCCGGTGACAAGGCCCGAATAGGCAGCTTCTCGACGCGGATTGAAGTGGATCCGGTCGAGTTCACGAGCGACAAACAGGAGATGATCGGGATCCTGAAAACCGATCTCCAGCCGGCAGGTCCGACGCCGCTCTGGAATGCTGTCAACGTCGCGATGACCGCGCTCCTGCACCAGGAAAAACGCCGCGTCGTCCTGGTCTTCACCGACGGCGTGGACGCGCCGATGAATTTCCGATCGAACAACGTCACGCTCAAGGACGCCACCAAGCGTGCCGAAGAAGAGAACGTCATGGTCTACGCGATCGGCCTCTGGGGGCAGAACGGTATGCGCGGGGGCGGCGGGCGTCCGATGGGCCATTACGGCGGGTATGGCGGTGGGGGTGGATGGAGCGGCGGCGGTCATTCGGGCGGAGGGGGAATGGAGAAACCGGATGAAGGCCTTGCGAAGATCGCGGCGGCCACCGGCGGCGGCTACTTCGAGCTGACGAACACCAACGATCTCGGTTCGACGTTTCGCCGTGTCGCTGACGAACTGCACCGTCAGTACGCGCTCGGGTTCGAGCCGGAGCGGCTCGACGGCAAGGTCCACAAGCTCGAAGTGCGGGTCAAGCGTGAGGGGATGACGGCGCGCTCGCGCAAGTCGTACGTCGCCTCGCGCGAATGGCAGTGATGCCGCGGGCCAGGCCGCAGGCGCCGGAAATGCCGGCGCTCGCGGCCACGTCTGCTCACCGGTCGCGGTCTATTGCTTCTCGTAGACGGCGACGTTGTTGATTGTCTGTCCCAGCCCGTTGGTACCGGTCGTCGTGACCGTCATGGTCTTCCCATCGCCCGAGATGACCCGTTTGTAGTTCTGGACGACCTTGCCTGCCTTCTTCCGAATGCCTTCAACGGTACTGCCCGATCCCTTCAGTGCGACAGTGTCGTAATCGGAAGATCCAATGACCGGGTAGTCCCTGCCGTCGAGTCGATAGGAGTACTCGGTGGTCGCGGCCGATCCAGTCGCCGCGATAGTTTTGACGGTGACTTGGATCTTGTCGCCGTCAGGCTTGATCACGACGGTCGTGCTCTTCGGTCCCGGTCCCGGCGAGTATTTGGACTTCTCAACATTGAGCTTCCACGTGCCAATCGACGGCTCAGGTTGAGACTGCGCCGAGACGGCGGCGGGGAGCACGATCAGCGAGGCGAGCAGACCGAAATGCACCAGGGAGCCAAACGTCCTGCAGCATCTCATAGAGCCTCCTTGTGACCACGAGACCGATGCCGATGCCGAGTGAGCGAGCAGAATCCTAGCACACGCTCTCGGCCGGAGCGCGCGCCGAGAATCGACCGAAACCTTATGCGCCGTATCTTCTCAGAACTTGCGGCTCCACTCCTGCGGCCAGCGTTCGACCACGATCTTCTTTTCGGTGTAGAAGTCGATCGCATCGCGACCCTGGGCGTGGAGGTCGCCGAAGAAGCTGTCCTTCCAGCCTGAGAACGGGAAGAACGCCATCGGCGCGGCGACGCCGACGTTGATGCCGACGTTCCCGACCGCCGCTTCGTAGCGGAACCGACGCGCCGCGAGTCCGCTCGACGTGAACAGGCACGCCATGTTGCCGTAGGCCGATCGGTTCACGACGTCGATGGCCGCCTCGAGCGAGTCGACGGGAGTGATGCTGAGGACCGGCCCGAACACTTCGGTCCGTGCCAGCTCGCTCTCGGGGGCGACGCCTTCGAGAATCGTGGGACGCACGAAGTGCCCGCGCTCGCCGCCTTTGATGCTCGCGCCGCGGCCGTCCACCACGAGGCGTGCGCCCTCCGATTGCCCGGCGGCGATCAAGCGTTCGATCCGCGTCTGGCTCTGCCCGCTGATCACCGGTCCCATCTCGATCCCAGGCTCCAGACCGTTTCCCACACGACGCTTCGATGCGGCATCGGACATCCGATCGACGAACGGCTGCCGCGCATCGCCGACCGTGATCGCGACCGACGCGGCAAGGCAGCGCTGCCCGGCGCACCCGAACGCCGAGTCCGCCGCAATTTTCGTGGTCATGTCCAGGTCGGCGTCGGGGAGCACGACGATCGGGTTCTTCGCGCCGCCCTGACACTGCGCGCGTTTGCCGTGCGCCGCGGCACGGGCGTAGACCTGGCGCGCCACCGGCGACGAGCCGACCAGCGAAATCGCCCGGACCGACGGATGATCGACGAGCGCTTCGACCGCCGCCTGGCCCCCGTGGACCATGTTGATCACGCCGGGCGGAAGCCCGAGCTGCTCGACGAGATCGAACGCGCGCGACATCGTCAGCGGCGTCTTCTCTGACGGTTTGACGATGACGCAGTTGCCGCAGGCGAGGGCGTAGGGGATGAACCAGAAAGGGATCATTCCCGGGAAGTTGAACGGCGTAATCACGGCGACCACGCCGACCGGCTGCCGGATCATGAGCTCGTCGATGCCGGCGGCGATGTCCTCGACGTTCGCGCCCATCATGAGCGACGGGATGCCGGTAGCGACCTCCACGTTTTCGATGGCGCGGCGAAGCTCGCCTTCCGATTCCGCGAGGGTCTTCCCGCATTCCTGGGTGATCGTCCTGGCGAGCTCGTGGACGTTGCGCTCGAGGAGATCCTTGAGCTTGAACAACGGCTGGATCCGCTCGCCCGGAGGCGTGCGCCGCCATTGCGGGAACGCCTTCACCGCCGCCTGCACGGCGGCATCGACGTCGTCGCTCTTCGAGAGGGGAACCGAAGCGAGCGACTCTCCCGTCGCGGGGTTCGAGACCGGGAGGGCGTCGGTCGCCCGCGATGATTCCCACTGCCCGCCGACGTAGTTGAGAAGTTGTGTCGTGCTCATGTTGGATCCCCGTCGCGTGGCGGCGTTGAAGCCGAGAGGTAGTCGTGCACGTTCTTCCGCGAGGCGTCGTAGGCGGTGCGGGCGCGCTGCACGGCGTCGAGCGGCGACGTCGCGGCAACCGGCACGTCCCACCAGGACTCGTACGAGGGTACGCGAGCTTCGCGATCAACCGGGATCACGATCACGCTCACCCCTGGATGCGCCTTTGCCGCGCCGAGGGCGGCCTCGATCTCACCGCGCGTGCAGACCTTGATCGCCCGTGCGCCCATCGACGCGGCGTTCGCGACGAAGTCGACCGGCACGGGATCGCCGTCGAGCTCGCCCGACTCTCCGCGGAAGCGATAGCGCGTCCCGAACCCTGCACACCCGACCGATGCAGACAGCCCACCGATGCTCGAGTACCCGTGATTGTCGAGGACGACGATCGTCAGTTTGATGCGTTCCTGTACCGCCGTGACGATTTCCTGGGCCATCATCAAGTACGATCCGTCGCCGACCATCACGTAGACGTCGCGATCGGGCTGCGCCATGCGCACGCCGAGCCCGCCCGCGATCTCGTAGCCCATGCACGAGTAACCGTACTCGAGGTGATAGCCGCCAGGCGCGGGCGTCCGCCACAGCTTGTGCAAGTCGCCCGGCAGGCTGCCGGCCGCGCACAGAACGACGTCGGTCGGCGCAAGCGCGTTGTTCAGGATGCCGATGACCTCACCCTGGCTGATCACGGCCGCATTTCCCGGCGCATAGATGCGATCGACCTCGCGTTCCCACGCGGCCTTCAGCGAGGCAATCTCGTTGGCGTACGACGCACTCACGCGCCAGCCGGTCAAGGCTTCGCGGAGCTCGGCGAGCGTCACCTGCGCGTCAGCGACGAGCGGGAGCGCCGCGTGCTTGCGCGCGTCGAGCTCGGTGACGTTGACGCTGATGAAACGGACGTGCGCACCGGCAAACGCCGTCTTCGATGCGGTCGTGAAGTCGCCGAGCCGCGATCCCACGACGATCACGAGGTCGGCTTCACGCGCGAGGATGTTCGCCGCGGAAGTCCCGGTGGCGCCCACCGCGCCGACGGCCTGCGGGTGATCGAACGGCATCGCACCCTTGCCTGCCTGGGTTTCGCAGACCGGAATTCCGGTGTGCTCCACGAACGTCCGCAGCGCAGCGGTTGCCTCGCTATAGAGCACGCCGCCTCCGGCGATGATCAGTGGGCGGGTGGATCGACGGATCATCGATGCTGCCGCGTGCAGAGCGGCGGCGTCAGCACGTGCCCGGGGAATCTCCCAGACGCGCGGCTCGAACAGCGCGTCAGCAAACTCGAAGGCCTCTGCCTGGACGTCTTGCGGCAGCGCAATCGTGACGGTACCGGTATCGGCGGGCGATGTCAGCACGCGCATCGCCTCCATGAGCGCCGAGGGCAGCTGCTCGGGCCGATTGATGCGATCCCAGTAACGGGAGATCGGTTTGAAGCAGTCGTTGACGGACGTGTCGCGCGAGCTCGGATATTCCAGCTGCTGCAGGACCGGATCGGGGCGCCGGGTTGCGAAGATGTCGCCGGGCAGCAGCAGCACCGGCAACCGGTTGATCGTGGCGCCGGCGGCGGCGGTAATCATGTTCGTCGCCCCGGGCCCGATCGAACTGGTACAGACCATCGCCCGCAGCCGGTTGCTGGCCTTGGCGAACGCGGCCGCCGTGTGCACCATCGCCTGTTCGTTGCGGGGGAGATAGTAGGGCAGCGCAGCGGGGCGATGCAGCAGCGCTTCGCCAAGACCGGCGACGTTCCCGTGTCCGAAAATCCCGAAGATGCCGGCAAAGAACCGCTGCGTCCGTCCGTCGCGGCGCACGTGCTGCGCCCCGAGGAAGGTCACGACCGCTTGTCCGACCGTCAGCCGCGTCGCTGCCACGCGATCCTCCACTGCTTCGATTTTCAACCCTCGCGTCGATCTTTACCAGCCGCCCTTGCTGCGCACGAAGTCCTCGACCTCAGGCATAGTCGGCATGAAGTTGGCGCAGCCGTGGCGCGTGACGACGATCGCGCCGGTTGCGTTGCCGAGGCGCGTCGCGCGATCGAGCGCCAACCCCTGCCGCAACCCAGCGATGAGCCCGCTCGCGAACGCGTCCCCGGCACCCAGGACGTTGAGTACTTCGATCGGAAATGACGGGATGTCGCGCGGATTCGCACCCGGCGCGTGAATCGACGCGCCGCGCGCGCCGCGCTTCACGATCAGCGCCGAGGGTCCCGCGCCGAGCACTGCCTCAATCGCCTTCGTCAGGTCGTTGGTGTCCGCCGCAGCGGTGACTTCCTCTTCCGTGCCGACCGCCAATGATGCGCTCGCGAGGAGGTTCTTCACCGCCGACGCGTAGTCTGCGCGCGCGGCCCATTGATCGGGGCGGTAATCGAGATCCACCAGCACCTGCGTGCCGGATGCCGCGGCGTGCGATGCCGCGAACAGCGTCGCGGTACGGCTCGGCTCGTGACTGAGCCCCGTGCCGGTGACGACGATGATCTCGCTGTCGGCAACTGGCGCGCGTCGCACGTCGTCGCTCGTCAGTTCGCGATCGGCACAGCCCTCGCGGTAGAACGTCAACGGGAATTTGTCCGGGGGCTGGATGGCCATCAACACCGCGCTCGTGCGTCGGCCCGGCTTCCGCGGCACGAACCGGGTCTCGACCCCCTCACGGTCCAGGAATGCGAGCACGAAGTCGCCGACCTGATCGTCGCCGACAGCGGTCAGGAGGACGGAGCGCAATCCGAGGCGTCTCGTTCCCACACTGATGTTGGTCGGGCAGCCACCGACGTAGGCGTCGAAGCTGGTGACGGCGGTCATCGGGACGCCGATCTGGTGCGCGTAGAGATCGATCGAGCTCCGGCCCATCGTCAACACGTCATAGGTGCGCGCCATCACTCGGTCCTCGTCCGGCGGAGCTCGTACCCGCAGAATTCGTGCAGGCAGGGCAGTTCTCAGCGTGATTCTACGTCATGCTTCGCCAGCTCGACCTTTCCGTCGCGCAGAGAATCAGCCGGCCTATCAGGCGCCTTGGACGGCATCAACCTCAACGACGCCCTGCTCCGGTACTATCAAGGAGTGGAGAAACGGCCGCTCAGGACGAGCACTATCGCTGGTGAACGGACTTTGTATTGAAGTTCGACTGCAGATCGCGGCCTTGTCGTGCACGACGTTGTTCGACGTGCCTCGCGGCACGCGAATCCCGCTTCGAGAGGTGCGTTGCCGATGACTCGCGGGTGGATGTGGCTGTTCGTCGTATTGATCGCCGCTGTGGCGTGCAGCGGTCGCGCTTTCGAGGGGACGTCGCCGCCCCCGACTCCCGTGGCACGGTCATCGATGGCGGCGGTCGCGCCGGCGATTGCGACCGATGCCCTTCCAAAGGATCCTGACGATCCCGCCATCTGGCTCAATAGCCGGGATCCGGCAAACAGCCTGGTGCTTGGAACGATGAAGGTCGCCGCACCAGACGGAGCGCTTGCCGTCTTCGGCTTGGACGGTAAGCTGCGTCATCTGCTCAAAGGGCCGAACCGTCCCAACAACGTCGACATCGAGTACGGTCTCGATCTCGACGCGACGCCGACGGACATCGCGGTGTTGACCGAGCGAAACGGGCGGCGATTGCGCGCCTACGCCATCGCCGCGGATGGCAGCGGTCTTCGCGACATTTCGTCGGGGGGTATGCCAATCCTCGACGGTGCGAAGGGCGACGAGGGGGCGCCGATGGGCATCGGCCTCTACAAACGCCCGAAAGACGGCGCGATCTTCGCGATCGTGTCGCCCAAGGCTGGACCGAAGCAAAACTATCTGTGGCAATACCGGCTGGCCGACGATGGGACCGGTCGAGTGAAGGCGACGTTCGTGCGGAGATTCGGAGCGTTCAGCGGTGTCGGCGAGATCGAAGCCATTGCCGTGGACGACGAGCTCGGATACGTCTACTACGCCGACGAAGGCACGGGCATCCACAAGTGGCACGCCGA
>DATAEK010000400.1:0-15410 GCA_036258055.1 Vicinamibacterales bacterium
CTCTACGCGAACAATATCAAGACGCCGACGCTCATCATCACCAACGAGCTCGACTACCGCGTGCCCGTCGATCAGGGCCTGCAGATGTTCACCGTGCTCCGGCGCAATGGTGTTCCAAGCGAGATGCTCGTCTTCCCCGACGAAGGACATTGGGTGCTCAAGGCGCTCAACAGCCGGGTGTGGCACGAGGCGGTATTCGGCTGGATGCAGAAGTACCTGCAGGCCGGAGGAGGATCCGCGGCGCCCGGGCGCTGAGCGGAATCGGGGCTCGGCGCTGAAGACTCGGGTCTCGGGACTCGGCGTTCGGCGTTCGGCGTTCGGGAAGACGCCAGTGCCCCGCGGCAAAACTGACCGAGGCGCGCGGCGTTCGCGTCGTGCGATTACTGACAGATCTTCGGCTGCAAGCGTCGAATCGAGAACTCGCCTGCAGTCTTCGGCGTCTCGACCTTGATCTTCGCGTCGACGTTCGGATCGGGATGGAACACCTTCATGCCGCAGATGATGTCCGGACTGGCCTTTGTCGGCAGCACGCCTGGGTTCGGCGCGATCTCGACTGGCTGCGATCTCGCCTTGAGCTCCGTTACCGGGAAAATCTGACGATACGGGTTCTTCACGGCTTTTGACGACAGCGACGCCGGCGCACTGATGAACGATGCGCTGGCGACCGACGTGCTGTTTGGCGACTGCTGGCCTGCGGACGTGACTCCGGCAGAGTCGTACGCGAGCACGGCGCAAGCAAGCAGAGCAAGGATGCGCGCGATCGGGGAGCTGACCATGGATCCCTCCCGCGCGTAGGATGCCACCAGCCTGCCGTCACTGCAAGCTGTAGCGAAACTCCGTGTCAAAGCGAAATAGAAATGTCCCCGTAGCGAAACTCCGAGGCCCCCGCGAACGCCGAGCCGACCGCGGACAGCGGACAGCGATCCCCATCACTTATTCGATATCTTCACGCCGCCGTTGTTCGTCCGTACGCGGATCGTCGGACCGCCGCCGCCGAGGTCTGCGGAGATCTCGCGCATCCGGCCGTTCTTGCCGCCGAGCTGACCCTGCACGGAAATCGGGATGTCGATGTTCAGTCCGCCGTTGATCGTGCCGGTGTCGAGGTGCGCCGAGTATTGCTCCGGAATTCGCAGCTTGACGCCGCCGTTGCTGGTCTCGACGTCGAGTCCTTCACCGCGCCACGACGCGCCATCGAGATCGACGTCCACGCCGCCGTTGCTCGTGCGCCCCTTCACGTCGCCCGCGAGCCGCGAGAGCTTCACACCCCCGTTGACCGTCCTGAACTCGATCTTCCCCTCGACATCGTCGATGCTGATTCCCCCGTTGGTCGATTGCAGGGAGAGCGATGAGATGTGTGGAACCTCGAGCCGGTAACTGACCGACCAGCTTTCGCGGTTCTCCGTCCTGGGTCCGTCGGCGCTCACCTTGGCCGCGGAGGCCTCCACGCGGACGCTGTTCGCAATCTCGCGCGCACGCTGTTCTGACGACGCGGTCGCGACAACCTTGGCCCTGACCAGGATGTCGCCGCGACCTGAACCGTTGACCTGGATGCCCCCATTTGGCGTGGCATCGACGGCCAGGGCGCTCGCCGCCCCGGCGACGACGTACTCACGGACCTCGCAATAGCCCTGACGGTCGTCGCCCCAGTTGTCGTTGCGGCACCAGTCGTCGTTGGTCGAGACCTGCTGGACGGGGGGCACCGCGTGGAGAGCCGGGCCCGACAGCGCGGCGGTGACGAACATCGCAAAGAAGGCTTTCTTGATCATCAGTCAATCACTCCTTATTAGATCGGGGGGCTTCGCCCCGCTCCGCTCCGGCGGCGCGCGCCTGCGGCGCGCCTGTCGCACCTTGGCTGCTCACGTTTGACGAGATTCCGTGGACCGACGTTGGCTGGCATCCGCTGGCTGAACCAAGGCTCAGCCGCAGTCGTCTAAGGTCTCTATGCTGTTCCAGGATGTGCGGTTTGCGGTGCGGACCCTTCGGCAGCACCCGGGGTTCACCGCCCTGGCGGTCATCTGCCTGGCGTTTGGCATTGGCGTCAACGCGTCCATCTTCAGCGTGGTGGACGGCGTCCTTCTTCAGCCCTATCCCTATCCTGACGCCAGCCGGATCATCGTCCTGAACTCGACCAATCTGAAGCAGAAGATCAATCGCGCGGGAGTGTCCTACGCCGATTTCAAGGACTGGCGAGATCAGAACACGACGCTCTCGGGGATGGCCGCGTTTACCGGCCGGAGCCTGACGATTGCGGACGGCAGCTCCGATCCCGAACGATTCCTGGGCGCGAGCGTGTCGTGGAATTTGTTCAGCCTGCTCGGCACGCCCCCAGCATTGGGCCGCGACTTCGGCCCGGAAGACGACCGGCCTGGCGCTGAGCCGGTTGTCTTGTTGAGCGACGACGTGTGGCGGCGCCGGTACGACGCGGACCCGTCGGTCGTTGGCCGCTCGATTTCGATCAACGGGCGCGCGCACACCGTGATCGGCGTGATGCCCCCGAAGTTCATGTTTCCTGAAAACCAGCGCCTGTGGGTGGCGCTGGCTCCCTACGCGGAGAAGACGACTCGGAACGAGCGCAATCACCAGATCTTCGCGCGGATGAAGCCGGGTGTGACGGTCGATCAGGCGCTGACCGATCTCAAGGGCATCGCGAGTCGCCTCGAAACAACCTATCCAACACAAAACGAGGGCTGGAGCGCCCTCATCCGTCCTCTGCGTTCGTGGATGCTCCCGAATCAGGTCGAGCTGATGATCCTGGCGATGATGAGCGCCGCGACGCTCGTCCTGCTGATTGCCTGTGCAAACGTCGCCAACCTGTTCCTGGCGCGCGCCTCCGTGCGCCATCGTGAGATCTCGCTGCGTGCCGCGCTGGGCGCCGGCCGATGGCAGATCGTCCGCCAGCTCCTGATCGAGGCGGTGATCATTGGACTGATCAGCGCGCCACTCGGAATCGTGCTCGCACGGCTGGGACTCTACCTGATCGATCTGGGCATTCCACCCGACTCGATTCCGTACTTCATTCACTGGGGCCTCGACAGCCGGACTCTGGCCTACACGATCGGCGTATCGATGCTGACAGGCATTGTCTTTGGGCTCGTGCCGGCGCTTCAGGCCACGCGTTCGAACCTGCAGGAGAGCCTGAAGGAAGGATCGCGCGGGGCGACGGGCGGACGCCGCGCCCGGTTGCGCAACGGGCTGGTCGTGGCCGAGGTGTCGATGTCCCTGATCCTCTTGGTCGGGGCCTCGCTCTTCGTTCGCAGCTTCCTCAACATGCAGAACGCCGTGGTGGGCTTCGACACGGCGCCGTTGATGACGATGCGGTTCTATCTTCCTGGTGCGTCGTACGAGGCGGCGGACGCCAAGGCCCGACGCGTCCAGGACATCGTGCGGCGGGTCGAAGGGCTCCCGGGTGTGCAGGCGGCCTTCGCGTCGAATTTCGTCCCGCTTGGCGGCGGCGGATCAGGCGGCGACGTCCTGGTCGAGGGAAAATCGTACGAGTCCGGCAAGGAACCGTCGATCACTTTTGTTGCCGCCTCACCGCACCTGCGCCAGACACTCGGCGTCGCGCTCGTGAGCGGTCGTGACCTCACGGAGGCCGAGGAGGTCACGCGCACGCCGGTCGCGATTATCAACCAGGCGATGGCGAAGCGCGTGTGGGCTGACGTGGATCCGCTCGGACGACGGTTCCGGCTCAAGGGTGACACGAACCCGGACTGGTTCACCGTCGTTGGAATCGTGACCGACTTCAGGCACTTCCAGGGGGACAGCGGCGAGGACGTGTTCCCGTCGGCCTATGTGCCCTATTCCTTCGACCCGACGCTCAACACCGGTCTGACGATACGAGTGGCCGGCAGCCCCGCCCAGATCACGGGCAGCGTGCGCGAGGCCATCCGCAGCGCAGACGCGACGCTCCCCATGTTCCAGGTGAGCACGATGGAAGACCTGCGTCAGCGCAGCTTCTGGCAGGACAAGCTGTTCGGCTGGATGTTTTCGGTCTTTGGCGCGATTGCGCTCCTGATGGCCTCGGTCGGAGTGTACGGCGTGCTCTCCTATTCGGTGTCACAACGCGTCCAGGAGATCGGCGTCCGCGTCGCGCTCGGCGCCGAACGGCGCGACGTCATGAAGCTCATCGTCTGGCAGGGCCTCAAGCTCGGAGCGCTGGGGATCGTCCTCGGCGTCCTAGGCGCGGCCGGGCTGACGCAGTTCCTCAAAAGCGTCCTGTTCAACGTGACGCCCACCGATCCTCTCAGCTTCGGTGGCGTGGCCGCGTTCCTCATCGCCGTCGCGCTGGCCGCAAGCTACATCCCCGCTCGCCGCGCAATGGCGGTGGATCCGATTGTGGCGTTACGAGGGGAATAGTCGAACAGTCGACAGTCGACGGTCGACGGTCGGCAGTCACAGTCGTCAGTTCAGTCGTCAGTCGCCAGTCTGGGGAAGGCGACTGGCGCCTGACTGCTGACCCGCGACTCGACTGCCGACTGCAACTGCCGACTGCCGACCGACTGTCGACTGCCGACCGACTGTCGACTGTGACTGCCGACTGCCGACCGACTGCTGACTGCCGACCGACTCTCGACTGTGACTGCCGACTGCCGACTGACTGCCGACTGTGACTGCCGACTGCCGACTACCGACTGTCGACTGTCGTGCGCTGCTGGTATCATGCTGCGGAGCGCATGCAGCTCCAGTTTCCATTCTTCCGGCAACCGGACGGTGGTCTCGAACCCTCGCGACAAAACGCGGACGGTGCTCGCACGCACGAGGCAATCGCGTTCGTTCGCGTGCCGCGCGCTCGCCGGTACATCCTGAGAGTCCAGCCGGACGGCACGCTCCGCGTCACTGTGCCACGCGGCGGATCGAGACGTGAAGCGCAGGAGTTCGTCGATCGCCAGCGGCGGTGGATCGATCGCGAGCGGCAGCGCGTTCGCGTACAGCACGGCCCGCGAGAGTGGCACGAGGGGTCCGAGCTGCTGTTGCGCGGCACGGCCGTGCGGATTTCGACCCGCGGCGTGCCTGGCGGCACGCTCGTCATTTACGGCGATCGGCGGATCATCGTCGAACACGACGGCGACCTGAGGCCCGCCATCGAGGCCGATCTGAAGGCACTTGCCCGAGAAGAGCTTCCGCCCCGGTTGGCGGAGCTCGCGGTCGAGCATGGCGTCACGCATGGACCAATCTCGATTCGCAACCAGCGCTCACGCTGGGGCTCGTGCGCGCGAACTGGCAACATCGCACTGAATTACCGGCTCGTCCAGATGCCCGCCGCGGTCCGCGACTACGTGCTCGTCCACGAGCTGATGCACTTGCGGCAGCAGAACCACTCGCGGCGGTTCTGGAAACTGGTCGCTACCGCGTATCCGCGCTACCGTGATGCCGAGCGATGGCTCCGCGTCGAAGGCCGCGCGCTGTTCTGAGTCGCGTATTCCCAATGCGGCTGAACGGCAGGCTCTGTTCTGTGCGTCGCTGGACGGCGGACGATGTCGACGCGCTAGTGCGACACGCTGACAACCTGAACGTCGCGCGCCAGCTTCGCGACCGCTTCCCCCATCCCTACACGCGCGCGAACGCGATTGCTTTCCTGAAGCACGCGACCGCCGGCGATCCGCCGACCACCCTGGCGATCGAGGTCGACCGGCAGGCGGTTGGTGGGATCGGCTACGTCGCGGGCACGGACGTCGAACGCTACACCGCCGAGATTGGCTACTGGCTGAGCGAGCAGTACTGGGGCCGGGGCATCGTCACGGAGGCACTGGTGCTGGTGACGACCTTCGTGTTCGCCGAACGGAACCTGTTGCGTTTGTTCGCCGTGCCATTTGCCGACAACGTCGGATCGACACGCGTGCTCGAAAAGGCCGGCTACGTATTCGAAGGCATCATGCGATCGAGCAGCGTGAAGCATGGTCAACCGCGCGATCAGGCGATGTACGCCCGCGTGAATCCCAGTTGGAAGGGACCGTCGGGAGGATAGGTCGCAGTGTCCGGTCGCGGGATTCCGCTTTGCCGCCCTCGGACAGATTTCGGGCGCAACCAGTCTGACCATCCGCGCCTAACACCATCTTGCTGAATGCTTTAGCCGATCACGCGGACCCGGCATGCCGATGGCTTTTTCTTTTTTGGGTTGGCGCCGGGCCCCACCCCCGGCGCCTGCCAGCGCTTCGCTTCGCTCGCGCCGGTGGTTTGACGCCACAGCCTGCTTTCAGAGCGATTCTGTCTTGCCTTTTGCCCACTGGTGAATAGGGATGCCCATGGACACCTTGCGTCAAGATCTCCGCTACGCTTTCCGCCGGCTGCTGAAGAGCCCGGGATTCGCGATCGTTGCGCTCCTCACGCTCTCGCTTGGGATTGGCGCCAACAGCGCGATCTTCAGCGTCATAAACGGCGTGTTGCTCCAGCCGCTGCCCTACGCCGAACCCGAACGGCTGGTGCGGATCTACCACTTCAGCGAGGGGCAGCGGTCCTCGATGTCGGGCCCGAATTTCATCGACCTGCGGAAGTCCAGTCAGACGCTGGCCGATGCCGCGGCCATCGCCGGATCGCGTGCCATCCTCACCGGCCAGGGAGATCCGGTCAGGCTCGACTCGGCGGAAGTGAGTGCGAGCCTCTTCGATCTGCTGGGCGTTCAGCCGCTCCTCGGACGCACCTTCCGCGCGGATGAGAACGAGCCGGGCAAATCGAAAGTGGCGGTGCTCTCGTGGGGGCTCTGGCAGCAGCGTTTCGCGGGCGACCTGCGGGTGCTCGGCCAACGCATTGTTCTCGACGGCGTCCCCTACGAAGTCGTCGGCGTGATGCCGCAGGGCTTCTCGTATCCCGAGGGACGCACGCTGTGGACGCCGCTCGAGTACACCAAGGGGTTTCTCGTCGAACAGCGGAGCGCCTGGTACCTCTCGGTCGTCGGTCGCACGAAGCCGGGCGTGGCGCTCGAGCGCGTCGCGGCAGAGGTGCAGACCATCGGATCACAACTCGCGAAGCAGTACCCGGATCACAACGAAGGCGTCGGGCTCGCAGCCGTTCCGCTCCGGGAGTCGATGGTCGGCAAGATCCGTCCGGCCCTCTACGTCCTCCTCGGCGCGGTAGGATTCGTGCTGCTCATCGCCTGCGCGAACGTCGCGAATCTGCTGCTCGCCCGCGCTGCAGCCCGTGAGGGCGAGATGGCCGTGCGCGCGGCGCTCGGCGCCGAACGCATGCGGCTCGTCCGTCAACTGCTGACCGAGAGCATCGTCCTCAGCACGATTGGATCCGGTCTCGGCCTGCTGCTGGCCATCTGGGGCGTGGCGTTCCTGATCAGTCTTCGCCCTGAAGGAATTCCGCGACTCGACGACGTGCGGGTCAACGGTACCGTTGTGGTCTTCAGCCTGGCGCTGTCGATGCTGACGGGTGTCATCTTCGGCATCTTCCCCGCGCTCCAGGCAACGCGCTCGAGCGTGGCGAACAGCTTGAAAGAGGGGGGACGGGGTGCGCTGACGACTCGCGCGGGCTCCCGCATGCGCAGCGCCCTGGTCGTCGCGGAGATGGCCCTCGCAGTGACACTCCTCGCTGGCGCCGGCCTGCTGATCCGCAGCTTCATCAAGCTCGCCTCCGTCGATCCGGGGTTCCACGTGGCCCAGGTGCTCACGTTCGAGTTGTCGCTGCCCGACTCGCGCTTCGAGAAAGAAGCGCAGCAGGTGGCCTTCATGGATCAGCTGATGCCTCGGTTGCACGCGATTCCCGGCGTGACATCGGCCGGTGCGGTGCTCGCGCTGCCGCTCACGGATCGCAGCTTCGTCATCTCGTTCCAGATCGGTGGACGGCCGCCCATGCCGCCCGCACAGCAACCGTCGATCCAGACGCGCGTCGCCACGACCGAGTACTTCCAGACGATGGGCATTCCGCTCAAGCGGGGCCGTCTCTTCAGCGCCGACGACCGCGCCGGCACACCGCCGGTCGTCCTCCTGACCGAGAGCGCCGTCCGCGAGTACTTTCCGAACGAAGAGCCGCTCGGAAAGAAGATCACGCTGGGATGGGGTCACGGCCCCGGTACGCCGCGCGCCGGCGGAGAAGTCGTCGGGATCGTCGGAGACATCAAGGAAGAAGGGCTGCAGGAGCCGAACCCGCCGCAGATCTATCTGCCGTACCAGCAGTGGCCCGTCCAGAGTATGGCCGTCGTTCTGAGAACGGCCGTACCGCCGGCGTCGATCAGCCAGGCCGCTCGACGGGCAGTGCACGACGTCGATCCCAACCTCCCGGTGTCGCAGGTGCGGACGCTCGAACAGATCGTGTCGCGCTCGATTTCGCAACCGAGGTTCTACATGACGCTGCTCGCCGCATTCGCGGCTCTGGCGCTCGTCCTGGCAGCCATCGGCATTTTCGGCGTGCTCTCCTACGCCGTTGCGCAGCGCACACGCGAGATTGGGATCAGGATGGCGCTCGGTGCGCAGGAGAGCACGGTGGTTCGTCTCGTCGTGCGCGAGGCGATGCTGCTTGCTGCCGCGGGCGTGACGCTCGGCCTCATTGCCGCGTTCTTCGTCTCCCACTCGCTCGAGGCCTTCCTGTTTCAGACGCGGCCGACCGACCCGTTGACGGTCGCGGGAGTTGCGACGCTGCTGGCCGTCGTGGCGCTCACGGCCAGTTACATTCCTGCAAGGCGCGCCACCCAGGTCGACCCGCTCACTGCGCTGAGAGCGGAATAGGGTTCTCGGGTTCTCGGGTTCTCGGGTTCTCAGGGTTCTCGGTTCGAGTTCGACGGTTCGAGCCTTGAAACCTTAGAACCCCAGAACCCCAGAACCCTTAGAACCTTAGAACTGAGAGAACCCTCGAACCCTTATACTAGAGACGGGTGGAATACCTGATCAGACAGTACGGGCTCCAGCAGGGAGCCCTCGAGATTCAGTACATCGAGGAGTTCTTCCTCGACTTTCCGCGCAAGAAGACCGCAGCGGAAGTCATGCGCCGCCTGAGCGATCGGGATCACCAGATCCTGATGGCCGAGGCGCCACTGCCTGACGATCCGTCGACCGTCGTGCCGGTCTCGTTCAAAGTGGCGCACGAGCTCAGGTCGCGTGAAAGCGATCCGAAACTCGCGGACCTCGTCGTGCAGCTCGAGGACGTCGTGGCGTTCGACGGCCGGCGGATCCTGTATCAGTGGATTGGCGGCACGCGATCGGACTGGCGCGGTCAGGGCCACTTCCGTGCGCTCACCGAGGAACAGGAAGTCTGGGCGATCGACAACGGCTTCGACGAGATCATCGTCAAAACGAAGAATCGGTTCTACGAGATGCGGAGCACGCTCGCCCAACTGCACTTCGACGTCGTCCGCTTCGTGCCGCATCCGGCGGACACCGGCGAGTCCAAGGTCTTTCTCAGGAAGCGCCTCGGCCAGCACGTGCTCGACGCCCACCGCAGCCGCCGGTCCGTCAAGCGCGAACCTGCGTGATCGAACGGATCGGCGCTCAGGACGATCCCCGACTCGACGCTTATCGCTACGTCGGCGACCCGCAGTGGCTCCTGACGCGCGGGCTCTTCGTTGCGGAGGGGCGACTCGTCGTCTCACGGCTGCTCGAGGCCGGCAGGGCCGCCGTTGTCTCCGTTCTCGTCACGCCTCCTGCGCTCGCCGCGCTCGGTGAGCGCCTGGATGCCCTGGCGGCTCCCGTCTACGTCTGCGATCAGCAGATCCTCAACCGGATCACCGGCTTCAACTTCCATCGAGGTTGCCTGGCTCTCGCGCGGCGTCCGCCGTCCCAACCGCTGACGGCGTTCGCCGAGGCGACGCGGCTGCTGGCGCTCGAAGGGGTTGGCAACCCTGACAACGTGGGCGGTCTTCTTCGCGCGGCGGCTGCGTTTGGTGTGGATGGGATCCTGTTCGATCCGCGCAGCGGAGATCCCCTTTACAGGAAAGCCATTCGTACGTCGATGGGTGCCGCGCTGGTGATGCCGTGGGTTCGTCTGATGTCGTGGCCGGCCGATCTGGAATGGTTCCGCGCGCGGGGGTTTCACATCGCGGCCCTGACGCCGCACCCGGACGCCACCTCGGTCCACGCGCTGACGGTTCGCCCTGACGCGCGCCTGATCGTGCTCGTCGGCGCGGAAGGCGAGGGACTGAGCGATGCCGTGCTCGCGCTCGCGGACGATCGCGTCAGAATCCCAATCGCCAGCGCCGTCGATTCGTTGAACGTCACCGTCGCGGCCAGCATCATGCTGGCGCTCGCTGATCGCGAGCGGCACCGCTAGTCCAGCCGCCTTAGCGACGTAACCAGCGGTGCCAACCGCTCACGTAATTCCGGGCGCCTCTAACCGAACCGCGGACAGCGGACAGCGAGCGAGCGCCCGTCATTCGTCACTTCTGGCGCACGTCCAGATCGAAATGCACGCGCGGGACCTCCGTTCCCAGCGGCGTGTGCTTGTTCGTGAAATCGCTCGGCCGCGTCCAGCGCCCGAACACGAAGCCGCCAATCACGCGGCCGCTGTTCGTGGGACCGAAATAGGTCTCGTTCAGGGTGAACTCGCCGAAGATCGCAATCCGGCTGTTGATGTGATGCGTGACGCGCGCCATCACGCCGACGCCGTCGCCCAGCAGCGTCGGCCGCTGACGCCGCAGCCACATGATGTGTCCGTCGATCTCGGTGTTCGGCCACGGGCCGACCAGGACGCCGCCACCGAGCGTATCGACGACCCGGGTGACGTGCTCGACCTCGATCGCGGTCACGGTCGTGCCGGGACCAGGCACTCCCGAGAAAACGAACGATGTGTCCGTCGTCAACGTCGCAGTGTCCTTGAATCCTTTCGATCCGAAGATGTTGACGCGGACCGAGGGGAAGAGCAGATCCAGCACCACCGAGGCTTGACCGAGAACGCCACCGTTTTTCAGCTGTCCTATCTCTGCGAACTTGAAGTCGCTGAAGACGCCCAACTGGACCTGCTGCCATCGGTTCAACAGGCCGACATCGAATTGCCCCTCGTGTCGTCCTGAGTAGTACAGGTACTCACCCTGCGCCTGCACACCGAAGTTGTGCTGCTCCCCGAACGGTGAGAGGTGACGCCCGTTCGCCGTGACCGTCCAGTCGCCAGTCTTGCTCGACCCGAACGTCGGACCCGTGCTCATGCCGACGGAGGTAAACGACGGCGGATGGCACAGCTCGTTGGCGGGCGTATCCGCGGTCATCGTGACCAGCTTGTTCGGTGTGGCCGGATCGTTGCTCGCAATCGTGATCGTCGCGCTCTTCGCTCCTGGTGTCGTCGGCGCAAAACGTATCGGTACCTCGACCGACGTGCCAGGCGTCACGACAATTGGGAACGTGAGCACTTGCGGAACCTGGAACTCGGGCGAGCTCGACGTGATGTTGCTGATCGCCAGCGCCGATGTCCCGCTGTTCGTGACGGTGATGTCGAGATCACGCGTCGAACCGACGCAGACCGGTCCGAAACTGCCGGTGTCGACGACAGAAGTCACGATGACCGGCACCCCGCCGGTCCCCCGCACGGCAACGACTTTCGCCGGCGCCAGCGGGTCGTTGTTACTGATGGTCAGGTTCGCCGCCTTCGGGCCGAAGCTGGTGGGCCTGAATCGAATCGGGATCGCGACCGACGTGCCCGGCGCGATGACGATCGGATAGGAGACCACGCTGGCGGTTTCGAAGTCGGGAGCGCTCGATGTGATGTTCGCCACTGTCAACGTGCAGCCGCCGGGATTGCTGATGACCAGTGGTTGATCGCGGAAGGCGCCAGCCGCGACCGTTCCGAAGTCTCCGGCGTCGGCTATCGCGGTCACGATCGAGCGTGACGTGCCGTTGCCCGAAACGAGGATGGTGGCCGACGGCGTCACGGTGTCGTCACTCGGGACGGTCAGCGTCGCTGACTTCGCGCCCGGGCTCGTCGGCGTGAATCGCACGTCGAAAGGAAAACAGCTCGACGGACCAATCGTGACGGGATAGCCCGACGACGGCGTGACGACGGAGAACTGCGCGTCAGATGAGGTGATGGGATCGATGTGCAGATCGGTTTTGCCGGTGTTGCAGACGTTGGCAACGGCGTGACTGGTCGCGCCGACGCACGTGTCGGGCAGCGTGACCGGGCCAGGAATCTGAATCTGCGATCCCGCGACGACGATCGCCGCGAAAAAAAGCCTGATCCCAGGCCCCGCAGGCAAGGCTGGCGCAGGGGTGGCCGATGGCCAGATCGAATAGAACCGCCCGGCTGCGCAGGCGTTCCCGTTGTAGTCGCCGTATTTGGGAACACCGGAACCCGGTTGACACGTTTCAGGAACGGGCAGCGTCGGGCAGGTGGGCGTGCTGAAGTCGCAGGGGTTACGCGAACCGGTGGGCGGACTCGACCCCGGCACCAAGCACTGCCCCGCGAGCTGCGGCTGCTGTGGAGTGCATGTGTCTGAATCGTTGGGCGATCGTGTAGAACTCGGCCAGCTCAAAGCGCTCCCCGGCACTTGTCCCGCTTCGCACTGGTTGTCGGCCGTGTTCAGCGAATTCACCCGCCGCTCGGGGCCTGCGACGAGATTGCCCGCGCCATTGCGCACCGCGCTCCCCGCGTAGAAGTCGGTCAGGCTGTTATTTGTCGTCGTTGCCGCACGGCGATCGAACCAGTTCACATAGGCCACGCCCCCGGCAGAGCAGACCCAGGGCATGAAGCGGCGGGCCACGGATGCGTTGCTCACCGTGACGACGCGCGCGGCGAGCCAATTCGTGCCGCTATCGGTCGAGTCCCGAACGATGATGTTTTCGTTGTTGGGGCTCGTGGGGCCCGTGTTCTGCGCGTAGGTGACGAAGACGTGATTGGCATCGGTGTCGTCGACGGCAACCATGAAGCTCGACAGGTTATTGCCGTCGTTGCAGCGGTCGAGGCCGGGGACGCCATTCGCGCATGACACCCAGTTGTTCGGGCCCAGCGTCGCGACCAGCCTGGCATCGGCCTCGAGCGTCATCGGGACGGCGGTCGCGGGGCACGCAGCCCAACGATCCAGCCGGATGTCATCGCCGGACTGATAGACCACATAGACGCGGCCGTCCTGGCCGACAGTCACGCGCGGAAGATCGCCGTTCCGAATCGTTCGGGGTCCCCAGGTGGTCCCACCGTCGTTCGAGCACACGATGCCGTAGCGGTTGATCGTGGCGGTGGGACCGTTCCGCCAGACTGAATAGACCCGATCCCCGCCACCGGCGCTCGCGTTGAAGCGATCGGCGGCGATGTGCTCCTGGTCGGGATAGGGCTGCGACCCAGGCGCAGAGAGCGCGTAGCGACACGGGAACGGATCCGTCATAGCCGGGCAGGTATACGCGTTGGCGCGAAAGGGGAAGGTCGCGCCGTTGTCTGTCGTCGCATAGATGCGTGTCGTACCCGCCGTGCTCGCCGCATTCAAGCCGATGGTTGCCGCGTAGAACGCGCCGCTCCGGCCAAACGTCACCGAGCCGTCGCCTTGCGTTCCGGTGAAGCCTGCGCCGTTGGCCCAATTCAAGCCACCGTCGGTCGAGCGCGTCCAGTTGAAGGCCTGCCCGATGATGATGTTCTGGCCGTTGGTCGAGACAGCGATCTCCGCTTCGCTGCCACCGCTGACACCCTGCGGCAAACCTGCGGCGGCAAAGATTGGCGCCGATCGGCCGCCCGCGGCACTCGATGGTGAACGCCTCGCAAGCCTCAACGCCTCGCCGACGTTTGCCGGAGTAATGGTCCCCACGTTCGATCGGGGAGGTGGCACGGGTTTCCTCGGCCGTACGGCTCTCAGCTCGTTGAGCTCGCGAGTCGCACGGGCCGGATCGCCGGCCGTCCGGAATGTCACGCTCCGTAAGATGGCGCGGACCAGCTCCTCTTCCGCCGCGGGCGCGTTCGGCAGGAGCTGGGCGTTCGCGGTGACGAACAGGTCTCCCGCCGCGATCGCGGTCGTGATCCGAAGCATGGTCAGCGGCAGGAGCCGTTGTCTCTGTTCGGGGGCCCGCGACGTGGTGGCAGTCTGTTGCTCGCCGTTCGCATCGTTTTTCGGCTCGTTTTCCCGCTGCTCCTCTTCGCCTTCCGGACTGCCCGGCTGCTGGCGCGTGACGACCTCCCTTCGCTGTACTGCCGGCCATCCGCCGATCATCAGAAACGTCGTCGGGGCAGCGGACTCGGCTCGCGCGTCGCGCGTTTTGCGCAATGCCTCCGCGTGGTTCGGCATCGGTTGGACCGTGATTAGGACTTCGGTCGCGTTCGAGTGGGTCTGGAAGTCCGCCGTCTTGAACCGATCGGGGGTCAGGTTTACGATCCTCGCCACGTGTGCTTCCTGCGTCACGGACCACCCGGCCGGGTATCTGACAGTGACGCCGTCAGGCGCGATCTCGAGGCGCTCGGTCAAGACCGGCGTCTGAGACTGCGCCGCCTGACCCGAGACGATCGCGAGCGGTGCACTCCCCGCCGCGAGAACGGCAACCAACAGGACGCGAAGCACGACGTAGCGGCGGGTGAAACGAGCGGCGTGTGGCATTGACCGATCCCCTACGCAAGCAATGAATCCGCGCGACACTTAACGAAGCGGGCAGCCAGGGTCCGACGCTGGGGTCGCAGGAACCACCATGAGCCGAGCGCGCGGTCTCGGATCCGTCGACCCGCCGCACCCAGCGCTGAGATGGGCGCTATCCTTCCCCGATCCGTAAGTGAGCGTCTGTGCAATATCGAACACATGACGAGACGCTCTCAGACCGCTCGCCACTTGAAGTGCCCCGAGGAGTAACATCGACGCGATATCCGCGGCACCACATGAATCTCGAGCCGGGCCTGTTTCTATTTCAAGGTCTCCTGACACCCGACATGCAACGGGAGCTGTGGATGATCTGTCGTGCGCTCGCGGACGGTCCGGTGCCGATGTACACACCGACGGTGCGGGGTGGTCGCAAGATGAGCGTCGGCATGCTGTGTCTCGGCCGGCACTGGAACGGGCTCACCTACGGCTACGAGCCCACGCGAACCGACTTCGACGGTCAACCTGCTCCGCCGATCCCGCGACCGCTCGCGGATCTCGCAACGGATGCCGCGACGCAGGCGGGCTTTGCCTTCGACCCCGACCTTTGCATCATGAACTACTACACGGCTGAGAGCCGGTTGGGCGTCCATCAGGACAAGGATGAGAGTCCGGCGTCGATCGAGGCGGGGATTCCGATCGTGTCCATCTCGCTCGGCGACGCGGCGCGTTTCGTGATCGGTGGCCTGACCAGGAAGGAACCGACGCGCCCGATGATTCTGCGCTCGGGCGACGTGGTCGTGATGGGCGGACCGTCACGGCTGCGCTTTCACGGAGTGACGCGCATTCTGCCCGGCACCGCCCCAGAAGGGACAGGTCCAGGCCGCTTCAACTTGACGTTCCGGAAGTACTGAAGGGCTGGTGGGGCTGGTAGGGCGGGTGGGGCCCCCGAAACTCCCTTACCTGCCCTACCTGCCTTACCTGCCCCACCCGCCCCACCCTGCCC
>DATAEK010000401.1:0-15414 GCA_036258055.1 Vicinamibacterales bacterium
CGGCAGGGATCATCCCCCGCCGTTTGCCCCGCTTACTTGGCCTCCGACTCCACTCACGACAAAACGCGAGACGCGCGACAGGTCGGGCCGTATCGTCGGTTCGTGTAGCCCGTGCGGAGACCGGTCACGTTTCGTCCGGCCACGATGTTGAACGGAGCAGATCATGACCACGCGCCTGAATGCGACAGTCCTTGCGGCGGTTCTCCTGGGGTCGTCCGTGCAGGATGCGGCGGGCCCGCGGGCGATTCTGATCGAAGCGCGCGATCTCGCCTACGACGCGAACTACCGCAACGATCAAGCCGGCCTTCGAGCCGCCATTGCCGCCCTGCAACCGCTGGCAGAGTTCCAAGAGGAGCGCGCCTATGTCTACTACTATCTCTCGTGGACGTTCTGGGTTCTGGCCGGGTCTCAGGCCCAGGAAAAAAACCTCCCGGCAGCGCAGGAGTCCGCTGCGCTGGCGGTTGAGCATGCGCGGGCCGGCCTCGCGGCACGCGAGCGTGATCCGGAGTTCCACACCGCCCTGGCGAACGCGCTCATCGCCACGGCCGTGTTGGGTCGAACGCAGTTCGCGACAATTCTGACGGAGTTGCAGGCCGTGCGGCGCAAAGCGCTCGACCTCGGGCCCGACAATCCGCGGGCCGTCCTGATGGATGCCGGCATCATCTTCAACAGTCCGCCGGAAATGGGTGGCAGCCAGGAGCGAGGGCTCGCACGCTGGCGCGAGGCGTTGCGGCTGTTCGACGCCGAGTCGCGTGCCCGGATGGTGGATCCCCTCGCGCCGCGATGGGGTCACGCGATCGCCTGGGGAGGCATGGCGACGCTGTATTTGCGAACGACGCCGCCGCGGAAAGACGAGGCGCAGCGCGCGGCCGAGACCGCGCTGGGCATGCGGCCTGATTTCTGGTTCGTTCGCGAGCAGCTCCTGCCAAAATTGCGCGAATGACGCCAGCGCCATTGCAGCCGCTCGATGAACTGTTCCCAGGGCCGCGCCGGCTGGCGCTGCTGGCGGCAGCGATCGCCGTCCCCGCGGTCATCATCGCGACCCAGTTGTACGTCGGCTACCGACTGCGAGGCGTGCCGATCGCGTTCGGAGGGGTGCTCCTGACGCAGTTGTGCCACTGGGAACTATGGGTCGTCGCCGGCCCAATCGTCTGGGGCCTCGAGCGGCGTTGGCCCCTATCGCAACCGGGCCGATGGAGATCGCTGCGAAGGCACCTCGCAGCCTCCGTCGTTGTCGCGACCGCGGTGCTCGCCGGCTACCTGGCGGTGTACCACGTGATGGTTCGCTTGCCGTTCCTCTCGGCCTGGTTCGTCGGCTTCGAGCGGTCGTTCTTTTCGATGGCCCTGTTCGTGTTCGTCACCGACTTTCACATCGAGCTGCTGCTCTACGGCAGCATCGTGGCGGTCGCGCACGCCGTTCGGACCACTGCGCTGCTGCGGACGCGTGAACATGACGCGCTTCGGCTCGAGGCCGAGCTGACTGGCGCCAAACTCAAGGTGCTGCGGACGCAGCTGCAGCCGCACTTCCTCTTCAACACGCTGCACACGATCGGGTCTCTCGTCCTGCAACGCCAGAACGAGCGCGCCGTACAGCTGCTCGCGGAGCTCGGCGAACTGCTGCGAGGAACGCTGGCGATGGGCGACACCGAACTGGCGCCGCTTCGGGATGAGATCACTTACCTCAAACGGTACCTGCGCATTGAGGAAGCCCGCTTCGGCGATCGATTGACCGTGGAGTGGGGCGTGGATCCTGCGGTGGAGGAAGCGTTGATCCCGCCGTTCATCCTGCAGCCGCTCGTCGAGAACGCCTTCCGTCATGGCATCTCCCATTGCCCCGATGCATCGATCCTGCGCATCACCGCGGAGGCACCGGACGGGCGAATCCGCATCGCCATCTACAACGACGGTCCGCAGTTGTCCGAGTCGTTCTCGTCTGAAAACAGCCGCGGGTACGGCCTCAAGAATGTGAGGGACCGCCTGCGCACGCGCAATCCGCCCGGGGACATCGATCTCGTGAATCTGGGTCAGGGCGTCTGCGCCACGCTCGTGATTCCGCGCTGGACGGTACCGAGGGCGATCCCATGACGCTCCGGGTTGCGATTGTAGACGACGAGGCGCACGCCCGCGCCGCGATTCGGATTCTCCTGTCCCGCCGCGACGTCGACATCGTGGCTGAGTGCCGGAACGGCGCCGAGGCGGTCGAAACGTTGCAGTGGGTGAGCGTCGATCTGCTCCTGCTCGACGTGCAGATGCCCGGGCTCGACGGGTTCGGAGTGCTCCACGCGCTCGGCGCCGATCGAGTACCGCCGACCGTCTTCGTCACGGCATTCGACACCTACGCGTTGCGAGCGTTCGAAGTCGACGCCGTTGACTACGTGCTCAAGCCGTTCGATGAGGCGCGGTTTCTCGCGTCGTTCGACCGGGCCCGCCGTCGCATCGACGAACGCCGGGCGGCGACATGGGCACGGCGGCTGCTCGCGGCGACGCCCGAACGAGCGGCCCCCAAAGGTCCCGCGCTCCCTCGGCTCCCGATTCCGGTCGGCGACCGGGTGATCTTCGTGAGCTTCGACGACATCGACTGGATTCAGGCGGCCGATCAGTACGTCATCGTCCACGTGGGCGCGAAGGAGTACCTGCTGCGCGAATCGTTGAACCGGCTTGCTGGAAGGCTGCCCGGCGATCGATTTGCACGCATTCACCGATCGCATCTGATCAACGTATCGAACGTTCGCGAGGTGAGACGCCTGCGCAAGGGGGACGCGCAGGTCACGCTCGCAAATGGACCACGCCTGCGTGTGAGCCGTCGCTATCGGCGCAACCTCAGCGCTCAGCTTGGCACAACTCTTTGAACGAGCCCGTTTCCATCAACAGGTCAGCATTTCTTAATGCTCGCGGGGCTCCACCCCCGCTCGCTTACGCGCTTCGCGCGACGGCCTTTGGCCTGTCCGCCCGTCTTCGACGGGCGGCCTAATGTCTGGCCGTAGGGCCCCCGCTGCGCTACTATTCACTCGTGCCGTGAGGGCGGCCGACGGTCCGCGTAAAGGGTTCAACCCGCCCCCTGCCGTTTTCTCGACAACCTTCTATTCCTCGCCCATCCTGCGGACGACGGGCGGCGCGAAAGGACGTGGTCCTTTCGTAAGGAAGGAAGGTCTGTCATGCCTCTGCCCGACAACCCCAATCTCGACTGGCTCCGCAAGCAGGCGAAGCGGCGGCTCGAGGAGCTGCGCAAAACGAATCCTGCGGCGCAGCTGGCGGACGCTCAGTTCGACCTTGCGAAAGAGCACGGGTTTCCAAGCTGGCGGGCGCTCAAGGCGCATATCGATTCGCTGACGATCGATGGTCAGCTGATCGAAGCGGCGAAGAAAGGGGACGTCGAGAGCATCACGACGCTGCTCGACGCGCATCCGGAGAAGCTGCATCTCCGCACGCCGCCGTACGACGGAACGCTGTTGCACATCGCGGCGGGCGACGGACATCTGGCCGTCATGGATCTCCTGCTGAAACGCGGTCTAGATGTCAACACACGCGAAGGCGGAGACAACACCTACGCGATGCACTGGGCAGCAGCGGCTGGCCACCTGGACGTCGTGCGACGCCTTGCTGACGCCGGCGGCGACGTGGTCGGTCACGGCGACGATCACGAGCTCGAAGTCATCGGCTGGGCGACGTGCTGGGATGGGTGCGACGACGATGCCCATCGCGCCGTCGTCGATCTGCTGGTGAGACGTGGGGCGAGGCACCACATCTTCTCGGCGATTGCGATGAACCTCGCCGACGAAGTCCGGCGGATCGTGGCGGCCGATCCCTCGACGCTCAATAGGCGCATGAGCCGCAACGAAAACCATCAGATGCCGCTTCACTTCGCAGTGCGGATGAACCGTCCTGAAATGGTGTCGCTTCTGATCGATCTCGGAGCGGATCCGTTGGCGGTCGATGGATCAGGGCAGTCGGTCATTACGTATGCGACCGGGGCGGACGTTGACCACCCGGTGATGGAGAGAATCCGCGCCCTGACCTCGGGCGAGCTCGTGAGCGCCGAGCGCGGACACCGTCGGCCGCGCAGCAGCACGATGGATCTCGTCGCCGCTCTGGCGCTGGCCGACTGGCAGATCGCCGAGCATCTGCTGCGTGAGGACCCAGGTCTCAAGGACGCGGGTGCCCTGCATCTGATGGCCAAGCGAAACGATTTGCGGGCCGTGAAATGGCTGCTCGACCACGGCGCTGATCCCGACGCGCGATGGGCGCACTGGGACGCCGACGTCACGCCGCTGCACCTGGCTAGCCTGACTGGTCACGCGGCGATCGCGCGTGCGCTGCTCGATGCCGGCGCCGATCCGCGCATTCGCGACAGCAAACACGATGGCGACGCACTCGGTTGGGCCGAGTTCTTCCGGCGCTCGGACATCGTCGAGATGCTGAAGGCGCGTTCATAGCATTAGTCGATACCTGATCTGTGCTTCACACGCTCATCGTCTTGACATTTGGCCGTGAGTCTGACTGTATGAGGCCGTCCGACGGCTTGCGTTCATCGCGCGGAATCTACAGGAGTCCACATGCGCGAGACTGTTCGAGTCATCGCACGGCGCTGGCTCCGCCCGGCGATGCTGCTGCTGACGCTGACGATTGCGAGCAATGCCTCGGCCGAGCGCCTCCCCATCAAGGCGTACGACGTCGCCAGCGGCCTCGCGCACAACCGCGTGAAGCGAATCGTCCAGGATTCGCACGGTTTTCTCTGGTTCTGCACCGGAGGCGGTCTCAGTCGTTTCGACGGCTACCAATTCATCAGCTACACCCTGGGCGAAGGCCTGCCGGCGCCGTCGCTCAACGATCTTCTGGAGACGGGCGACGGAGAGTACTGGATCGCGACGAACAGCGTCGGCGTCGTTCGGCTCGATCTACGCGCGCCTGTCGCTTCTGAGGCGACCGAAATTCGATCGCGGTTTTCCGTGTATCCCATGAGCAGCGAGCCGGTCACCAACCGCGTGAACGTGCTCTACAGGGATTCGGCCGGGGTGCTGTGGGCGGGAACTGATGGCGGACTCTTCCAATTGAATCTCGCGGCGGGCGAGAAGATGTTCCGGCCGGTGATGCTTCGCATCCCGCAGCATCAGGACATCACCGTGCAGGTTTGGTCGCTGGCGCAGGACCGCGCCGGATCTTTATGGATTGCCACCAAGTTCGGCCTGGTGCGACGGCTGGCGGATGGCCGCATGAGGCATTACCCGATCGACGCGTCTATGACTGACGATACGGTCGCTGCGGTTCTCGTCGATCACAGCGGTCATCTATGGGTCGGACATCGAACGGGATTGATCACGTTCGATCCGGAGGCGGCCGCCGACAGCGCCGGTGCGGAGGTGTCGAGCACGCTGCCAGGCGAGAGCCGGCGGTACGCAACCAGGGACGGTCTGGACAGCAACACCGTGCTCTCCCTGCGCGAGTCCGCTGATGGGCATCTCTGGATCAGAACGTTCGGTGCCGCACTGACCGAGTTCGACGGGCGCGAATTTCACACCTACGCCGTAGGGGAGCGGGTCGGCGACATGATCGGTTCACTGGCCGAGGACCGTGCGGGCAATTTGTGGCTCGGGACGGTTACTCGCGGCGCTCTGAAAATCATGCGTCAGGGGTGGACCGCCTACGATCAGTCCGATGGCCTGGGAGAGTTGGTGGCATCGATATTCGAGAGCGCAAGCGGCGACCTCTATGTCAACAGCAGCGGATGGCGTGTCAGCCGCTTCGATGGGCGGAAGTTCACGACGATCAGACCCGGCCTGCCCCCAACCGTCACCGATCCCGGCTGGCGCAGCGTCAGTGGAATTCTTCAGGACCATACCGGCGAGTGGTGGATCACGACGCGCGAAGGTCTGTATCGCTTCGCGAAGGTCTCCCGTTTCGAAGATCTCGCGAGTTCCCGGCCGAAGGCCGTCTACCGAATGCGCGACGGCCTGGCTAACGACGACGTCACGCGCCTGTTCGAGGACTCGCGCGGCGACATCTGGATCGCGTCGTGGCTGCCGGCGCGGGATCCACTCGTTCGCTGGGACCGCGCCACTGCGAGCTTCCATGCCTACGGCGAGAAGCATGGACTGCGGCCGTTCACGAGCGGTCAGGCGTTCGCCGAAGACGCGACGGGGAACGTCTGGGCCGCGTTCCGAGAGGGGGGGCTCGCGCGGTATCGAGATGGCCGCTTCACGTTGCTGGAATCCGGCGAGGATCTCCCTGTTGGAGGTGCCAACGGGCTCTTCGTCGACCAGGCCGGGCGCCTGTGGGCGGTCGTCGGAGGAGGCCTCTGCCGGATCGACAATCCCACAGCCGATAATCCACACGTCGTCACCTACACGAAAACGCACGGCCTGACGAGCAATACCCTCCTGTCGGTCACCGGCGATATGTCAGGGCGTATCTATGTGACCGGCACCCGCGGCATCGATCGTTTCGATCCAAGCACTGCCAGAGTCACGCATTACTCGGCGAGCGACAACCTGGCGGGAGGCGAACTGACGTCGGCGATCCGTGACAAACGCGGCGCGCTCTGGTTTTCCACCGGCACCGGCCTGGCCCGCCTCGCGCCGCAACCCGAGGAGGCGGTCTCGCCGCCCTCGATCCTGATCAGCGGGTTGAGGGTCGCAGGTGCCGTTCGGCCACTCGTGGCGCTGGGCCAGGCCAATGTTCCGCGGCTGAACCTGGCCGCCGATCAGAACAACGTGCAGATCGATTTCTTCGGCATCGGTCCGGGAGGAGGCGAGCGGCTTCGATACGAGTACCGCCTCGAGGGCGCAAACCGCGACTGGTCCGAGCCGACCGAGCAACGCAGCATCAATTACGCCAGTCTTGCGCCGGGAGCCTATCGGTTCGTGGTCCAGGCGATCAGCCCCGACGGGATGCGTAGCAAGTCACCGGCCAGTGTTGCTTTCACGATTCCACCGCCTGTCTGGCGCCGGTGGTGGTTTCTCACTGGCGCGATGCTGTTGACCGCCAGTGTCGCGGGAATGTTCGCGCGATCCCGTCACCAGCGCATGAAGGCGCTCCGTGAGAGCGAGAATCGATTCAGGACGCTGGCCGAGACCGCGTCGGATGCCATCATCACGATCGATGAAACGGGGCGTATCGTGCTGGTCAACCATGCCGCAGAGACGGTGTTTGGTTACACCCGTCAGGAGTTGGTTGGCGCCGAACTGACAATGTTGATGCCCACTCATGTTCGCCAGCGTCATCAGGAGGGATTCGCGCGCTACAAGCAGACGGGCGAACGAAATATCTCCTGGGAAGCGGTTTCGGTCCCCGGGTTGCGCAAGGGCGGCCAGGAGATCCCGCTCGAAATCTCCTTCGGCGTCTTTGCGCGGGGGAATCAGCGCTTCTTCACCGGCATTGCTCGAGACGTGACCGAGCGCAAGCGGGCAGAGGAAGCGCTGCGCCGAAGCCGGGAAGAGCGTCTGATCGAGCTCGAGCGAGTGAGAAAGCGAATCGCTACCGACCTTCACGATGACATCGGATCGAGCCTGACCCGGATTTCCCTGTTGAGCGAAGTGGCTCGCCGGGAGGTCGACGACGACAATGGCTCGATAACCGGCCCACTGTCGTCGATTGCCGGGTTGTCGCGCGAGCTCGTCGATTCCATGAGCGACATCGTCTGGGCGATCAACCCGGCCAAGGATCATCTGCGCGACCTCTGCCAGCGCATGCGACAGTTCGTCAGTGACGTGTGCACGGCCCGCCAGATCGGCTTTCGATTCCAGACCCCGTCGTTGGAGGAGGACGTCGCCGTTGGTGCGAACGTCCGGCGCGAGATGTTCCTGCTGTTCAAGGAGGCCGTGAACAACATGGTGCGTCATTCGGCCTGCACGCAAGCCGATCTCGAACTCCGCGTTGACCCGCACGGGCTCGTACTAGAGGTACGCGACAACGGCCACGGATTCGACATCGATGCGGCGAGCACCGGACATGGCCTGCGAAGCATGCGCGAGCGGAGCGAAGCGCTGGGCGGACGCCTGGGCGTACGGTCGAGCCCTGGATCCGGTACAGTCCTCACCTTCACGATTCCCCTGACGGATCACCCGAAGGCGACGTCGCCGCGGCCCGCCGCTGGGACGGGCCCACATGAATATGCGGTGACTGAGAAACGGGCTGGAGCGTAAGGTAGGGGCACAGGCACGACGATATGGCACAGAACCCCGGGCCGCTGCCCTCCGAATCCCGTCCAGCTGGAGCCGATATCACTGTCGCAATCGTCGAAGACGAGCGCGACATTCGGGAGTGTCTGTGCACGCTCGTGAATGGAACCGACGGCTTCAAGTGCACGGGCCGCTACCGCTCGATGGAAGAGGCGCTGGATAGCCTGTCCCGCAATCTGCCCGACGTCGTGCTTTCCGACATCGGCCTGCCGGGTATGACCGGCATCGAAGGGGTCAGGATCCTCAAGCAGCGATACCCGAGCCTGCTGCTGCTGATGCTCACGGTCTACGATGACGACGACCGTATCTTCGACGCGATGTGCGCCGGTGCGTGCGGATACCTGTTGAAGAAAACGCCACCGGCGAAGTTGCTCGACAGCCTCAAGGAAGCGGTCGCGGGCGGAGCGCCGATGTCGCCGGAAGTCGCGCGGCGGGTAATCGCGCTCTTCCGCGAGATTCGCCCACCGGATCGCGCTGACTATCACCTGACACCGCACGAGACGCGGCTCCTCAAGCTCTTCGTCGAAGGCCACAACTACAAGACCGCCGCCGCTGAGCTGCACGTCTCGGTCAACACGATCAACTTCCACGTCCGCAGCATCTACGACAAGCTACAGGTCCACTCCAGGTCGGAGGCCGTCGCCAAAGCGCTCATCAACCGGCTCGTCTGATCCCAGCGCTGCCGGATCCCATCCAACCGTCACAAACCTACGTAGCTAGGTAGTGACCGCGAGTTCCCGTCCACGTATCTTCCCGCGTGGCCGACGATAGACGTCATGGTGCCACGCACGAGGAGGACTCATGGGAACGCGAATCACACCGTTCGAGTCGATGCTCGATTTCGAGCAATTGAACAGGGAGCTCGACGCCATGCAAGGGGTGCAGGCAATCGCCTGCGATCCGCTGACTGAGGCGAGCTGCACGCTCATCGAGACGGCAAACAGCTTCTATCTATTTCGGGTCACGGCGCCCCACGCTCGGCGCGGGCTGCTCGCAGGTGGGGTTGTGGGCGAGTCTGCCGTCAGCGCAGTGTTGATCGGCGTGTTGCCCGCCGGCCCTGAAGCCTGTGGGGGCTCGATCCTCTCCGTCGGCACACGCGCGGTATTCGTCGTCGAAAAGAACGGCTTTTGGAAGTCCATCATCACGTCGCGTATCGCCCGTCTCGCGTATTCGCCAGCTCGCGTTCACGAACCCTTGGCGGCAAGCCACTGAATGACGCATCACCACAGAATCCAAGGAGAACGCCATGTATCTCGAAATTGTGCGTGCGAGCAAGGAATCCACCTCCGCATGGACGACCGCTCACCGGCACATGACGGCACGCCTGGAAGTCGGGACGCTGTGCGAGACGCTGAGCGAGCGAATCGCACGCGGCGTTCTTCCGCCTGACGACGCCTACTGGTGGACGCGTGCAATCGTGGCCGAGGTCACGGCAATCGAGCGGATGCCATCGGTCGACTGAGTGCAGCACCCACCTTTCCTCCTCCTAACTCCTTTCTCTAAACCCGTATCTCCACCTCTCTCCGATCCATCTCACGCGATCTCCTGACTGCCTGCTAACCATCTCCTAACCATCTCCTAACCCTTAAGTACTTCTTCTACGGTCACTTACTACTTGCACAAGCGGTGACGGTCTCACCCTGTCATCGTATCTTCGCGCGTGACCAGCGATGACGACTACACGTCATCGACCGCATGAGGAGAGGAGATGACAGTCATGAAGCTCGTGAGCTTCAGGTGGGCGTCGCTCGCCTCGTTCAGTCGCGGATCTCGATTGTGCGGACGCATGTATCGGTTCATCTCGGCATCAGCCACCTGACTGGCACGCAGGCTGGTCCGGGTGACTTCAGCCAAGCGCGCATTCACGAACGACGCGGGCGCCGACGGCAAACCCTCGGCGTCATGCCCCATTAACGCGAGGAGGTGATTCTCGAACGATTGTGAGTCATCGATATGAATCGGCAGTTAGGTCTCACGCATGTGAGATACGCATTCAGAGAAGTAGAAAGGAAGACAACAATGGTTACGACAAACAAGTCAGGAATGATCGCAGGTTCGTTGGTACTCGTCGGCGTACTCAGCGGAGTGACGGCCACACCCAGCGCAGCTCAGGGACAGGGCAATCCGGGCGGCGCAGCGTCACAGGCGACCGTCAGCGGCGCACCTCAGATGGTGCAATTGAGCAAGACATTTACGCTCAACGGGGGGAGCGCGAACGCGACGCTGCTCTTCGCGGTTCCGAATGGTAAACGTCTCGTCATCGAGACAGTCACGGTCCGCGCGGAATTGTCCGATGGGGAATTCCCCAGCTTCGCTGAGCTCACGACCAATGAGTCGGACCCGAACCCCGGCCTGACGGCGGGCGCGGTGACGAGGGTCTACCATGAAATCCTCGTTGCCCCACAGGGACTGACCGTGGACGGAAAGACGGTGTTCGTCGGCACACATCCCATCCGCGCCTACGGCGAGCCGAATACATTCGTCTTTTTTCAGTTCGGTCGCAACAACAAGGGCACCGATGCTCTGGTTCAGGTGTCGATTTCAGGGTACCTGGTCGACGCGTAGTCGTCGTTTCGGAGATCGGGTCAGCTGCACGAATACAGATCGGCGGTCGCTCGTCCGGTGGCCGCCGAAACCTCTCTCATGTCTCCACGCACGGACCTCTACCCACACTTGATGTGAGAAGTCAGCGCTTCGACCGCGGCACGTCGCGGGCCCGGTCTGCTTCCGCCTCCGGCCGTTCGGCGGGACGATCGGCGCCCGCCGCGCGCAGCAGCGCTACGACATCGGCATGCTCTCCGCGTACCGCTTCGCTCAATGCGGTCGCGCCGGTCGCGGTCTGCGCGTACAGGTTTGCATGTCCCGCGAGGAGGACACGGACGAGCTCGACGTTCCCCATGCGCGCAGCGCGGATCAGCGGCGTATCCGCATCGTCGCGATGCCGCACGTCGACGTCCGCTCCCAGGCGTATCAGAGCCGCAGCCATCTCAGGTTCGCGTACGTCGAGCAGGACGGCGTCGCCGAACGTATCGCGCGCGTTGGGGTTCGCGCCTTGACGGACGGCACGTTCGAGGGCTGCGACATCGTGATCCTGCACCGCGAGACGGATCGCCGTCGCTTGCCCATCCTCCGACTCGCGCGTGTAGCGGGTCTCGCTCAGGTAGAAGGCCAGGCCAAGCATCGCATGGCTCACCGCGAAGAAGGCCAGTCCCAGCGTTGCCTGGGAGCGCGCGGTCGACACGATCTCGCGCCGTACCTTGTCCGCTGTACCAGGCCAGAGCCGATTGAGCGTCGCGCCGCCAGGCACGAGCGCGCGCTTCTCGGCGTCGTAGCGTCCGAGGGCACAGACTTCCTGACCCACCTGCACGACACGCTCGGTGAGCGTCCGCTGCTCGAATGGAATCTCCTCGTCCTTCAGCCGGAAATCCTTGCGGACGATCCCGTCGTCATCGGCCAGCGCATCGTCGAACTCCGAGAACATCTTCAAGGCGCCGAGGCCCTGCATCTGTTCGAAGGTCGTGCTCGCGACGTACTGGCGTGCGCGCCTGGCCTTCTCGGCGCCGCTGCCATGTGTTTTCGGAAATTGATCGAGCATTGGAAAACCGAGGAGCCGCACGCTGCCATGAGGCGTATCGATCGCCGAAGCTGCCAGCGCGAAGCCGGCGATGTCACACGGTCGCGAGGAGGTCCGGCCGGCGCCCGTGGGCCTGTCCGAGAGGACTTCGTACTCGTAGGCGACACAGGGTTCACCGCCAAACGGGCTGGTGAGTGGCCCGCCGAGCGGACGGATAGGTCCGGCGGCGACGATGAGCCGGCCGTCTGTCGGAGGACTGCGGCGTGCCGCCCGTCGGAATGCCGCGGTGTCGCGCCACGCCCAGAACAGATTGCCGATTGCGCTCAGCCCGAGGCCGCCGAAGAGCGCGCCGAATCCGGCGGCGAAGAGGTTGCCCGGCCACTCGAAGTAGCGGGTGAAGAACCACCAATACGCGGCGAACAGAGCGCCGAAGAGCACGACGATGAGCGTGCAACCGCGTCGGAGCATGAAGGCGCGCGCCTATTCTACGCGCCGAATTGACGCAGGTGATGGTCGATGTGGAGGTATCCCCAGCGGAGCCACTCCGCCTTCGATAAGGTACCGAAGATCGGATGTGGCGGCCAGTCGATCTGCTGAGCGCCAAAGCTCTCGACGAGGCCTCCGAGCTCCGCGACGTCCGCGGCGAAATCGCCCGGACACGTGCCGCCGCCGGCCTGCTGATCGATTTCAGGTCGCGTCATGATGCCGCGCGGCCAGGGGAGAGGAAGGTACAGCGCGATCCATTTCACGACCGTGCGTTGGACGAGGCTGGTGGCATCGCTGACGCGTCTGCTTCCAGCCGCCATGCGGTAGGCGTCGGAGCAGTGGCAGATCATCTGCGGCGCGGTCATGCGGCCCCAGCGGCGAGGGCTGTCCGGCCGAACGCTCTTCAGCCGTCGCAGAATCTCGGCTTTGCTCTGCTCGTTTGCCAGTGTGTTCATTCGGGTTCGCGTCGTGGAGAAGCGTCTTCGGCGATCGCCGTCTCACTCGATGATCAGGAGCCGAGCAGTTGCGGGCCGCCGGCCTCGCGAAATGCTGCCAGCGCCCGCTGCCGTCCGGCTTCCGCATCGGCGAGCACCGCCGCAAATGCAGGGTCGTTCCTGATGGCGTCGAACTGAGGCCGCTGGGTCAGCGTTCGGGCGACGACGTAACCCTTCGCGACAGCGCGCTGAAGGTAGGAAATGCCTCGCGCATGTTCGCCAACATCACAGAGCAGCCATCCCTCTTGGAAGATGGCTTCCGGATCATCCTGGATTTTCAATGAGCTCAGTGCGGACATGCGGGTGATCATGTCCGCCGATCGGCCTTCGAGCCACGCCAGCAGATAGTCGATCCAGGAGACGAACGTCGGAATCCGCGAGGGCTGACGGCGCATGTCGAGCAGCCTCGCGCGTGCCTCCTCCCGCCGTCCCGCCAGCCCGAGGCCGATCACTCTGATCCCGTCGTCAGCGCCCGCGATGATCGGGGGTTGTTCAACCGCCATGAGGCGATCGACATCGCCGGTCATGAGCAGCGTCTGTTCGAGGCTCGTCGGGACGTTCGGATCGAGCCGGCGTGCCTCGGCATGCGCGGCGAGTGATTCATCGAAGAGCCCGCAGTAGCGGCAGGCGTGCACGAGACCCGAAAAGAGCTCTGGATCGTTGCCGTGCTGACGCGCTTCGCCGAGCAGCCGGACGAGCGCGCGCTCGGCCTGTCCGATGTCCGCCTCGAGGTTGGCGTAGAACTTGTGTGCGATCGAGAGGCGTGGGTTCAGCGCCAGCGCGCGGCGGAAGGCCTCCTCAGCGCGGGTTTCGCTCTCGGGCGCGCCGTCGATGTACTTCCCGATGACGCGGTGGCAGCGGCCGAGACGCGCCCACGCCGGTGCGAACCGCGGATCGAGGTCAACACAACGCTGATACAGATCGCGCGCACCGGCAAGCCCGTCGTAGGTGCGCGCCAGCTCGTTGGCCCGCAGATACAACTCGTAGGCGCGGGCATCGTGAGGCGCATCCGGCGTCGGCGGCGACGGGCCGCCGATCAACGGCAGCGACAGCGCGTCCACGACGCGGCGCGCGATGTCGTCCTGAAGGCGGAACAGATCGCCCAAAGAGGTCTGCACCGTGTGTGACGTGAGCAGCGTTCCGCTCGGCGCCTCGACGAGCTGCGCCGTGGCGCGGAGCTGCTCACCCGAACGCAGGAGCGTGCCCATCATGACGCGATCGACGTCGGCCTCGGACGCGAGAGCTTTGAGATCCGGTGCCTCACCCGCAAAGCGCGCAGCAACCGCGCTCGAGCGCAGCACGAGCGAGCCGATCCCCGAGAGGGACGTCGTGATCGCATCGGGCAGACTGAACGCTAGAAAGTCCGTTTCGGGATCAGGTCGCAGGACGCGGAACGGCAGAACAACGAGTCGTGTCAGCGCGTGCGCGAGCGTCGGCGTGTCGCTGGCATCAGCTTCGCGGACGGCGCGGAGCTCTTCCGCCATCAGCTCCGCCGAGGCAGGACGTTCTTCGGGCCGCTTGGCCAGCGCTCGTCGGATCACGCGATCGATGGCGGCTACCGCAGGAGAACCTGTGAGCGCCGGCGGCTGCTCGTACCGCGTCGCATGCAACACGTCGATGACCGTGCGCCCGCCGAACGCCGGCCGGCCGGCGAGCATCTCGAACAGGATGGCGCCGGCAGCGAACAGATCGCTTCGCGCATCGAACGCCTCGCCGGTCGCTTGTTCCGGCGCCATGTAGCGCGGCGTGCCCATGACGATGCCGGTGCGCGTCAGGCCCGTGACTTCGGCAAGCGATTCGTCCAGCTCGGGGCGCGCCAGACCGAAGTCGAGCAGCTTCACGCCGTGCGTCGTCAGAAACACGTTCGACGGTTTGAGGTCGCGATGGACGATGCCGCGCGCGTGGAGCGCGGAGAGCGCGGCGAGCATGTCGAGGCCGATGGGCAGCGCGTCGGTCGCGCTCAACGGACCTCGACGCAGTCGCTCCGCCAGGACCTCGCCCTCGAGGAGCTCCATGGCGATGAACAGCTCGCCGCCGTCCTCGCCGATCTCGTAGATCTGACAGATGTTGGGATGGTTGACGCTCGCCGCCGATCGCGCCTCGCGCCAGAACCGCTTGCGCGCGGTCTCGTCACGCGTCAGCGCGGACATCGTCTTCAACGCGACCGGCCGCTCGAGCCGTTCGTCCCGGGCGGCATACACGACGCCCATCCCGCCTTCACCGAGCTTGTGTTCGATGGCGTAATGCCCGATGCGGCCGGGCATGACCTCGCGCGTGCGCTGCTCGGAGGACGCCGCCGGAGACGCCGGCATGGTCCCCGTCAGCCAGTCATAGAACGCGCGCAGGCGGTTTCGTGAGATCTGGTCGAGCTCTTTGTCCGTCACGCGAACGACGATCATACCCTCGGACGCGGCGGTGGTCCTTTCGTGGCGACCGAAAGTGGTCCCAGCGGTCCGCCCGAGCTGAAGGCCGTGCCTCAGCCGGTCGGACCTCCCGGATGAAAGTCAATCTCCCGAAGGTCGCGCATCGCTTTCGTCCACAACTTCTGAAAGCCTTCCGCGAGATTCTGCGCCAGCTCCTTGTCACGCACGAGCAGCGATGCGAACCGTCCTTCGGGGATGAACGGGTGATCCAGCGGAAGGATCACGATGTCGTCGTCGACGACGTGAAAGGGATGGCCGAGCTC
>DATAEK010000403.1:0-1736 GCA_036258055.1 Vicinamibacterales bacterium
TCATCTGGCCCGGCGCGCTCCGCGTCAGGATCTCTTCCAGCCACGCCGGCAGATCGCCTTCGGCACGGCTCCTGTAAGGAGCGTCCTCGCCGTTCTGCCCACTCGACGCGTCGAGCCAACCAGCGGGCTCGTGCTCCCCGATGAGTCGACTGAGCCCCGCCGTTCACGCGCACCGTCGCGGGCGTCCGGATCTTTCGCCACGCGCTGCGTCCTGGCGTTAGGCACTGCCGGCCGCCGTGATCTGCAACGGCCCGGGGCATAGCCCTGACGAGGTGTGTAGCCAATGCTGGTAAACAGCGGATGAGGTATCCAGGGAGCGACGTGGTCGCAGCCGAGGGCAAACCAGTCGAGGATGACGACGGCTACATCGCGCATGACGCCCGTCATGCCTTCGGCGTCCCGGCCAGGAAACAGCCTCGACGGACGCCGCGTACGCGAAGTGAATCGTTCCTCGCGCATCCGACTCACGCTCTTTGGGCAGCCGGTGGAATGCTCGCGCTCGGGGTGCTGATGGCCATACTCGCGCCCGCGAAACCACTTGCCCTCGAGCGCAGCTGGTCGCAGGCGATGTACGACCTCCACACGCCGTTGCTCACCGACCTCGCGCTCGTGTTCAACTGGCTCGGGCGCGGGTTCGGCCGCATACTCACCATCACGGTCATCGGACTACTCCTGCTTCGCGCGCACCGCTGGCTCGCGCTTGCCGCGCTCCTAGCCGTCGAAACGCTGGCGCCGCTCCTCTCGTCGCTCCTCAAGGTTGGGGTCGATCGAAGCCGCCCACCCGACGGGCTCGTCCACCCGATGGGCGCCTCCTTCCCGTCTGGCCACGCCACTTACGCCGGCGCGACCTGCGTCGCGCTGGTCTTGCTGTTCACGACACCGGGAGCACGGCGCAGATGGTGGTGGGCCCTCGCCATTGTCGGCGTCGCCGGCATGGCCTGGAGCCGCACGTACCTGCAAGTTCATTGGCTGACAGACGTCATGGCCGGTGCGCTCCTCGGCAGCAGCGTCTCCCTCCTCGTCTTCGCCATCGCACAGCGCCGCGTGCATGCGTTGCAAGCTCGCGAGCACCTGACCTACCGTCGCGCGACCAGGAGCGAGGCGAGTGATGGACGAGACGACGGAGACCGTTGAGAGAGCCGTTCGCGGCTTCCCCGCGGCGGATCCGACCCCCCATCCCACCGTCGTGGAGCGGGTAGCCCGCGGCCGCGATGCACGGGCACAGTGCTCCCGCACGGATCACGCGGCGGTCGAATTCCCGCGGAACGAGATCCGGTCGCGATCCTGAGGCGCAGGCGCAGTCGCGCATCCCGGAGCTCGTTCCGATCCGCTACGGTCCGATGCTCGTCTCGCCGTTGACCTTCTGCCGCGGGGCCGCGGCTGTGATGGCGCAGGATCTCGCGTCCATGCCGCGGTCCGGGCTGCAGGCGCAGCTGTGCGGCGACGCCCCATCTCGGCAACTTCGGTGGCTTTGCGTCGCCGGAGCGCACGCTCGCTAGTCACCGATGAGAAACCGGCGCACCAAGAAGCGCCAGCAGAGTAGGGCTACCGCCACGGGGCCGATGAACCCGAGCACCCAGAAGGCGATCGGAGTCTCGATCTGATCGACCATCCACCCGAAGTTCATGCCGAAGAATCCGGTGATGAATGTGAGCGGCACGAAGATCGTCGCCACGACGCTCACCACATACGCACGCTCGTTCAGCTGCAGATCCAGCAGCATCGCCATCGCGTTC
>DATAEK010000407.1:0-47342 GCA_036258055.1 Vicinamibacterales bacterium
GTGGCGCAAGTGCGGCGTCGCACCGAGACGGGCGAGGCGCCCCGCTGACAAGGCGCGACGACTGAGAATACCGGGAGTAACCGGGAGTATTTGAAGGAGGAGCAACGCCGTCAGCGGGGATGCATCGTCCGTCGAATGCAGCCGGACTGCGCCACGGGCTATTAGGACGCAAGTATCGCGATCGATCGGCCGATACTCCTGACGACGAGGGGAGAATAGATTCCGACCGTGTGCGGTTCGGTAGCTCGACCGCGGATTTTCCGAAACAAATCACGGGATTCTCAGGGTAAAATGACGCGGCGCCACGGTGTTTCGCTGGCGCTTCCCCCTCAATTTGGAGATTTTTCTGCTATGCCCATGTACAGGACATTTTCCGCAGTTGCGATGTCTGCGGCGGTGGTTGGCCTCGCGGCGACGGTTGCTTGCTCGTCGAGCACCCCCGCCGGGCCCTCCAGTGCAGGTAGCACAACTCGCCTCAACGACAACGGAGCCGCCCCGGACGGCTCGACGCTGAAAGCCAGCGCGCCGACGCTGCAGTCGCCCATCAACGACGAGGCGGTCTCGCTCAAGCCAACGCTCGTGATCTCGGGCTCGACCGGGAGGTACGTTGCTCAGGCGTTCTCGTACGAGTTCGAGGTCCAGACCGAAAGCGGCACGGTCGTCAAGCGTGAAACTCCGGGCGGCACTACCTGGGCGTACCCCGAGAACCTGCAGCCCAGCACGCCTTACAAGTGGCGGGCGCGGGCGACCATGAACGGCGCCGTTGGCCCCTGGGCCGGGTTCGGCCGCTTTATCACCAGCCAGGCCCTGACTGCTCCCGCGCCGACCGCATCGGCAGAGGAATGGCGCGTGTATTTCTACGCGCTCATCGACGTGAAGGGCGTCGGGCCCAACTTCACCTTCGGAGCGCTCGCGGCGCTGAGGCCGGACCTCAACGCCGTCGGTGTGGACGTCCAGCACGACAGCGCGGGCAACCTGCGCCCCCGCCTCTTCCTGCCCAATCCGGGCCACGACCCGTTCAAAAATGCTGTCGACGTCGGCGAGAACGGCCAGAACAGACCGTGGACCTGGGTTGTCAGATTCTGAACCCTGCGTGAGTTGAACGACCCTTCCGAATCCGACTGGCGCGTCACGCTCTCGAACGGCGTGACGCGCCAGCCGATTCGACCTCACTGATCGGTGACGGCATCGCTGGCCGCACCATGACCCGAAGGCGCACGCTCCTCCTCATCGGACTGCTCGCACTCCTGGCCGCGACCCTCGCGGCCCGTGGCGCCCTGATCGCGGGCATCGGCTTGCGGGCCGAGTACATCACGGATTCCCCAAACGGCCGTCAGGTTCGTTACCTGGTCGATCGCGACATCACGACCTCGGCAATCACGAAGGCCTGGAACGGCGCTCCGCCAGCCCGATTTCTCGTGCGCTGGTCCGGCTTCCTCGTCGTCGGACGGGCGGGCTCGTACACGTTCGCGACGACGTCTGACGACGGTTCGACCGTCACGATCGACGGACAACTCGTCGTCGACAACCGGGGAGAACACGCCGCACGGATGCAGTCCGGAAGGATCCAGCTGGCCCCGGGAGCGCACCCGCTGCAGATTGAGTACTCCCAGGCAGGCGGCGGTTACGAGATGTCGTGGTCGTGGGGCCGCGACGATGCCACGCTCTCGCCGGTGTCGTCCTGGGCGCTCTGGACTCGTCGCACGCCGTACTGGCGAGCGATTGCGGCGCGAGTCGTCGACCCGATGGCGCTCGTCGCGCTCATCGGTTTCCTGCTGGTCGTGGCCTCGACTCTTTGGCAGGCGAAAGGACACGACCTCGTCGTTGCGGTGAACGAAAGGGTCGGCGCCAGGGTCTTGCTGCGCCTCTTTCTGGCCGTTGCGTCGCTTGTCTTCGCCGTCGGCAGCGCTGAGTGGGCCGCGCGCATGATCTTCCGGCACGTACAGTCGAGCGGCGACGCGCGAACGTATTTCGCCTCACGCGGTAACGTCACCCGGGTCAACAACGTTGGCTTTCGCGATCCGGATGTACCCACGGATCATCCCGGACGCTACCGCATCATCGTCATCGGCGACTCGATCACCTGGGGACAGGGGCTTACCGAGGAGCAGCGCTTCTCGAACCTCCTCCAGCAGGCGCTCGGCAAAGGCTATGACGTCGTGAATTTCGGCATACCGGCCCACAACATGCCGGAACACCTGCAGGTGCTCGAACGGGCCCTTCCGCTCGCGCCGGATTTCATCCTGCTGCAGCTCTACACCAACGACTTCGAGATCGGAGAGATGGAGCGGCCGATGCCTCACAGGCTCCTGCCTTCGGCCTCGCTCGATGCCTGGCTGCTCCGGTCATCCGCGCTCTATACGCTACTCGCCGCGCAGTGGCCGCAGCTTCAGGTCAAGCTCGGGCTCGCCGAGAGCTACGAGCACTACATGTACAAGTATCTCGGCGATCCGCAGTCGCCGGTGTCGCAGAAGGCGTTCGGGATGCTGCATGAGTTCATCAGGCGTGCCCGTGCGGCCGGCGTTCCGTGCGGCACGGTCATGTTTCCGAATCCGGGTTTCCTCGGCAAGACCTACGCCCTCGCCTACCTGCACGATCGCGTGCGGGAGATCTGCACGCAGGAGCGGATTCGATGCGTCGATCTCCGCGATCCGTTCCTGTCGAACTTTCACGACTTGAACGAGATCGTCGTGAGCCCGTTCGATGGTCATCCGAGCGCGAGCGCAAACCGCGTCGCAGCCGACGCCATCCTGAATGAGTTCAAGTCCGCGTGGCAGGGCCAGGAACGGCGATCAAGCCATTCCGGCGAGAGCGCCGGAGCGATGGCCTCATTTCTCGCAGATGGCCATCAGGTGCCAGCCGGAACGCCGCACGAACGCGCGCGGGAGCGCGTTGAACAGCCCGACGAACATGGTGTTGTAGAGGTGGGCCTTCACGCCACGATGAAGCCGGGACTTCACGGGAAACCGCTCCGGAACGACGTCCACGTGCGAAAACCCTCCGAGTAACTGGCGGAACTCGTCGATCGAGTACGTCCGCAGGACCGGCGCATCCTCGTGCTCGAGCGGCACCTTCATCAGCTTCGACATGGCGTTCAGCCACGAGAGGCGGTTGTACACCATGAAAATCGCCTTGCCGCCGGGTCTCAGCACCCGTCGCGCTTCCTGAACGATGCGGGTGGGATCGGGAGCGTATTGCAGCACGCCGTGTGCGTACACAACATCGACGGCAGCATCGGGCATCGGCAATCGACCGCCGTCCGCGATAACCAGCCTCGTCGACGGCAATCCGTGAACTCGCAGGTTCTCGCGCGCCAGGCGGACAGCCGTCTCTGCGAAGTCGACGCCAATCGCATGGGCGCCGCCACGGCAGAAGCGCACAAGGTCGGTGCCGATGCCGCAGCCAACCTCCAGAACCCGCTTTCCTGAGAAGCCCGCGAAGTCGACGATTTTGGGAAGGTAGTCGAGCTTGTCGAAGCGGTAGGCGTCGAGATCGTCGAAGAACGCACGGGAGCCTACAGGCTCACGCGTCATCTCCAGATCGTGGATCCGGTGGTTCCAGTAAGCCCTGACGGCGCTGGCGAGATCGGCGGCCTGCGACGCCTCGCTCACCTGCGCAGCCCGAGCGGCGCCAGCGCGCTGGTCTTGACCTCGAACGCCGTCCTGATCGCGTTGAAGAAGATCTTCGCCATGACCTCGTAGCCGTGCGGGGTCGGATGCAAATCGTCGACGCCGATCAGCGACAGGTCGTCCTTCATCCCGTCGTACACGTCGACCAGTACCGCACCGCGCCGGGCTGCGAGCGCCCGGACGTCGTTGTTGAAGCTGGGGATGAGTGCCGCTACCGCATCCCGATGACGCACGCCGCCCGCTCGCTGCGGCGGTACGGTAGCGAGACATACTCGCACACCCTGACCCTCGGCCTCACGCATCATGCCGTCGAGCGCCGCCAATGCCCGATTCGCTCCCGCCTGCAACGAGAGCAGGTCGTTGCTACCTTCCATCAGCAGCAGGACCTCGGGTCGAGTGCTGAGCAGCACCGAACGGAGGCGTATCGCTCCGTCCGTCGCGGTCTCCCCGCCAAGCCCCGCGTTGATGACGTCCGGTTTCTGCACCACATAACGGTCCTGCAAGTAGCCTCGCAGAACCGAGGGATAGGACTGCGGCGCATCCACCGCCAGGATCATCGGCGCGAGCGAAATCGTGCCTTCGGTCAGGCTGTCACCGAACGCCAGAAACTTCTTGTATTGGAGTTGCGGCGGCGGATGGATGGTCACGGTGAAGCTGCAGGCGGCAGTCTTTCCTGCGGCGTCGCTCGCCTGACACGAGACCGTCGTCGTGCCCACCGAGAACATGTTGCCGGACTGCATCGAGCAGGTCGTCGTCACGGGGTTTGCGCTGCTCATCGCGTGCGGCGCGTCGAAGGTCACCGACACCGGCCCACCGTCGACTGAATCGCGATCGACGGCGGACGGACAGGTGATGGCGACGGCGCCGCCGGGTGCGATCGGCGTGTCGCTGCCGCACGCTGCCGCCATCAACAACACGAGCGCGAGCAGTGCGCCGCGCGAGCGAAATCCGAACAATTTCACTGACATACAATACAGCCGCATGACGCGTGACCTCGCACGCATGGAACGTACGCAGTTCGACGCGCTCGTGGTCGGCGCCGGCATCTACGGTCTTGCGCTTGCCTGGGAACTGACGTCACGTGGTGCCTCCGTCGCCATCGTCGATCGTGGTGACTTCGGCGGCGCCACAACTTCAAACAGCCTGAAAACCCTGCACGGCGGCATCCGATCGCTCCAGCACGGGGCGCTGGGCGAGATGCGCAGATTCGTGCGCGAGCGCCGGGCGCTGGCCACAATTGCCCCGCACCTGGTGCGCCCGCTCGCCTTCACTATTCCGACGACGCGGCATCCGCTTCACAGCAAGGCCGCGCTGGGCTCGTTCCTGACGCTGTACGATCTGCTCACACGCGATCGCAACACCAACGTCGCCCCGACTCTCCGCTTGCCCCCGAGCCGCATCCTGTCACGCGCCGAAGCGCGTGACGTCAACCCTCTGGTCGATCAACGTGAGGTGACCGGTGCCGCGGTCTGGTACGACTACCAGATGCGCAGCTCGGAGCGGGTCGCGCTGGCCTTCCTTCAAACCGCCGTGTACGCGGGGGCGTGTGCGGCCAACTACGCGGAGGCGGGTGCGCTTCTCCGCGAAGGCAGCCGCGTCGTGGGCGCGCGTGTCACCGACCTGGTCTCCGGGACGACGATCGACCTCCGGGCCCGGGCAGTCATCAACGCTGCGGGCCCATGGGCCTGGAGCCTGCTGGATCGCGCTTGTGTAAGTACCCGGCTCGACCGTCCCGGTTTCTCGAAGGCGATGAATTTCGTCGTACGCCCGGTCACGACGGCTTACGCGGTCGGCGGCCTGGCACGGGGACGTTTCGTGTTCATCGTTCCGTGGCGTGAGTACTCGATCGCCGGAACGAGCCATCATCCGTTCACCGGTTCCGCCGATACCCTGGACCTGCAGTGCGCCGAAGTCCGCGATTTCCTCGACGAAGTTCAGACGGCCTTTCCAGGCGCCGCTCTGACTGCACGCGACATCCGTCTGGTCCATCGCGGACTCCTCCCCGCAAGACCACGTGCTGCGGCTGGGCATGATGAGCTGTTGAAGGACAGCATCGTTTACGCCCATCAAGACGACGGAACGCCTGGGTTGTTTACCGTGATGGGTGTCCGCTACACCACCGCCCGGGAGACCGCGGAACGAGCCGCCGACCGGATTCTTCCAACCATCCTGGACAGGAGTGCGGCGAGCCGCACGGTGTCGACCCCGCTCCATGGAGGCGATATCGTCGACATCGCGGCGTTCGAGCGCAGCGCGGTTGCGGCCGCGCCGGGGTTCAACTCTCCCCTCGTCCGCCGCCTCGTCGCCCAGTATGGGTCGAGCTACGGCACCGTCCTGAAACAGTGCCAGGCGGACCCGCGACTCGCCGAACCGCTTGGCGAAGACTGTCCGGTCACAGCCGGCGAAATCCTGCACGCCGTTCGCGACGAGATGGCGATCCATCTTTCGGATGCCGTCCTGCGCCGCACCGACGCGGCTTCTGCGGCGGACCCCGGGCGAGGACCGCTCGAAAAGGCCGCAGCGATCATGGCGCCGCATCTCGGCTGGTCCGAGCAGACGATGCGAGACGAAATCGCGGACGTGGAGCGTCTCTTCCGGCTGTCCCTCTGACCGAGTCGGCACCGTCATCATACGAACTGCTCCGCCCACCGCTCGAACGTCATGAGGCTGAACAGCACGTGCGCGTGATTCGCACGGCCGCTGCAGTGCTGTGCGATCAGCCGGGACACTTCGTCCGGGTCGATGAGACCGCGCTGGCGCAGCCGATCGGGCGCGAGCAGCTGCTCCATCAGCGGCCGCAGCTCGTGGCGCAACCAGTTCTTCATCGGAATGCTGAAACCCTCCTTCCGGCGATTCAGAATTCCGGAGGGCACCAGCTCCGAGACCGCGCGCTTCAGGACGAACTTTCGAGTGTTGCCGCGGATCTTCAGGTTGCCGGGCATCGAGAACGCCAGCTCCATCACGTCGCGATCGAGAAACGGCGCGCGGGTCTCGAGCGACGTCGCCATGCTCATGCGATCGACTTTCACGAGGATGTCGTCGGCGAGATACACGGACAGATCGGCGTAAAGCTGACGATTCACGAAGTCGTCCGTGCGCGAGCGCGTGAGCGCCTCGCGGACCGGTCGATACACGTCAGACGACACGAGGGCATCGCGAAACGTCGCGGTGTAGAGCCGGTTCTTCTCACCGTGCGAGAGAAACGTCATCCAGCGGTACTGGGCAATCTGCGTCGGCGCGTTCACGAGTCCATCGATGAACCGCCGGCCCTTGTTGATCAGGCCTTTTTTCTTCTGGGTCGGCGGCAGCGCCGACAACACCGCGTGGGTCGCGCGCGTCACACTGTCCGGCACGAAGTTCGACCATCTCGCCGCCAGCGCCTGCGCCTCGTACGCGTCGTAGCCGCCGAACAGCTCGTCTCCCCCGTCGCCGGTGAGGACGACCTTCACGTACTCGCGTGCCATTTGCGACACCATGAACGTCGGAAACAGCGACACGTCCGCGAAGGGCTCATCGAGGTGGAGAATCAGGCGGTCGAACAGGCTCTCGACTTCCGGAGTCACGACACCCTCGTGATGCTGGGTGCCGCACAGTCGTGCAATCTCGCGTGCGTACGGAAGCTCGTTGTAGCTGCCGTCAGCGAATCCCATGCTGAAGCTGCGCACGTCAGGGTTCGCGCGCCCCTCGCTCAGAAGCACGGCAACCGCGCTCGAGTCGATGCCCCCGGACAAGAAGATGCCGATCGGGACGTCGGACATCATCTGACTGCGAACCGCCCGGCCCAGCGTCTCGCGCAGCGCCGCCGCCGCATCGTCGTCAGTCCAGGGCCGTTCCTGAACGTCCGCCGCGTCCCAGTACCGGGTTGTCGTCACTTCCCCGTCGCGATAGACGAGATAGTGCGCCGGCGGCAGCTTGTGGATGCCCTGGAAGATGGTCTTCGGCGCGATGATGTATTCGTAGGTCAGGAATTGGTCGAGCGCTTCGAGATCGATCTGTCGTGGGACCTCGGGCCGTGACAGCAGCGCCTTGATCTCCGACGCGAGCAGTAGCCCGTGTGACGTCAGCGTGTAATAGAGCGGCTTCTCGCCCGCCCGGTCGCGGGCGGCAATGAGCTTCCGAGTCTTTCCGTCCCACAGCGCGAACGCAAACATCCCGCCGATGCGCGAGAGAAACGTCTCGCCGTACTCCTCGTAGGCATGAACCAGCACTTCGACGTCGGCACGCGAGCGGAAGCGATGCCCTCGCGCGACGAGATCGCGCTTCACGTCTTCGAAGTTGTAAATCTCGCCATTGGCGACGAGCTGAATGCTTCCATCTTCGCTCGCGAACGGCTGCTGGCCGCCGGCCAGGTCGACGATCGCCAGCCGCCGCATCGCCAGGCCCACGCCGGGCAGGACGACGCTTCCCTCTTCGTCTGGTCCGCGATGCCGCAGCGTACGGACCATGCGCTCGACGTCGGCGGAGGCCACCGGCCGCTCACGATCGCGCTCGATGATTCCAACGATGCCGCACATCTCAGTTCAGTCCGCCGCCGGCGCATCGCGCCGGTCCCGAATGGGTCGCGCCGGCACGCCCGCCGCGATGTAGAAGTCCGGCACGTCGGCGACGACCACCGCGCCCGCGCCGACGACCGCATCGCGCCCGACGCGGGCCCCGTCGGTGACCACGACGTGAGCCCCAAGCCAGACGTTCTCGCCGATGTCGATGCCCCGCGCCGTGCGTCCCTGATGGAGCACCGGGATATCCACGCGATCGAACAAATGATCGCCACCCACCAGATAGGTGTACGCCGCGATCAACGTCCTGGCTCCCACATGAACCGTAGCCGCCGAAAAAATCTCGACGTTGAACCCGATGTTGGCCTGCTCGTCGAGGACGATGTCCCCGTTCTTACAGCTCAGGATCGTGTTGCGGCCGAGGAACACGCCATCGCCGAGGACGATGCCGCGGTTCGTCGTCCCTTTCGCGTCCAGGCAGCAGTTGTCGTCGATGACGACGTTGTCGCCGATGTGGATCTTGTGCGGATGCCGCAACACCACGTTGGCGCCGAACGCGACGTTGCGTCCGACGCGGCCCAGCAACCCGGGATACAACTTCGATCGCAGCAACAGGCCGAGTGCGCCCGGCACCCACGAGCACACCAACATCGTGAGCTCGTAGCGCAGGAGCGCGCCGAGTCCGGGTTTCCCGACCACGAGCTCCGCGTACCGGGCCCGCCGGGACCGGTCTGCGCCGAATTCCTTCTGGATGTCGGTAATCCGGGGATCCGCGCCCGCCTGCGAGCGATCCGGCGTCACGGCGACCTTCGAAGCGGGACTCACTGAAACCGCTTGACGCGAATCCGCGATTCGCTGCTTTCCCCGACGGTTCGTGTATCGCTCTCCCGGATCTCGCGAATGACGTACGTCGGCTTGTCTTGTGACTCGTGGTAGGTGCGGGCCTGCATTTCAGCCAGGAGACCGACCGTCACGAGCTGCACGCCGGTCGAGATCAGAAGACTCCCCAGGATCAGGAGCGGACGATCGGCAATCCCCTGATGCCCGACGTACTTGACGTAGGCGAGCCAGGCGCAGACGAGCGTGCCGACCAACCCCATCACGAAGCCGAGCAGACCGAAAATCTGCAGCGGCCGTGTCGAGTAGTTGATGAGGAACTTGACCGTCACCAGGTCGAGAATGACGCGGATCGTGCGCGAGATGCCGTACTTCGAAGTGCCGTGCACGCGTGGTCGATGATTGACGACTGTCTCGGTGATCGAGACGCCCATCTCGCTGGCAATGGCGGGAAGGAAGCGGTGCATCTCGCCGTACAACTTCATCGGCTTGACCACTTCCGCGCGGAACACCTTCAGCGAGCAGCCATAGTCATGCAGCTTCACGCCGGTCGCCGTCGAGATGAGCCAGTTGGCCATCATCGACGGCAACCGCCGGCTAATGAACGGATCTTTCCGATCTTTCCTCCAACCCGAGACGATGTCAGAGGTCTGCGCCAGCCGGATCATCTCCGGGATGTCGCGCGGATCGTTCTGAAGATCGGCGTCGGACGTCACGATGAACCTGCCGCGCGCGTGTGCGAAACCCGCCGCGAACGCCGCGGTCTGGCCAAAGTTGCGGCGGAACCGGATGATGCGCAGGCGCGGGTCCTGCGCCTGGAGCTCGGCCAACCGCGCGAACGTCTCGTCGGTGCTGCCGTCGTCAACGACGATGATCTCGTAGCGGCGTCCCAGTGCCTCGAGCGTTTCCGTCAGCTCGCGGTAGAGCTGTGGGACACTTGGCGCTTCATTGCGCGCGGGAATGACGACGGAGATCTCCGGGTTCACCGGGTCAGGTGTGACCACAAATGGTTGATTATAAGGGCGTTCTGGCTCATGCGTCAAATCACGTCTGAACCTGCGTTCAGGCCGCCGACGATCTGCGGTTCCGGGACTTCTTCCACCAAATCCAGGACAACCCGAACACGAGCGCCGCGATCGCCAGGCCGAGCCCGATCGGCTTCGCGTTGTCACGCAGGAACGCCGCTGCCTGCTCGCCGTACCAAAGCGCCAGCGCTCCTTCGCCGAAATATCGAATGCCCCGGCCGAGCGTCACCGCCCAGAGGAAATCGACCGGCCGCACGCGGGCGACGCCCGCTGCCAGCACGAAGACCTTGAACGGGGCGGGCGGCGGCAGGAGCGACGGCACCAGAACGCTCAGCAGGCCGTGACGCTGCACGACCGCCATCGCTCGATCGACGTGACGGTCGTGAAACCGCTTGCGCAGAAACGCTTCCCCGCCCTTCCGGGCCACTGTGAAGAGCGCGAAGCAACCGGCAACCGAACCGAGCGTCGAGAGGAGCGCGTAGTAGAGCATCCGGTCCGGATGCCGCGTGGTCAGCCAGATGATCAGGAGGTCGACGACTTCGGGGAATGAAAGAAACGAGGAATCGAGGAACGCGATGAGGAAAAGGCCTGGCCCGCCGAGCACGAGCGCGAAGCCCTGCACCCAGTCCACGAGACGCTGCATCAGTCAGAGTGTAGACTAAGAAGCGTCCTGCTTTTGCCGCGACGCTCGCCCATCGCCGACGCCGAAAAACCGGTCTTCCCTTCGACTCGCTGGCCGGCGCGTCTGCACGACCCCATCCCCGTCGTTCTCGGAGCACTGGCTGCGATCGCTGGAGCGGCCGCGGCGATCTATTACGCGCGAGTAGGACTCGCGCTGAGCCATTACGACGCGCGCGCGCACCTCGTCGTCGCGCGTCGCATCCTCGACAGCCTCACGCCGGGATGGCAGCAGATCGGCGCCGTGTGGCTGCCGCTGCCGCACGTCCTCGATGCGCTGCCGGTGCAGATCGACGCGCTTTACCGGAGCGGCGCCGCGGGAACGGCCATCTCCGTGCTGAGCACGGCAGCTGCCGTCTGGGCGATCGCGGCCATCGTATTGCGGAAGGCGCGGTCCGCGATCGCCGGCGTCGCGGGAGCTGTGCTGTTCACCGCGAACCCGAACGTGCTGTACCTGCAGAGCACTCCGATGACGGAGCCACTGCTGTTCGCCACGACGCTCATCGCGGTGTGGGCGACGATCGCGTGGCTCGATTCGGAAGGATTGGCCAAGCCGACGTGGCCAGGGCTGGCGCTCGTCGCCGCGTGCATGACGCGGTACGAGGCGTGGCCGATCACAGCGGCCATCGTCGGGCTCTCCGGCGTGGTGCTCCTGCGGCGAGGTGTCCCGGTTCCAGTCGTGCTGCGCGCGTGCCTGCGTCTGACGCTGTACCCGGTTACGGCAGTCGCGATCTTCATGGCCAACAGCCGCTGGACCGTGGGCGCGTGGTTCATCAGCAGTGGTTTCTACGTGGCCGAGAACGAGGCGCGCGGACACCTCGCGACGGCGTGGCAACAGGTCCGCGAGGGCGCCTGCCACCTCTCGGGCGATGCACTGATCTGGTCCGCCTACGCTGGCGCCGTTCTCGTCGTGGTCGGCTTCGTACGTTCGCGGGAGCGCGCCTCGCTGGCGCTCGTGCTCGCGCCGCTCGCGGCTGGAGTGCTGCCGCTTTACGCGTACTTCCAAGGACATCCGTTGCGGGTGCGATACAGCGTTCCGCTCGTCGCGGCGGCGGCCGCGGTCGTAGCTGCTGGCATCGGTCTTCTCCCGCGCCGTCTCCGGCCAATAGTTTCCGTCATCGTGATCGCGCTGGCGGTCTACGAATCACCGCCGTTCGAGCGGACGGCGCCGATGATCGTCGAGGCTCAGCGCGACGCCGTCCACCGTGTGGAACGGCAGCGGGTCACCGATTACCTCGTTCAAAACTACGACGGCGGCCTGATCATGATGAGCATGGGGTCGCTCGCGCACTACATGTTCGATCTCTCGGCGAACGGTTTCGCGATCCACGACTTTCTTCACGAAGGAAATGGCGAACTGTGGCCGTTTGCCATGCAGCTTGGGCCCCGGGGTTTCGTGACGTGGGTCGCGGTCGAGGAGCAAGCCGAAGGCGGCGACGCGCTTTGTCTGCGCGGTCGTCTCGATCCGACGTTCTTCGATGGTTTCGAGCGAGTGGCGGAAGGAGGAGGAGTCGCGCTCTATCGGGCCAAACAGAAGTGACGGCTATCAGTGGTGAAACGGGAATCCTGTACTTGTTGCTTGTAACGGCCGAGGGGCGCCGCAGGCGCGCCCGCCGGAGCGGAGCGGGGCGCAGGGGCCCCGCGAGCGACGGCGATGGGGGGTCCGGCGGGGCGAAGCCCCCCGGTTAGAACCTGAAGTGCATCGTGAAGCTGGTCGTCCACCCGCCGAGATCGATCTTCGTGCCGAGCAGGCCAATCTCTTTCGAGGTATCGCCTTCGGCGCGCTGCCAGCGGATCTCACCGCCGACGAGGACCGAATCGCCGACCGGCGCACGCAGGCCGGCCAGCACGACCGGCCCGACCGCGTTTCCACTCGCAGCGAAGCGGTCGCGGAAAATCGTCCCGTCACTGAAGTCCACGAACTCTCCGGTCTCGCTGTAACGCCAGTTGAAGATGCCGATGCCGGCGCCGATGTAGGGCTCGACCGGCCCGCTGCGGCCGATCGGCAGGAAGCGCACGGTCGCCGTAATCGGGACGATGCGCAGCTTCAGATCCTGCGCGATCTCCGTGCCGTCGCTGTCCTCAAAACCCGCGTACACGCTCGGAACGGTCTTCTGGTAAAAGCCGAGACCGACACCGCCCTCGATGTATTCGTTGACCGCGAACAGCCACTCGCCGCCGAACGTCACGCCGTTGAAGTCATTGATTTCGAACAGCAGCGAGTTCAGGTCGGCGAGCAGCACATCTTCCTCGACGCGCGAGTCTTCGCCGCGCACTGCGAAGTACCCGACGTTGAACCCGATCGCGTTGCGTGCGTCGCCGCGGTTCACACGCACCACCTGAGCGTTCGCGACGGCCGGCGCCAATACGGCCGCTGCCGCCGCGGCGATGACGACGCCTTTCAGCCGGTCAAGCCACTGACCATTCATCATGACGACTCTCCGTTGGCCGGCGCCATGCGCTGCAAGGTCCGGCTCCGATCTGACGGCTGAGCATGAACGGTGCCACGCAATCTCCGGGTACGGGGGTCCGTCCGCCGCAGGCCTTGCTCCGATTCTGTCTTAAACCGGGGTCACCACGGTGCGCAAAGGGGACAGTCAGCCGCCGGTGGACCGAAAGCCGTTCGCGAACGTGCGAATCGTGTCGAGCATCTCGCCGTGCACGCGGCCGTTGGTCGCGAGCACGCTGCCCTTGCGCGAGCCGAAGGCGGCGCCGGTGACGTCGGTCACAGTACCGCCAGCCTCCTGAACGATCAGCGCGCCGCCCGCCATGTCCCACGGCTGGAGCTTCTGCTCCCAGAATCCATCGAAGCGCCCCGCGGCGACGTAACACAAATCCAGGGCGGCCGATCCCAGCCGTCGCACCGCACGAGCTTTCGTGATGAACGCGGTGAAGAGGCCGATCAGCTCGGCAGGGTCCTGGTGAATGTTGTAGTGAAAGCCGGTGACCAGCAGCGCATCGATGAGCGTCTCGGCGGCGGAGACTCTGAGCGGAACGCCGTTGAGCCAGGCGCCCTGGCCACGCTCCGCGGTGAAAAGCTCCTGACGGTTCGGATCGTACACTGCGGCTACGACCGGCTCCCCCCGCACCTCGAGCGCGATCGAGCAACAGAATATCGGCAGGCCGTGCGCGTAGTTCGTGGTGCCGTCGATCGGGTCGAAGACCCAGCAGAACTCGGGCACGAGGTCGCGCTGCCCGGCCTCTTCGAATTCCTCGCCGAGCACGACGTGATCCTCGAACCGCTCCGCGATCGTCGCGCGGAATTCGCGCTCGATGGCGATGTCGATGTCGGTGACGAGGTCGATCGTCCCCTTCTTGTTGACGCGGAGATCGCCGCCGAAGTGCGCGAGCTGGACCTTGCCGGCGTGCAGCGCCGCTTCGATCGCGGTGGCGAGAAAGATGGGAGGTTGCGTGTCAGGCACTGCCGCCGGCCAGCTTCTTGACCATGCGCACTTCCATGCCCCCCTCGGAGGCGCGCCGCAGCGTGACGTCGTCCATGAAGCTGCGCATGAAGAAGATGCCGCGGCCGCTGGATTTGAGGAGGTTCTCAGGCGCCAGCGGATCGCCGACTTCTTCGGGTTCGAACCCCTCGCCCTGATCGAGGACCCGCACGACGAGCTCGCCGGGATCGCGCACCGGGGTGAAGGTGAACTCGACCGTCACCAGTTTGGCGAGATCCTCGCGGTTCCCGTGCTTGATCGCGTTGATCACGGACTCGCGGACCGCCACGCCGATCCAGTGCACGGTGTCCTCGTCGAGGCCAGCGATCTGTCCCATGCGATCGCTGACGATCTGGACGAAGTCCAGCATGTCGAAATTGCTGTGGATTTGCAGCCTGACCGTTCCGCCGCGGGTCAGCATGCGGGCATGGCGCCGCCGACGCCGAATGGGCCGGTCGTGGAACGGTGAACGGGGATAGCGGGCTCGAAGCGCACGCGAGTCAATAACATACTAAACCGGATCCGTTCAAGATTGCGAATGCTATAGTGCGAAGCATGTTGCGCGCCTCGGCCGACACCACGCTCGTCCGTCCCTCGCGCCGCGTGCGCGGGCGCACACGTGTGCCAGGCGACAAATCCATCTCGCACCGCTACGCGATGCTGGCGGCGCTGGCGGACGGCACCTCGCAGATCGCCGGTTATTCCCCGGGGGCAGATTGCGCCGCGACCTTGAAGTGCCTGGGCGCGCTCGGTACGACCATTCGTCCCACCGGCCGGTCGGCCTACGAAATTGTCGGACGCGGCGTCCGGGGCCTGGCGGAATCCGCCCACCCGCTCGATTGCGAGAATTCCGGGACGACGATGCGGCTGATGAGCGGACTACTGGCCGCGAATCGTCTGCGTGCGGTGTTGACGGGTGATGGGTCGCTGACCCGACGGCCTATGCGCCGGGTGATTGACCCGCTGACGCGCATGGGCGCGCACATCGAGTCGGACGGCGGACGGCCGCCCCTCACGATACATGGCGCAGACTTGCGTGGCACCGCGCTCGAGACCGAGGTGCCGAGCGCGCAAGTGAAGAGCGCCATTCTCCTCGCCGGCCTGCAGGCGGCCGGACGATCGTCGGTCAAGGAGCCGGCCGCGACGCGCGATCACACCGAGCGGGCTCTGGCGGTCTTCGGGGTGCACGTGGAAGTCGACGGGCTCACCGTCGCCATCGAGGGCGGTCAGCGGTTGTCCGCCCGGGACGTCACCGTCCCCGGAGACGTCTCGAGTGCGGCGTTCTGGATCGCCCTGGCCGCCGCGACACCCGGCTCGCAGGTGGAGATCGAAGGCGTTGGCCTCAATCCGACTCGCACCGCCATGCTCGATGTCGTCCGCCGCGCGGGTGCCAGGGTCTCGGCCGAGGTCCAGCGTGAATCGTCCGGCGAACCGACTGGCGTCATCCGGGTAGAGTTCGGTGAACCACGCAGCTTCGAGATCACGCCCGCTGAGGTCCCCGCTGTCATCGACGAGATCCCGGCGCTCGCCGCGCTTGCGGCGCTGATGCCTCCGGGGCACCAGCTGCTGGTACGCGGCGCCGCGGAGTTGCGAGTCAAGGAAAGCGACCGGATTTTGGCGCTCTCCGCGGGGCTTCGTGCGCTCGGCGCGCAGGTCGATGAGTTCCCGGACGGGTTCCGGCTTCAATCGAAGCCTCTGCACGGAACAGCGGTGGATGCGGCCGGCGATCATCGGCTCGCGATGGCGTTTGCCATTGCCGCGACCGGCGCCGACGCCCCTACGACGATCGATGGCGCGTCCTCGGTCGCCGTGTCGTATCCCGACTTCTTCGAGACCCTCGAACGGCTCACCCGCGGTGACGGTCGATAAGATTTACCTCGTGGGATTCATGGCCGCTGGCAAAACCACCGTCGCGCGCGCGCTCGCGAGGCGCCTCGGCTGGCGAGCCGAGGACGTCGACGAGCTCATCGAAGCGCGCGAGCGCCGGACGATCGCCGACATCTTCGCGCGTCAGGGTGAGCCGTACTTCCGCGCGGCCGAGCGCGACATTCTGAAGATCCTGCTCCCTCTCCGTCACGTCGTCGTCGCGACCGGCGGCGGCACGTTCGCGGACGTCGAGAATCGCGCGGCGATCAACCGCGACGGCCTGTCGGTCTGGCTCGACGTGCCGTTCGACGAAGTGCTGGCGCGGGTGCCGGCCGACGGCCGGCGTCCGCTGGCGTCCGATCGCGCGCAGATGGAGCGGCTCTTCGCGATGCGACGCCTCGCCTACGTGCACGCGCACTTGCGGGTGGCAGCCACAGGTCTCGGCGCCGACGAGCTCGCCGAGCGGATCGTCGCCAATCTCGAGGCGATGCCGAACCGGGACGTGTGACGGACGCCGTGCGCTATCTGATCCTCTCGGACATCCACGCGAACATCGATGCGCTCGAAGCGGTCCTGTCGGCGGCCGACGGCACGTGGGAGCGGCTGCTCGTCCTCGGTGATCTCGTGGGATATGGCGGCGAGCCCAACGGCGTCATCGATCGGATTCGCGCGCTCGAGCCATTCGCCATCATCCGGGGCAATCACGACAAGGCGGCGTGCGGCCTCGAGGACGCCAGCAACTTCAATCAGATCGCACGCTACGCCGCGGTGTGGACCGGCGAAACCCTCACGCCGGAGAACCGCGAATATCTGAGGAACCTGCCCAGCGGTCCGCTCAACATCGACGACCGGGTCGAGATCTGCCACGGGTCGCCGTTCGACGAGGATCACTACATCTTCGACGCCGAAGACGCCCTGCGCGCCATCGAGGCGGGCGAACGCCAGCTCTGTCTCTTTGGCCACACCCACCTGCCCGTGGTCTTTCAGCTCCACGGCGATACCTTCGGCGGGTTCGTGCCGGAGGGAGAGGCGGAAACGACGATCGCGCTGCAGGATGGCGTTCGCTACGTCGTGAATCCAGGGTCCGTCGGCCAGCCCCGCGCCGGCGACCCGCGCGCGGCGTTCGCCATCTATGATTCGGAGTCGGCCTCACTCGTGCTGCGGCGCGTGCCGTACCCCGTGGATGCGGCCCAGCGGCGGATTCTTGTCGCTGGGCTGCCCGCTAGTCTCGCCAACAGGCTGGCTGTCGGGCGGTAAATCCATTGAAGATTGACGATTGCCGAATGTGGATCGCTGGTTGCGGATTGAGGAATTGAAGATTGGCGATCGCTGGAATGTCGATTGCTGAGTGTCGATTGTTTATGACGATTGACGATTGACGATTGACGGTTGACGGTTGACGATTGATCGATTGGCCGAATGTGGATTTGGCCCCGAAACCCGGCCTCGAAGCCAGCCGGCACTGAATCGACGAACGGCTCGCCCTCACCTCGTCCCGTCGGCACTCGACGCTGGACATTCAACAATTTCCAATCCGCAATCAACAATCAACAATCCAACGATCCCCAATCCACAATCCCTCAATCCACAATCAGCGATCCGCAATCATCAATCCTCAATCCTCAATTGACATCCTTATCCTTCACCCGCTCCCGCTTGCGCAACTCCGCGGCAAAGGCATCCTGCGCCGCGCGCGAGCCGAGAATCCACCCGATCACCATCCCGATGATGAGTACCGCGGGAATGAAGATGAAATGCGCGGCGGTCATCTGGCCCATCAGCGTCGCGCTCCAGCCTCCACCCGCCGGTTGACATCGGCGATCTCACGCTGCACCCGATTCAACCGCCGCCAGATCGACCACATGTAGATCAGGATCGCGGTCCAGGCGAGGGCGTAGGCCGTCATCACGAGAGGTGCAGCCGGCACTTGATCCTGCGGCGACGGGAGATCCTTCGCGGGCACGAATCCTTCCTGCGCGGCAGAGGACTGCGGCCGCTGCGCATGGATCAGCGGCCCGAGCGCCAGCGCCGCGAGAAGCAGGAGCGCCGCCGCGATCAGGCGGCGGCCCCAGACCACCTTGCGCCGTCCAGCCGTTGCCGATTGAACCCGGGCGTTGACCATGATCGTTACTCCTCGACGGCAAGATAGAGAGCTTCGAGCTCGGCGCGCCGGTCCTCCAGCCGCTTTCGTGCGGTCAGAAGCAGCACGAACAGCAGCAGAAACGCCGTCACGCACCACCAGAAGGCCGGCCGCATGCCGGGATCGAGTGTCATCACGACGGTTGTTTTGGGATGCACCGTGCGCCAGAGGTTCACCGACCAGTACACGAACGGCACGTTGGCCATCCCGAAGAGCGCCACGGCTCCCGCCAGTTTCTCGGATCCGGGCCCACCGTATTTCCGGAGCAGCAGGTAGGCGACGAAGATCAGTTCGAGCACGAGCGCCGACGTCAGCCGCGCGTCCCACTGCCACCACACGCCCCAGGCTTTGCGTCCCCAGAGCGGGCCCGTCATGAGCCCGATCAGGCCGAACAGCGCGGCAAGCTCTGCAGCCGATACCGCCACTCTATCGGCCGCTGCTCGTCCGGTGAACAGATAGATCGCGCCCGCGACGCCGCACACGAAAGCCGCGGTGAACATCACCATCCAGGCCGGCACGTGAAAGTAGAAGATCTTCTGCACCAAACCCATCGTCGACTCGTATGGCGCACCGAGGATGAGGACCGGCGCGTAGGCGAACATGCCGATGACGAGGATGAGGAGAACTGGATAGGCTTTCTGCATCATGTCTGCATTTATCAAGGCGCGTGGGGCCCCACCCCCACGCGCTTAACGCGCTGCGCGCGACGGCCTTCCGCCTTCGCTGAAGCTACGGCGGACCGCCGAAGCCTTGGCGGAGGCGGTTGGCCTGTCCGCCCGTCTGCGACGGGCGGCCCGTGACACCGCGGGGCCGGCCCCCGCGGCCGCTACTCCGTCATCACCGGTTCAAACGTCCACAACGCGAGCGTGACGAACACGATGTCGAAGAAGACCAGCATCGAGAGCCACAGACGCGCCATCGGGAGATCGACCTCTGCCTGAAGCAGCGCCGCAGTTCCGCGTACGCCGGCGATGATGACCGGGATCGTGATCGGATACAACAGGACCGGCAGGAGAACATCTCTGCTGCGAGCGCGGACGAGCATCGCGGCGAAGAGGGTTCCGACCGCGGCGAACCCGAGCGTTCCGGCTGCCAGCAAGCTGACCATCATCAGCGGGTGCGCGAAGAACCGCGCCTGGAACATCAACGCGATGAGCGGAACGACGACGAGCTCGACGGTCGCGAGAAGAATCAGCACTCCGGCGAGCTTCCCTACGTAGAGCGCGGGCCGATCCACGGGGGCCATCATCAACGCCCGCAGCGTTTCGCTCTGCCGTTCGCGCTCGAACGCCCGGCCGAGCGCGAGCGTTCCCGAGAATGCGATCGCGATCCACAGAATCCCTGCCGCGGCCTCGCCGAGCGCCGTGCCTTCCTTGACGAGCCCGAACGCGAAGACCAGCACGCACGAGATCGCGAAGAAGAGCGTCGTGTAGACGATCTCGCGGCTGCGGATCTCGATCACCAGATCTTTGCGCGTAATCAGCCAGGCGGTGTGAAGAAATGTCAGCATGGTTTCCAGACGACACCTCAGCCTGGCCCCCTAGGTACTGGTCCGTCGGTAACGATCTCTGAGTGACCCCGGCCCCGATTCGAGCGGAGTCAGGCGGCCGTTGTGCAGCACGAACGCTCGGTCGACGAGCGGTTCGATCGTCTCGAGATCGTGCGTAGTGACGAGGACGATGCGCCCCATCTCGCGGAGGCCAGCCAGCCGCGCCTTCAGTGCCGCGGTGGCGGCATCGTCGAGGCCGGTGAACGGTTCGTCGAGGAGCACGAGTCGCGGATCGTGCAAGAGCGAACGCTCGAGCGCGAGGCGCTGGCGCATCCCCCGGGAATAATTCGACACGGGATCATCGCGCCGATGCGTGAGATCCGCGCGCTCAAGGGCCGTCCGAACCCGCTCCTCCACCTCCGTGAGCCGGTAGATTTGCGCGAAGAAACGCAGATTCTCCGCGGCCGACAATTCTGGATAGATGTAGAGATCGTGCCCAAGGAGGCCGATCCGCTCACGGAGCGCGTGCGCCGACCCATTGGCGGTGTGCTCGCCGTAGTGGACTTGTCCGGATGACGGCGCTAGAAGTGTCGCCGTGATGCCGAGCAGCGTCGACTTTCCTGCGCCGTTCGGCCCGAGCAGCGCGATGACTTCACCAGCGCGGCAGTCGAACGAGACGCGGTTCAAGGCGCGCCGGCGCCCGAAATTCCGCGAGACGTCTGTGAAGGTGAGTGACGTGAAGTCCATGCCGCGCATCCGCGCGCGTGTCGCGGGCAGCCGCGTTCAATCCGCGTGAATCCGCGCCCCTAGGCCGCCTCCTCGTCGAGCTCCGCATAGACGCGCTCGAGCGCAGTGACGAGCTCGCGTCGGCGCACCGCGAACCGCTCCGGATCGATCGCGCCCGTGCGGTGCTGCTCTTCGAGCTCCGCCAGATCGGCGAACAGCCGATCGCGACGGGCGCTCAACTTGCTGTGGCGATTCTGGTCTTCGACGCTCGCACGACGCGGACGGAGGCCGCCCCAGGCGCCGGCGCCGAGGATCGCCACGGCCGCGATCACGGCCAGCGTCCGCGGCCAGGTCGGCGAGTGCGGCAGACCGGTGAAGTTGAACGTCACCGCGTCGCCCGCTTTGAGCGCAGGCCCCTGAGCCAGGATGAACGTCTGCCCGTTCGCGTTCATGTCACGTTGTCCGTTGAACTGCGGCGACGTCAGCTGCAGCTGTCCGACCTTCTGCGCGAGGACGGTCACCCGCATCAGCGCGACCGGCACCTTCAGGTCGAACGAGAGGTCGGGCCCTGAGTACGCCATCGAATACGCGAACTGCACGAGCGTCTGTCCCGGCGCAAACGGACCCTCGACGGTGACCGCACTGCCCGCAAGTTTGGCCTGGGGAGATGAGCCCTCGAGGATTCCTGCCCCGGTGGCGCCGGCAGGCAGCTCGAACACCACTGGCTGTGGCGGCCGGACAGGCGTTTTCGCCGTGTTGAGGATCTGGACGATGTTGTAGACGGAAAGCGACTCGTCGCCCATCTCGACCACGAACCGGGACTGATCGTCGAGGACGACGATGCCCGGTTGCGCGGGACCCTGGGCGAGCTTCCGATCTTCGGCCGCTTTCTTCTCGAGCTCGGGATCCGTCGCGACGAGTGCGACGCGAATGCCGCCGGTGGCCGGAACCGCGAATTCCTGCGACTCGAGCGTCTCGGTTCCGACGGTCGCAGTGGCTTTCACCTGTGCACCGACCGCCAGTCCGCTGAACTCCGCCCGTCCACTATCGTTCGTCGACATCGATCGCGGCGTGCCCGCGACCGTCAGCGTCACCGTCTGACCCGCGAGGGGATTCGTGACCGCGCCTCGCGCGACCCGAACGACAACGGTGCCGACCGGGAGATCGCCGACCGGCAACGGGACGCCAGACATCCGCCGGGCGTCCGGCATCGGCGTCCCGCCGGCGCCAGGCATCACCTGTGCCCCTGCCGCAGCAGCGACGAACGTCACCACGGCGAAGGCCATGGCTATGCGATTGCGGTCGCGTCTGATCGTGCTGGTCATCGTTCCGCACCAGCCAGGTGGAGCTTCGATCCGCAACGCTTGCAGAAAAGCGCGTCGGCGTCGTTCGTCGTTCCGCATGAATTGCAGCGACCGTCCTGGGCCGCAACTGCGCTCGGGCCGGGTGACGGCGACGTGGCGCCTCGCTTCGACAGGCGCTCGCTCAGTTCGCGCTCGATGACGCCGCGGTATCCGCCGCGCTCGTCCTCGTCCAGTTGCTTCATCAGCGCCACCGCCCGCGTGCGCAGGCGGCCGGCCATTTCGTCGAAGTCTTTCGCCGAAACCTTGCCCATCGCCCGATCGAATTCGAGCTCCTTGATCGAGCGCAGCGCCAGCATCTTCTCGCGCTCCAGCGCCGCCCGGGACCGTTCGTTGAGGGGCTCCGAGAAAACCGAGACGTCCTTTACCGTCAGGGGCGCCAGCATCCGGTAGAACCCGGCCGCGGCGACACCCGCGGCGCCGATCGTCAGGCTGATGAGGACGAGATGCTCGGGCGTGGATTGCCGCGACAGAACGACGGCAGCGGTGGCGGCGATGAGGGACGCGAGCACGAAGAAGTGCCACGGCCGGAATCCGGCCTCGGTCTTCTCCGGAGTGACGGAACCCGTGACGTCCGCGTCGAGCCGAACACCTCGTTTAATCGAGGTCGCGGAGCTCATTCTCAAGCCTCGCGCGCAGCGCGGAGTCCTCATTCGTGGGCACTACCGTCGCAGAGGCGGCCGCATCAGATTCGCGCTTCGACCACCGCATCGCCACGAACCCGACGATCCCCGCGCCGGAGGCGCCGAGCACGTAGGGGAAGAGCCAGGCGAGCCGATTGAAACCCTTGTTGATGGGAGAGGCCAGCGGCTCCTGGCTGCCGTATTTCGCGATGTAGTAGTCGTAGATCTGCTCGCGGGTCTTCCCCTCGGCCACAAGTTGCGCGATTTTCTCGCGCATCTCCGCCGCCACCGGGCAGGTGCACTCGCCGATGCGCTTCCGTCCGCACGTGCCGCACATGCAGATGATCTCGTGACGCAGCTCACGCTCCAGTGCAGTGCGCGGGATCACCGGCATCTGCTGTGGATTCTCGACGTGCTGCGCCCGCAGCACTGCCGGCGCGAGGAACAGCGCCACCAACAGCAGTGACGTCGTCGCCGCTCCCGACGGGATCCTCGCGGCGGCGAAACTGAAAACGGTGTCTGGCAGAAGGGCGATGCCGGTGCCGAACGCCAGCACGGCAAAGCCGAACCAGATCCAGTTCACGAGCGGGTTGACGGTGATGGCGTACGTCGCTGTCTGCGTCGCCACGTCGTAGCCGGCGAGCACGATGTACAAATCCTCTGCCGGCGCACGCCGTATCGCGACCTCGGTCGTGGGCTCCTCTTCGTGCTTGGCGAAGAACCACTTGGCCGGCTGCATCTCCCCGACAACCTGGCTGCCGGAGGTCACGGTCACATGACCGGTGATCATTTGCTTTTGTGCGTCGCTCGTGACGCTCAGCGCGTCATGCCTGACGGTGAACCGGCCGACCGTCGCCTGCTGACCGGGCTTGAGGAGCACCTGCTCCTCCTGCTTGAATCCCTCACCCGCGAATCCGAGGAACATCAGCATGATCCCGACGTGGACGATGTAGCCGCCGTAGCGCCGCTTCGAGCGGGCGACGAGGCCGATCATCGCAGTGATGATGTCGCCGCCCGTTGCCCCGCGTCGCACCTGCGCGCCTCGGACGAACTCCTGCACGATCGTGACGGTGACGAACGCGCAGAGCGCGAAGCAGATCCCGCTGCTCCACACGCGGACGCCCAGCGCGAAGAGCGCGGCAGCGGTGACGATTGCCGAAAGCGTCGGCCACAGGAACTGGTGGACCATGCTCGACATCGTGGACTTGCGCCACGCGAGCAACGGACCAATCCCCGTGAGGAGCAGCAGGATCAGCCCGATAGGCAGCATCCAGGTGTTGAAGAAGGGCGGCCCGACGGTCAGCCGCTGGCCCGTCACCGCTTGACTCAGCGTCGGGAACATCGTCGCGAATAGCACGAAGAAGGCCGAGAACAGCAGGATCCAGTTATTGGCGAGGAACGCCGCTTCGCGCGAGGCCCAGGAGTCGAGCTCGTGGCGCGAGCGCAGGAGCGGCAGCCGATAAATCACCAAGCCGAAGCTGACCGTCACGATCGCGATCATGAAGATCGTGAACAGCCACGCGAGCTCGCGGTCCTCACCGAACGCGTGGACGGACTGCACGACGCCGGAGCGCGTCATGAACGTCCCGAAGATCGTCAGGAAGAAGGTGACGATGACCAGTGTGACGTTCCAGACCCGCAGCATGCCGCGGCGCTCCTGAACCATCACTGAGTGGAGGAAGGCGGTCGCGGTGAACCAGGGCAGCAATCCCGCGTTCTCGACCGGATCCCACGCCCAGAAACCGCCCCATCCGAGCTCTTCGTACGCCCACAGCATCCCGAGCGTCAGACCGAACGACAGGAACAGCCAGCCGATCATCGTCCACCGTCTCACCGCGCGAAGCCAGGCGTCATCCAGATGGCCCGTGATGAGCGCCGCGAGACCGAAGGCGAACGGGACGGTCATCGCGACGAACCCCGTGTAGAGGGACGGCGGATGAATCGCCATGTAGAAGTTCTGGAGCAGCGGGTTGAGCCCGCGGCCTTCGACCGGCGGCGGCGTCAGGAACGTCGAGAACGGGTTGTTGTGGATGATCATCAGGAAGATGAAGAACATCTCCGTGGCCGCGATCGTGGCGACCACCCACGGAATCAGCTCCCGATGCCGCTCGCGGTTCGTCTGGACCGCGATTGCCCCGAAGATGCCGAGCAGGAACACCCAGAACATGATCGAGCCGTCGAGCCCGCCCCAATACGAGGCGATCTTGTAGGCGAGCGGCTGCGCGCTGTCCGAATAGCGCTGCACGTACCTGATCGCGTAATTGTTCGTGACGAAGGCGTGCACCATCACCGCGGACGCCATGGTCATGAGCGCGGTGACGAAGTAGAACGCCCCGATCCCGCTTTCGACGAGGCGGCGCGAGCGACGGCGCGCGCCCGACACCGACGCCGCGATCGCGTACGCGCACACGACGAACGAGAGAAGCAGGAGGAACGAGCCCAGCGTTGCCATGGGTCAGCCTTTCGAGGCCGGTGACGTCTGACTGGCTTGGTATTTCGACGGGCACTTCGCCATGACGCCGTTCGGCTCCACGGCAAAGCCATCAGGTCCGAGCCGTCCCTTCAGCACGACCTCAGAGCCGTTCTTGAACGTGTCGGGAACAACCCCGGTATAGCGCACGGGAACGACCTTGCCGTTGCTCTGAATCTGGAATCGGTACTCGAGCGTGTTCGGCTTCCGCAGGATCGAGTCGTCCACGACGTAGCCGTGTAGCTGAAGGCGCTTGCCCTGCCACGACGACGGGTCGGCCATGACCTCGTCGACGTGCTTGTAGTACTGGGTGCCCTCGCTGAGGGTGGAGTACAGGAGACCGCCGAACGCGAATACGAGCACGGCGACGGTCGCCGCAATCTTCAAAGGTTTTGCTTTCATAGAGTTTGCAGGCGTTGGCTCGCCCCAGAATACCCCTCGCTTCCGAAGCGGGTCAATCGACTTCGGCCTCGGCCAGCAATCTGTGCACGGTCGCGATCGGCAGCCCGACCACGTTCGACCAGGATCCCTCGATCCAGTCGATGTAGCGCGCCGCGCGTCCCTGGATGGCGTAGGCGCCGGCCTTGCCCTCTGGCTCTCCTGTCGCGATGTAGGCGGCAATCTCGGCGTTCGACAATGGGACCACCCGGACCTGCGTCGTCACGACGTCAGAGACCTCGCGATTCCCGGCGCGCACGACAACCGCCGTCAAAACCCGATGGGTCGCTCCCGACAACGCCACCAGCATCTCGCGCGCGTCCTCACGATCTCGCGGTTTGCCGAGGATTCGGCCATCGACGACCACGACCGTATCGGCGGCAAGCACGAGACTGGCGGACGCTTGGGGGGTCGCCGCAACGGCCTGAGCCTTCAGCTGAGCTACGCGCAGCGCATACGCCTCCGGCGTTTCGCCGTCGCGCCGCGTCTCGTCCACGTCTGCGGGCTGCGCGACGAAGTCGAAGCCCGCGGACGTGAGCAGCTCCGCGCGGCGAGGAGAGGCGGATGCGAGAACGATGCGTGCCACGACTCAGCGCCCTGAACAAAGGCCGGCGACCTGTTCGCGCATCCAGTCGACGTCGTCAGGCGCTGTCACTGTTTCTGTAGCTTATCGCGATCGCCAATCCAAGCAGCTTGTTGCAAGTAACCAGCGGCGCGAGCGAACAGCCTCGAGCCGCAGCGAGCGCGAACGCGCGAGCTGCAGGCGTCTGGGGGTGGGGCCCAGACGCATTGAGAAAAGAAGCGCTGGCAGGTCGTGGGGGGTGGGGCCCCACGACAAACCGATAATGGGTAATTTGCCTCCGTCATCTCCGCCGCGTACACTGACTTCCGGGTCATGCAGCCCATCCAGCAGTTTTCTTCTCGCGTCCTCTCGGAACTCATTCGGCGGCAACCGGCGTCACAAGAGAAGACGGCGTTTGCGTGGCAGCTTGCGGTGGGGCCCGCGCTCGCGCGCGTGACGACCGTCGAGTTGGCGCAGGATGTCCTGCGTGTGCGCGTGTCAGATGCCCGGTGGATGGTCGAGGTCCGCCGCGCGCGTCCACTCGTCCTCACCCGGTTGCAGCAGCTGCTCGGCCCCGACGCGGTGACCCGCATCGACATCGACTCGTTATGACACTTCGCGATTCCGTCATCATTTCCGCTGTTCGTCTGCCAACTGGAAAGTTTCTCGGCGCCCTCAAGGACTTCACCGCTCCCCAGCTCGGGGCGCTCGTGGTGCGTGAGGCCGTCACGCGGGCCGGCATTGAACCCGCCAGCGTCGACGAGTGCATCATGGGCAACGTGATCCAGGCTGGTAACGGTCAGAATCCCGCCCGGCAGGCGGCGCTCAACGGCGGCCTGGCCGATCACGTCGCCGCGCTGACGATCAACAAGGTCTGCGGCTCCGGGCTCAAGGCGGTGATGCTCGCCGCACAGGGCATCGCCACGGGCGACATCGACATCGCCGTCGCCGGCGGCATGGAGTCGATGAGCAACGCGCCGTATCTGCTGCCGCGTGTGCGCGAGGGCCTGCGCATGGGCAATGGCAAGATCATCGACTCGATGATCAACGACGGGCTGTGGTGCTCGTTCGAAGCGTGCCACATGGGGATATCCGGCGAAGTCGTGGCGGATCTCTACTCGGTCGGTCGCGAGGAACAGGACGCGTACGCCGTCGAGAGCCATAGGAAAGCGGCGGCGGCTACCCGTGACGGGTCCTTCCGCGACGAGATCCTGCCGGTTTCCATTCCGCAGAGGAAGGGTCAGGCACTCGTCGTCGATCGCGATGAGCCGATTCGAGAGGACACCACGGCCGAGACGCTCGCGGCGCTCAAGCCCGCGTTCAAGAAGGATGGAACCGTGACGGCGGGGAACGCGCCGGGCGTGAACGACGGCGCGGCGGCCCTCGTGGTGATGTCCGCCGAGACGGCGCGAACCCGCGGCCTCACGCCGATGGCACGGATCATCGGCCAGGCGACGAGCGGCCTCGCGCCGAAGATGGTGATGATGACGCCGGTCGAAGCGGTCCGGAAGGTCGCGTCGAAGATTGGCTGGAAGCTCGCGGACGTGGACCTCTTCGAGATCAACGAAGCGTTTTCGGTGCAGTTGGTCGCGGTGATGCGGGAGCTCGGCATCGATCCCGCGCGGGTGAACGTGCACGGCGGCGCCGTCGCGCTTGGGCATCCCATCGGCGCAAGCGGCGCTCGTGTCCTCACGACCCTGCTCTACGCGATGCGGCGCCGCAACGCCCGGCGTGGCATTGCGGCACTCTGTCTTGGCGGCGGCAACGGTGTGGCCCTCGCTGTCGAGCGCGTCTGAGCAATCGACACATGCCAACAATCACGCGAGTCGGCGTCGTCGGCGCCGGAACCATGGGGAACGGCATCGCGCAGGTGTTCGCGCAGTGCGGGTTCGACGTCCGGCTCGTGGACGCGGCGGGAGGCGCACTCGACCGGGCACGCGCCACAATCGAGAAGAGCCTCGCGAAGTTCGTCGAGAAGAACCGGATGACGGTCACGGACCGGGACGCGGCGCTCGCCCGCCTGTCCACGAGCACGAATCTCGACACCCTGGCGGATGTCGACTTCGTGGTGGAGGCCATCTTCGAGGACGCGCAGGTGAAGCGTGAGATCTTCGCGCGACTCGATCAGACCACGCGACCCGACGTCATCCTCTCGTCGAACACGTCATCGATTTCCATCACCGTGCTCGGCGCGGCCACGACCCGCCCGGATCGCGTGCTGGGCATGCACTTCATGAACCCGGTGCCACTGATGGCCCTCGTGGAGTTGATTCGCGGTCAGGCGACGTCGCCGCAGACGATGATGACGGGCGCCGAGCTCTGTATCCGGCTGAACAAGACTGCCGTCGAAGCGGCCGACTACCCCGGCTTCATCGCCAACCGCGTGCTGATGCCGATGATCAACGAAGCGATTTTTGCGTTGATGGAAGGCGTCGGGACGGCGGACGCGATCGATACCGTCATGAAGCTCGGGATGAACCATCCCATGGGGCCCCTGACGCTGGCGGACTTCATCGGCCTCGACGTGTGCCTCGCAATCCTGGAGGTGCTGCACGACGGGCTCGGTGATCCCAAGTACCGACCGTGCCCGCTCCTCCGGCGGATGGTGAACGCGGGTCACCTCGGACGGAAGTCAGGCCAGGGCTTCTACAAGTACTGATCGGAGTCCGCACTCGAACGTATGGATCGACTCCAGCCGCCGAGCGGCCGCGCGAAACAGATCGCGTTGGGAGTGTGGAGCGCGATCGCCGTGCTCGGTACGATCGGTGTCTGGTCGTTTTCGTCCTACCTCGATTCCCTGACCGCGCTGGCCCGCACCGATCGCGAAGCGGCCCTCGTGCAGTTTCGCTGGCGCGTGCTTCCCGTTTTCATCCTCCTCGTCATCGTCGCCGTCGTGGCGGGCGGAGTTCTCCTGCGACAGGGCGTGCGGATCGTGCGGCTGGGCGGAGTGCCGGCCACGGCTCGCAGCCTCGATGACGACCGCGCGGGTCCGCTGAGACGAGGCCCGGTCATCGGCTGGATCCTCGCCGTTGCCGGCTTCCTCATGGCGAGCGTGCCGCTGGCCATGCTGTCACTGCTCTTCTGGCTGCTCGGACGATGAGCTGAGCCAAGAGCCGCGAGGGAAGCAGAAAACGCGCACAGGGGCTCATCGCGTGTCGCAACGGCTGCAATCCCGAACGGTTTTCGAATCGCCGAGGCGAAAGTCGGTAGCGGCACTTAACTCGCGCCAAATCAGTCATCTACAGGCAGCGTGTGCACATTTTTGCGCTTGACTTTCTCCCCGGCACGCTCCTAGAATTCCCTGCGACGCTAGACGATTCTTTCAAGGAGCTCGAATGCCCCCAGCTACAGACGAACGAAACGACCGCGAACGCCAGAAGGCGATCGAGCTGGCCGTCGGCCAGATCGAAAAGCAATTCGGCAAGGGCTCAATCATGCGGCTCGGCCAGAAGGACGCCGCGTATACGGTACCCGCCATCTCAACCGGCGCGGTGAGCCTGGATTATGCCCTCGGCATCGGCGGCGTTCCGCGCGGCCGCGTCGTGGAGATCTTCGGACCGGAGTCGTCTGGCAAGACCACGCTCTCGCTTCAGGTCATCGCCGAGGCGCAGAAGCTTGGGGGCATGGCCGCGTTTGTCGACGCGGAACACGCGCTCGATGCCCAGTACGCCAAGAAGCTGGGGGTGGACCTCGACAACCTCCTCGTCTCGCAGCCCGACAACGGTGAACAGGCGCTCGAAATCGTCGAGGTTCTCGTCCGCTCGGGCGGTGTCGACGTCGTCGTGGTCGATTCGGTGGCCGCGCTCGTCCCGCGCGCCGAAATCGAAGGTGAAATGGGTGAGGCGCAGATGGGCCTGCAGGCCCGGCTGATGTCGCAGGCGCTCCGCAAGCTGACGGGCGTCGTGTCGAAGTCCAAGACCTGCCTGATTTTCATCAATCAGCTCCGCGAGAAGATTGGCGTGATGTTCGGCAACCCGGAGACCACGACCGGCGGCCGCGCGCTGAAGTTCTATGCGTCCGTCCGGATCGACATCCGCCGGATTGGGGCGATCAAGGACGGGGATGTCGTGGTCGGCGGTCGCACGCGGGTGAAGGTCGTCAAGAACAAGGTTGCGCCCCCGTTCCGCGAGGCTGAGTTCGACGTCATGTACGGCGAAGGCATCTCGCGTGAAGGCGATCTGCTGGATCTCGCGGTAGACCGGAAGCTGGTCGAAAAGAGCGGAACGTGGTTCGCGTTCGGCGGAGAGCGCCTGGGTCAGGGGCGCGAGAACGTCAAGCAGTTCCTCAAAGAGAACCCTGCCGTGTTCAAGGCGATCGAGGAGCGGGTCAGGAAAGAGCTGGGGATGGCGAGAGACGCCGAGGTCGCCGTCGCTGCCGCTGCCGGCGCCGCAGGCTAACCTGCCTGCCCTACGGCTTCTTGTCTTTCACGATGACGAGGATTTCGCCCCGGCGGATCAATCCGAGATCCTGCCGGGCGACGTCCTCGATGGTCCGCGGATCTTCTCTCAACCGACGGATCCGTTCGCGCAACTGCCCATTTTCTGTTCGCAGCGAAGAAAGACTCGCCTGGCTGGCGCGGATCTGCCGGCGCGCGCGCAGGCTGTCCGCCAGGCCCTGCTCACCGAATACCGAGCTGACGAACAGCACCAGCGCCGCAAACAGCAACGCGGCGTGAATCCAGGCACGTTCGTGCCGTCGCGGCTGGAGCTTCGTCGGCTCCGCTTCGGTTCGCACCGGTGCCAGACGCGCAGTGTGGTTCATCGGTTCGTCAACAGTATCCGAGAGCGATAAAAAGTACAAGTGCAAAGTAGCGAATCGCGCAAAAAAGTACAAGTGAAAAGTGCGCACCGAGACCGCGACGGGTTGAATGGCGAGCTCTGCTTGGTGGTTTCAGCGCGGGGCTGATATGATCGCGTTTTGTCCAGGGCGGTTCATCGCGTGCCGAGGTAGCTCAGTCGGTAGAGCACAGCACTGAAAATGCTGGTGTCACTGGTTCGATTCCAGTCCTCGGCACCATCTTCCATCCCAGAAGCATTCAGCCTCCGTCAGCGACTGTTCCCCGGCGGCGTCCAATAGTACGCGCGCCCCTGGTTCCAATTGACCGCGAAGATCAAATCGCCGCTCTTCGACTTGTACGCTCGAATCCCGGTCGTTCGAATGCCCTCGTCGTCGAGGCTGCCGCGCAGCAGGAGCGGCCACCACTCGATGCGGCCGGGCACATCGCAGGTCTGCCCAGTCAACGAGATCTCCAGCGGATCCAGTTCCGACAGCAGCTGGTCGCGCTGATTAGGGGGAAAACTGAACAGCCCCCACCGCCGCTGCGTGTCGAGGTCCCTCGCCTCTCGCAGATCACGGGAGCCGGACGGCAGTTGGTCGGGCATCCGGCCGGGCGCGATCGCTCCGGCAGCCCGCGCTTCGTCGAGCGTGGCGTAGGAGCCGGTGACGACGTCGGCATTGCCGCAGCCGACGCCGATAATGGAGAACGCGAACGCGAGGCCGATCGCGAGACCCGATCGTCCAGGGCATCGCGCCTGATAAGGGGCGAACACGGTCGTCACGCCCCGACGGTCCGCTCCGGTGCGCCCAGCCATGCCGAGTACAGCTCAGGACGGCGGTGCCGCAGGAACAGCCGGCGCGCGTGAGATGCGCCGACCTCGCCGGGATCGACGTCGGCCATCAGCAGCGACTCCTCGAGCCTGGCCGCACGGGCGATGACCCGTCCATCCGGCGCGGCCACGAACGACTCACCGGCAAACGTCAGGCACTCCTCGCGGCCGACCCGGTTGCAGAGCGCCACGAAGTAGCCATTCTGAAATGCCGCGACCTGGACTTCCGCCTCGTAGAGTCCCTCCGGCCACTCATCGAGCGCGCCGGCCTGCGGCACCACCACGAGCTCGGCGCCGCCAAGCGCGAGCGCGCGCATGTATTCCGGATAGTGACGGTCGTAACAGATCGCCACGCCGATCTGGCCCGCGGCCGTGCGATAGACGGGCGCTCCGGTATCGCCCGGCGTGTAGTAGCCCTGCTCGTGGAAGCAGGGATAGTCGGTGATGTGGATCATCCGCGTACGCCCGAGCAGCGAACCGTCCGCGTCGATGACCGGTGAACAGTCGAACGCTCGGGGACCGTCGCGCTCGTAGAGGTTCAGCACGACCACGACGCCAAGCGTTTTCGCCGCCCGGCAGAACGCGTCGGTTGTCGGACCAGGGACCGTCTCCGCGAGCTGCAGCGGATCCGATGACGCAGGGCGCTGCGGATGAAAGGGCTCGAACGCCAGCTCTGCGAACGACACGACGGTCGCTCCGCTTCGCGCCGCCTGTTCGAGCGCGGCCAGGCCGCGCTGAACGTTTTCCAGCTTGTTTTCGCTGGCCGGCTGCTGAATCAACGCAATCTTCACGGGTCCATCTTACCTCTGTGACCGCGCAGTTCCGGCCGTAACCTCTCGGAAACAGTCAGCCCGTATGATCGACGCACGCCTCGAAAGGAGACTGCTATGGGAGTGTTCACCGCGCTCGTGGTGATCGGCCTTGCTCTGTCCACCCTCGCTCTGCGGCGCCGCGGCGCGACACCGGCACCGCGCCTCATCGGTCTGGTCGGGATTCTGATTGTCGTCGGGCTGTTGGGCATTCGTGCAGTGCGGGTCATCCCGGCCGGCCATGTCGGCGTCGTCGATCTCTTCGGGCGGGTCGCGCCCGAGACACTCAAAGCCGGAATCCAGATTGTGAACCCGCTCGCACGCGTCGTTCCGCTGTCGATCAAGACGGAAGAGCTCAAGGAAGTGATGGACGTTCCCTCGAAGGAAGGGCTGTCGATGCAGATCGAGGTCAGCGTGCTCTTCCATCTGGATCCGGACAAGGCGTCGGACGTGTACCGGACGATTGGAGAAGAGTACGTCCGGGTGATCCTCGAGCCGCAGTTCCGATCGGTCACGCGCGGGGTCACCGCGGGCTACGAAGCCAAGGCGCTGTACACGTCCGAGCGCGAGCATCTCGCACAGGTGATCACCGACGACCTGCGCACCCTTCTCGCGCCGCGCGGAGTTCAGATCGAGAGCACGCCTCTTCGCAAGCTCTCGCTCCCGGCGCGCATTACCACCGCCATCGAGGAGAAACTCAGCGCGGATCAGGAGAGTCAGCGCATGGAGTTCGTGCTGCTGAAGGAGAAACAAGAGGCCGAACGGAAACGCATCGAGGCAGGCGGCATCGCCGACTTCCAGCGCATCGTGGCGCAGGGCATCAGCCAGGAGCTGCTGCGCTGGAAAGGAATCGAGGCAACGATGAAGGTCGCCGAGTCGCCGAACGCGAAGGTGATCCTGATTGGCGCCGGCAAGGACGGACTCCCGCTGATTCTCGGCGGCCAGTAGAGTCCGGCTTTAGCCAGGCTTCAGCCGGACCCGTGGCGGCTTCAGCCGGACCTTGCGCGGCGTCCGGCTTCGGCCGGGCGTCTACGCCATCTCCCACCGCCGGGCGAGCACGCGCGCGAGGGAGAGAAACACGATCGTGAGGCCGGCAAGAACGGCGACCTGCGGCCAGAGTTGCCAGACCGGTGCGTTTCGCCAGAACACTTTGAGATAGCCGTCGAGCGCCCAGGCGTTGAACGTGACCAGTCCCATCTTCTGCATGGTCTCGCTCATGAGAAAGCGCGGGAACATGCTGCCGCCGAGCGCGGACATGGTCAGGATCAGGATCGTCGAGAAGCCGGAGAGCTGCGCGCGCGTGCGGGCGAGCGTCGCCAGCACGAGGCCCAGCGCCGCAGCGGCTCCGGCGGTTGCGACCGTCATGACGAAGAAGCCGGGAAGGTGCGAAAAGAGGGGCAGCTTGAAGACCAGGTTGCCCCAGAGGAACATCACGCACAGCTGTGCAATTCCGATGATCGCGAGCAGCACCCATTTCCCGGCGAGCAGACCTGACATGCCGAGGTTGGTCGACAACAACCGCTCGAGCGTGCCCGACTCTGCTTCCTCGAGCAGCGCTCCACCCGCTCCGCCCACGGCCGAGAAGAGCAGAAACATCACGCCGATGCCCGCCGCATAGAACGAGATCAGCGATCCCTTTGGATCGTCGGTGCGCATGACGTCGACGACGTCGACGGCCACACCCATCGGCGCGCCGACGCTCGTTCCTGACGATGCGCCTCCCGTTTCGTTGCGAAGACGCGGCAGCCAGGCATCGACCGCTGCCCGCTGTTGCGGCGTCAGCTGACCGGCGTGCGCTTCGAACTGCTTGAGCCCACCCTGCATCATGAGGTCAGGCGCCGACGTCATCGTGACCTTCTGCAACAGTCCCTGCACCATGGGCGGCGCAATCTGATCCGACACGTCCGACAACAGCTGAATCGCCGGCCCGCCGCCACCAAATCCCCGTTCCATGAAGCCAGCGCCGAATCCGGCGGGCAGCACAACGGCAACCGGAACGTCGCCTTCGCGGACCAGACGCTCAGCGGCTGCGCGATCGAGAGCTCCGCCCGCGCCGCGCTCTCCGGTCGTCCTCCGGACCCGGAGCCCGTTCTCCTTCTCGAGGCCGTCGACAACCCGGGCGCTCAGCTCCGAGTGATCCTCGTCGACCACGGCTACGCTGATCCGCGACGTTCCGCTGCGCTGGTTGCCGAAGACCGACGCGAAGATCGAGAAGAACACAATCGGAAGCAGAAAGACGAGCGCCTGTGTCACACGATCACGCGTCAGATTGATCCAGCCAATGCGCAGCAGCGTGCCCATCGAGTGCCTTTCTCTGGAAGCCTCTCGAAGTACCGGTTACTCGCGCAGTTCCCTGCCGGTGAGGTGAATGAACACCGACTGGAGGCTCGGGCCGCGAACGTCCACATCCTCGACGGCGCACCCCGTCTGACGTACGCGAGTCAGCAGCGCCGGGAGTTCCTCGGCCACGTCACGCACGCGAGCGCGAAGCACGCGCGGCTCATTCGGATCGACGTCAATCCGGCTGCCGTTCCCGGCGAACGTGGCGGGCGCGGCGGGCAGATCACCGTCGACGCGAAGCGTCACGAGACGATGGCGCCCGACGGTTTGATCCACGAGCTCCGCCAACGTTCCCGAGGCGATGACGTGCCCGTGATCGATGATCACGGTCCGTGAGCATCGCGCCTCGGCTTCTTCCAGGTGATGCGTGGTCAGCAACAGCGACACGCCGTCCGCTGCGAGCTCCGCGAGGACGTCATAGATGCGATCGCGGCTTTGCGGATCGACGCCGACCGTCGGCTCGTCGAGCAGTACGACGCGCGGGCGATGCAGGATCCCGCAGGCGATGTTCAGGCGCCGCTTCATTCCGCCGGAAAAACGGGACACCGGCTCGCTGGCGCGATCGGCCAGGCCGGTCCGATCGAGGACCCAATCGACCTGTTTGCGCAACCCGTCGCCTGACAAGCCGTGGAGACCGCCGAACGCGCGGAGGTTCTCACGCGCGGTGAGAAGCGGGTAGAGCGCCACCTCCTGTGGAACGATCCCGAGCTCCGGAGGCGTGCGCCCGGCGACGACCGTGCTGTCGAACAGCCGGATGTCGCCGGCGTCGAGCCGGAGCCGCCCCGCAATCGCGCGGATGACCGTCGTCTTTCCCGCGCCGTTCGGCCCCAGGAGCGCCAGCAGCTCTCCCTGCCGAAGCTCGAACGACGCGCCATCGAGCGCCACCGTGTTGCCAAAGGATTTCTTCGCGCCGGAAACAGTGAGGACGTTCATGCCAGCACCTTACGCCCATCAAACCGGGTCAGGTCGGCCTTCCCGGCGAACGGCGGTGCCGGACCGGTAAAAGGCGGCAGGCGCAAGCCCACGAACGCCGATCAGGTGCGGCCCTTTTCCTTGATGCGTTTGTTGGCGGCTTTCGTCAACACTTTCCAGCGACGCTTCTGTTCGAGCTGCGCGCGCTCATCCTGTTGCCGTCGCTCGTGTTCCTGTTCGAGGAGCAGCTTGTGGAAGCTCTCCACCCGCTCGCTAGCCAGCCGGCCGTCGCCGACTGCCGCACGTACCGCACAACCGGGCTCGGTCGAATGGCGACAGTCCCGGAAGCGACACGACTCGGCAATCGCGTCGATGTCGGCGAACGCACTGGTCAACGCGTCGCCCGTCTCCCAGAGCTGCAGCTCGCGCATGCCGGGCGTGTCGATGAGCACGCCGTGTCCGGGGAGCAGCACCAGTTGACGGCTCGAGCTGGTGTGGCGTCCGCGGCTGTCGGCAACGCGCACGTCCTGGGTGCGCATCAGGTCATGACCGACGAGGCGATTGACGATCGTCGACTTCCCTACTCCGGATGAACCGAGAAGCGCGCCCGTACGTCCGTGCCCGAGGTAATCGCGCAGGACGTCGACGTCTTCCCCGCTGCGGCACGAGATCGCGTGAACGGGGACGGCAGGCGCGAGTGACCGGACCTCTTCGACGTAGCGTTGCGGATCGTCGACGAGATCGGCCTTGTTCAGCACGACGACCGGTGCCGCGCCGCTTTCCCACGCGACGAGGAGGTAGCGTTCGATCCGGCGGGGGTTGAAATCGCGATCGAGGCCGCCGACCAGGAACACCGTGTCGATATTCGCCGCGATGACTTGTTCTTCAGTACGATCGCCGGCGGCGCGCCGCGAGAACCGGCTCGATCGCGGGAGGACCGCCACGATCCGGGCATCGCCGTCGCCGGCAGCAGGTTCGACGGCAACCCAGTCCCCCACCGCCGGGAAATCGGGGCGACCTTCAGCGCGATGCCGCAGACGTCCGGATACACGGGCGAGCCACTCGCCCGTCTCCGCCATCACGCGGTAGATGTGGGTGTGTTCCAGGCTCACGCGCGCCGGCACGAGTGACGCCGTCTGGTAGGGCGCGAAGGCGTCGGCGAGGCGATCGGACCAGCCGAGCGCGTCAAGCGCAGGCACGGCGCCTTTCACTTTGCATTACAAAGTTCTCTATGTTATGCTGCACGGGCCGTCAGGAGGTCCTCTCGCGATGCGTCACGGTCATGCCCTCGTCGTTACCTGCATGCTCTCCGCCGCGCTCGGCTGCACGACCAGCGCCGGCCCCCAATTTACGCCCCTGGCATCGGCCGCGCGCGTCGGCGCGACGACCGAGATTGCCGCGCTGGTCGCGGCCGGCCACGATGTCAACGGCGTCGACCCCGCAGGCAATCACTGGACGCCGCTCCTGCACGCCATCCACAAAGGCCAGTTTCGGGCCGTCGACGCGCTGATCGCCGCCGGCGCCGACGTCAACCGTGCCGCACCTGGTGGCTTCACGCCGCTCCTGATGGCGGTTGGCAACGGCCGCGCTGACATCGTCCGCCGGCTGCTCGCTGCGGGGGCGGATCCGGGACGGGATGGACCGGAACTCCTCGCCACGGCCGTCTCGGGCGGCGCGCTTACCGACATCGACAATCCGCTCCTCGGCCGATGCAACACCGAGGTGGTCCAGACGCTGCTGCACCGTGCGCCCGATTTGCGCCTCGAGCCCAACCTGCGCAGCCGTCTGGCCCTGAGTTTCGCGCGCCTGAACGACTGTGCCGACGTCCTGCGGCTCGTCTGCCGCACGGGGTGCACCGGTTGACAGGAGTGCCAAGGTGCCAACGTGCCTGGGTGCCAAGGTGTCTGGGTGAGGGGCATTATCCCGTTTGCCTCCAAACTCTGAGCACTTCCGCGACGCTCCATGCTTGCGCAATGCAGCCTCTCGGAGTGTACGGCGGCTCGGCGTCGAAGATCTCGCTGATCGATCCGACGCATGCCTCGTTGAGATGACCCTCGAACCCTCTCAGCAGCGCACGCGCGCCTGGCCGATCTTCCGGATGAAGCTTCAGCCACGCGTCCACGTACGGTCCGATCAGCCACGCCCACACCGTGCCCTGATGGTACGCCGCGTCGCGTGACCGCAGATCGCCGAAGTACTTGGGCTTGTAGTCCGAATGCCCGGGGGCGAGCGATCGCAGGCCGAGTGGAGTCACCAGGCGTTCTCGTACGACGCTCATGACCTGGGCCCACCGCCCTTCGTCGAGCACAGGATGATCGAGCGAGATGGCGAACACCTGGTTCGGCCGGCAGGCCGGGTCGTCGCCGCGTTCGCCGTCGACGACGTCGAGCAGGTAACCGCCGTCCGCGAACCAGAAGCGTTCGTTGAACGACCGGCGTGCGCGTTCCGCGTGCCGGCGCAGGTCGAGCGTGTCGCCGATTTCGAGCTGTGACATCCAGCTCGAAAGCAGACAGAGGGCGTTGAACCAGAGCGCGTTGATCTCGACGGCTTTGCCGCGGCGCGGCGTCACGACCCAGTCATCGACCTTTGCGTCCATCCACGTCAGCTGATACCCCTCGGCACCTTGTCGCAGAAGGCCGTCGGCGGGATCGACACCGATGCCGAAGCGGGTGCCCTGCAAATGGTGGCTCACGATCTCCACGAGCGTTGGCACGAGGGCGCGCAGCGTATCGGTGTCCCCGGTTGCCCGGATGAAGCGGTTGACGGCGTGGAAGAACCACAGGGATGCGTCCGCCGTGTGATAGAGACCCTCGCGTGCGCCGTCCGGGAACATGTTGGGGATCAGCCCATCACGCACGTAATGCGCGAACGTCCGGAGGATGTACGCGGCCTCGCGCAGTCGCCCCGTGCACACGGTCAGCCCTTGGAGGCTGATCATCGTGTCGCGGCCCCAGTCGGTGAACCAGTGGTATCCGGCGATCACCGTCCGAACATCCTCGCCGGCGGCCTTCGCCCGAGCCGCTTCGTCGACACGTCCGGCCGGCGTGATGATGAACTGATCTGCCGCAAGAACGAGCTCTTCGGCGAAGCTGTCTTCACCCACTCCAGAGATTTGCAGCAACCGTCGCCGCCGATCGACTTCTGCCTGCGCGGCATCCGCGGCGCTCAATGCCTCGATCGTGTCCCACGACTCTGTGGACGCGATCAACGTCGCGGGTTCGGCCGCGGTCAGGTCGGCACGGAAATAGCCCGGGCTCCAGAGCGATCCGACGGCGTCGTACCCGCGGCTCTGCTCCACCTGATACGGCACGGACGAGATCCCCTTCTCGTCGAGCGTCAGCGCTGCGTGATTTCCGCGAACGGTGAGGCGGAGGCATGGCAGCTCGGGCCCGCCGGACAGCTCGTACCGGTTCCGCGTTGCCGACAGCGTGTACGCCTGCACGGGAGACTGATTGACCGCAAGCTCGTACGGTCTGAACTGCACCGACGGGCGAAGCGTGAGCCGTACTGGCCCCTCCCCTTCGATCAGCGCATACGTGAGGTGCACGGTGTTCTGTCCGTGGGGCATCAGCACGCGCTTTTCGATGGTGACGCCGTCCATCACGTAGCGCCAGACCGGCAGCCCCAGCTCGAGACGAAATTCAACGAGATGACTGGTCACGTCCGCCGCGTTGGGTCCCGCGACCTCGTCTTCATCGCCGAGCCAGAGGATCCGGCGATCCGAAAGTCTGATCCGCTCGAGCAGATGATTGAGCATCACGAATCGCCCGAACGGCGCGGGCAACGCAGCGACGAGCAGGCCGTGATACCGGCGCGTGACCACGCCAGCGACGGTGCCAGACGCGTAGCCGCCGAGCCCGTTCGTCACGAGCCATTCGCGGCGCGGCGCGGAATCGTCACCGGTGGATGGCTGAACGTCGCGTGGAACCCTGATCGTTCGCGTCAGCTCGACGGGCATTACTCAACCACTCTCTCCGCGCGCAGGACGATGGCCGCTTCGCCAGGGATGTGCCAGGGTCCATCCAACTTCAGCGGCGCCTGTCCATTCCCGCCGTACGTCGCCGCCTCGCTGCTCCACTGGAGTCCCCACTGGAAGCCGGGCGGCGGCGCAAGCAAAGGTTCGGGCAGTGGAGTCACATCGAGATCGCGGCCGAGGTTCACGATCAGCACGCGCGTTTCGAAGTCAGCCGCGTCGAAACGAAGACAGAAGGCTGACGCCGCGATGACGGCACCATCCACGCGCCGCTCGGCATCCTGATGGAAGACCGGATCCGCGCGCCGCAGGGCAATCAGATCCTGGTGCAGGCGGTACGCCGCGGCTTGACGTTCGCGTTCGCGGAAGTCGAGTTTGCAGCGCGTGAACGTCTCCTCGTCGTCCGGTGGCGGCAGCGCCGCTTGAATCTCCGGATCCGTGCAGCTCGGGAACTGTGAGAGAAACTCTCCTCGACCGGCGCGAATCTCGGAGCGCAGGCCTTCGTGGTGGTCGGCGAAGAACAGGAACGGCTTCGACGAGGAGAACTCCTGCCCTTGAAACAGCATCGGCGTCGCCGGACCGAGCAGCGTCAGTGCTGTGAGCGCACGGTGACGGCCAGGTGACGAGATCTGATGGAGCCGGCGGCCGTACGCCGAGTTCGCGACCTGATCGTGGTTCTCCAGGAACGTGATGAAAGCCCGCGCCGGCAGGTCGAGCGCTGGCGTTCCGCGTCCCTCCTTCTGCCACGCGAACCACTGGCCCTGATACAGGTATCCGTACTTCGCACTCGACACGAACTCCTGCGGCGAGCCGGTGTAGTCCGTGTAGTACGCTTCGCGCCGTCCGGTGAGCGCGACCGCGGCCGCGTGATGATAGTCGTCGTTCCAGAGCGCATCGACCTCGTAGCCACCATCAGTCCGCGCTCTGACCAGCCTCGTGTCCTGCGGTTCGTTCTCGGCCACGATGTAGATCGGTCGGGGCCCGGCGGCGGCACGCGCGCGTGACACGAGCGACGCGATCACGTGCTCCTCCGACCCGTCGCGAATGTCTTGCGTGGCGTCGAGCCGCAGCCCGTCGAAATGGAACTCATCGATCCAGTACCCGGCGTTCTCGACGAAGTGCGCGCGCGCGCCGGCTGGTCCCTCGAAGTTGATCGCCTGGCCCCAGTCGTTCTTGTAGCGATCGGTGAGGTAGTCGGGCGAGAACTCCGCCAGGTAATTGCCGTCGGGACCGAGGTGGTTGTAAACGACGTCGAGGATGACCGCCACGCCGACGGCGTGGGCGCGATCGACAAAACCTCGCAGGTCATCCGGTGTGCCGTAGAGGCGGGTCGGCGCGTAGAGATTCACGCCGTCGTAGCCCCAGCCAAACCGCCCAGCGAAATCCGCGATCGGCATCATCTCGATCACGCTGACGCCCAACCGTGCGATCTCGGGCAGCTCGCGCGCGGCAGCCGCCCAGGTCCCCTGCGGCGTGAACGTGCCGATGTGCATCTCGTAGATAACGTGCCCAACCGGTCCGATGCCAGGCCACGCACTGTCGGTCCACACGAAGGCGTCCGGATCGACGATGGCGGATGGTCCGTGCGGACCATCCGGCTGGTACCGCGAAGCTGGATCGGGACGCAACCGATCTCCGTCGAGGCGGAACCGATACAGGTCGCCAGCAGTGACGCCGATCACCACACCGCTGAAGTACCCGTCGTCTTCAGCGTCGAGAGGCGTGGTTCGTAGCGTCCGGCCGGGCGTGTCGAACACGATATCGACACGGTGGCACGCGGGCGCCCACACGCGCACTGACGCCCGGCCGCCTTTCAGCAGTTCCACGCCGGCGGACAGCCGCCGGCGCATCGTTTCTGTGGTCATTTGCGGGAGATTTCCTCAGTGCTGAACGGGACCTGGCTGGCGGCCCGCCAGACGCGCGATCTCCGCGGTCAGCAGCATCGGCTCGAACGGCTTGGGAACGCAACTGACCTTTCCGTTCAGCAGCTCACGGAGGCGGCCATCGGTGCGCGCGACGCTGGTGAGGACGAGCGCGGGAATGCGGCCGCCGCGATCGGATTCGAGCGTTTGCACCTTGGCCACGAGCGAATAATAGTCGTGGTCCGACGTCACGTCGTCGCTGACCAGCACGTCCGGCCGCCATGATTCGAGGGCCTCCAGCGCCTCGCCGATAGACCCGGCCGTCCGCACGACGGCGCCACGCTGTTTCAGAACCGTTCTCAGGAGATCCCGGGCGTCGGCGTCTTCGTCCAACACGAGCACCCTAAGGCCCTCGAGCAGCGCGGGCGCGGACATCGCGGTCGGCAACGCGTCGGTCAACGGCGTCAGTTCCACAGGCTGCACGGGGAAGCTCGCGGTCATGACCGCACCGGTCCCGTCCTGAGCGTTCGCGGCAGTGATCGTACCGCCGTGCAGTGCCACCAACTCTCGCACGAGCGCCAGGCCGACCCCCAGCCCTCCGGCCGTCCGTGTCGTCGACGCGTCCTGCTGCGCGAAACGCTCGAAGATGCGGGGCAGGAACGCCGGATCGATGCCTGGACCGGTATCCCGTACGATCAAGCGCGCCTGATCGCCGGTTGATTCCACCGTGAGATCGACGCGGCCGCCGCGCGGCGTGAACTTGATCGCGTTCGCCAGGAGATGCCAGACGATCTGCCGCAGACGATCGGGATCGGCGAGAACCGGAATCGGCGCGCCCGGAATCTTCGTGATGATCTGAACGGCCTTCGCATGCGCAGCAGGGCGAGCCGCCTCCGCCGCCTCACCTACGCAACTCTCGAGCGGAAGCACGTGACAGTCCACGCGCAACCGGCCCGTCATCGCTTTCGACGCATCGAGCAGTTCGCCCGTCATCTCCGCCTGGCGGCGCACGTTCCTCTCGATCGAATCGAGACCCTGGCCGGACATCCGCGCGTCGAGCTTGCCGGTTCGGAGAAGATGCACCCACCCGAGCACCGCATTGAGCGGCGTTCGCAGCTCGTGGGAAATGGTGGCCAGGAATTCGTCTTTCAACCGCGTCGCCGACTCTCCCTCGCGGAGCGCACGCTCCGCTTCCCGCGATTTCACCCGAGCGGCGCGCTGCGCATCGTGGAGGGCGGCGACGAGAACGGTGAGGATGAACGCCTGCGCCACGAAGAGCAGGAGATGCGTCCGGTGCGCTCCCCCGACATCAGCATCGCCGAGGCTCAGCGCGACCCCACCAATCGTGGCGAGAGCAGCCGGCAGCGTACCGGCCGTGAGTGCGACGACCAGAACCGCGGTGCCCATCAAGAGGAAGTGACTGCCGACATCGACGAGAGGGCCGAGCGCCGACTCCAACAACGCCACGCTCGCGAGGATCGCTGCGGCCAGCGCCAGACGAACCGGCGTGGTCAGTGTCGTATCCGGATACTCTCCCGCGTGGCTCATGACGTAATCCGTCCGTTCTCCACTCAGCAGCGCGTCCCGCTGCTGGATGGCTCGCAACCGTCATGCCACGGGGCGATCCAGCGATCAGTTCGACTGCGAACGATCCCTGGGTTGATGCGCGGCCTCAGCCGGGGCGGCCGCCGGCTCGGCAGGTAACGTCTGGCGCTCGACAGCATGCAGCTGCGTCCGCGGCGACGAGTCAGTCTGCACATCAGAACGCGCGACACTGCCGAGCACTTCGTCGATCAATCCGTATTCCTTCGCTTTTTTCGCATCCAGATAGAAGTCGTTCCGCTTCGTGTCGCGGATGATCTGCCGGAGTGACTTGCCCGATCGGCGAGCCAGGATCTGATAAATCTGGCTCTGCATTTGTTTCAGCCGATCGAGGTGTTGTGCGGCTGCGGTCGTGGATTGCCAGCCCGCCCATTTCGCGGGTTCGTGAATCATGATCCACGAGTGCGGAAACGCCAGCCGCCTTCCCGGGCTTGCTGCCTGCACGACCACCGATCCCATCGAATACGCCATGCCCTGCACGGTCACCGAGACGTCGATGCCCTGCGAGACGATGTGGCTGATCGTGTCGTGCAAGGCCAGACCGTCCGTGACATTGCCACCCGCGCTGTTCACATAGAGGTTGATCGGACGGCGGCCCTCATTGGCGAGCTCGCGCAGACGCTCGATAACCGTCCGCGCGCTGTCCTTGTCGATGTCGCCCACCAGATACACGTCCCGGAGGCGATCGGATTGCTCTTTGCGAAGGATCTCCTTTACGGCGTCGACGAGATCGTTCAAGAGGCGATCGTTGATATCGCTCATAGGCACCAACCGCGCGCGTGTGCGTTCAGCCAGGCTCCGGCAGCCCGCCAGCGCACGCGCGCCGACCGACGACAGACCGAGGAAGAGGAGGTGTCTGAGGCCGCGTACACACCACAGCTCATCCGATTCCCCGGGCCCTCCTCCCGTTCCGTTCGCGTTCCCGACAGGAGCCCGGCTATTCGATGCACTGGATGAATCCTCGATTGGGAGATCGCGACGATGATAAGCGAGGTGACGGCGGCACGGTACTCGTTTGTACCGGAATGCCCGGCAGCGACCCTCGGGACATGCCTCTCATTGACGTCGATCACCTCGAAGAAGGCGCTCAACGTTTAAGGGCTCGTTTCGCCACCGGGATGACGTATTTCTCGGCGCTCATGGCATCCGAGAAGCTCACGACCTTGACGTCGACGAGGCCGGCCCGCTTGCCGGCGGCCATCGTGTCCGATTCGGCGATGCCTGACTTTCCTTTGGGCCGGAGTACCCATACCGCGCCGTCGCGTTTGACAATCGCTGCGAGCGACTCGAGGCGATCCAGCGCTTCGCGCCGATCAATGGAAAAGAAGATCAGGTCCGGAGGGGCGCTTGCGGAAGCACGCTTGACGATGGTCGCGCCGCGCGCGGTCAGCTCGCCTTCGAACGCTGCGTCTTGCGACCCGACGAGCATGACCTTCATCAGCGGCTTCACTCCCAGCTTGTCGAGACGCGATGGCGGATTCGTGATCCGGCTCGCCCACTTCTCAGCGACTGCCCCAATCTCCAGCTCCGCGACGCGTTTCCCGAAGCGAACCCGCAAGCATCCATCCTTGGCCGTTGCGGAGGCAATCTCGCGCAGCGGAATGACCAGACGGAACGGGCCGCGAAACAGGAGATCCTTGTGTTCGAGCCAGGCGGTGCCTCGAGCCGTTTCTCCGTCGATCCGAATCGTGCACGACGCGTCGTAGCCCATCGATGTCCTCGAGTGATGCGGATCAACCCTGCCGGGCGCCCAGCTTCTTTTCCAGATTCGCGAGATACGTCTTCATTGTGCCGTCATACCCGAAGACGAACCGCGACATGAACCTGAAGATCGGATTGTAGATTTGGCCGTCCTCTGTAATCGTCACTGTGCTGCCCCCCGGGGCCGGCGCAATCGCATAGGTCCAGGTGCCGCCGAACGGCAGCTTGGGATCAGCAATCCGGACCACCAGCAGGCGCGGCGGCTCGCTGTGCTGGACGACCAGCGGGATCTGACCGGCGCGGGTGTCCTCAATCCAATGGCGCCGGCCCTCGACGTCTGGAAGGGTCATCACGCGTTTGACGTCCGATCTCCAGGACGGAAACGCCTGGATGTCGGTGATGGTCGCCCAGACGGCTTCCGGCGCTGCCGGCAGCTGCAACTGCCGGCTGGCAGAGTGACCTTGCGGCAGCTGCGATCCGATCAGCCACACGAGCGCGGTGACCAATGCGAGCACCCCCACAACGATGAGCACCCATCTCATGGTGTGTCTCCTTGTTATCGGTTCTTCGCTGCCGCTCTCCGCTACCCACTGCCGGCTACCCGCCAGCAGACGCTCGCCTCTCCGCCGGCCGCTGTCACTGGTGGGTGGTCAGCTCGCTACTGCCCTGACGCCTGCTCTGCCCGAGCCCGCGCCGAACCCCCCGCGTACTCCGCCATCTGACGCTCCGCCGCGTCCGCGAGCAGCGCGAGGCCCCGGACCGCGGCATCCCGTTCCTCGTCCGTGAGCCGCGCGACGAGCGCCTCGACCCGCGCGACGTCGAGCACGGAGCTCGCCTGACGAACCCGCACACCCGCTGACGTCAACCGAAGGTGCACCCGTCGCTTGTCGGCCGCATCCCGCAGACGACTGACGTAACCCTTTCTCTCCAGCCGATCGATCGCGACCGACATCGTTGCCGGGGTGACGCCCATATGCCGGGCGAGATCGTTGAGGGTGGTCGGATCGACCTCGTCGAGGTGATCGAGCACGCTGGCCTGATGACGGCTCAGCGCCCGTTGCGTCTGCGGATCGCGGACGTGCCTCGTGTGACACGCGAAGTAGATGCGGGGGTAGAGGCTCATCACGCGGCCGGCGGCTTCTGCAATGCGATTGGCCACCCGCGAAGTATCGGCAAATAATTTTGCTTTGTCAAATCAAATATAATTCCCGTAAATTGTTCTAAACCGGTAGGCTTGCAGTTCCGTCCAATGCTCCAACATCCCACGTGGAGACGCCGGGCCCCGGAGAATAATGGGGTGACCGTTTTCGGGACGCAAACATTCCGCAACCGGTCAGAACAGGCCGACGCCAGACCCCGGCGACACCTGGCAAGTCATTGAAGGCGAGATGGTTATCAGGCGCCTAAAGCGTGGCACCCGGTTTTGCTTATCTGGACTGACGTCGGGGTTTCTTCAAACCCGGGTTCAGTAACAGAGGCAGGCAATGGTAGATATCGCACGTCCCGCGAGCGTCAAACGTCAAAAGAAGATCCGCCGGGCCATTTACGCTGGCGTCGCGCTCCTCGCGATCGTCGCAATCACCTTGGGCGTGTCGCGGCTGAAGCCGGCGGCCCCGTCGGTGGACCGCGCGACCGTCTGGATCGACACCGTCAAGCGCGGCCCGATCACTCGACAAGTCCGCGGGTCGGGCACGCTGATCCCTGAAGACATTCGATGGATTCCGGCGACGACGCAAGGGCGCGTCGACAAGATCCTTCTGCGATCCGGTGCACAGGTGAAGCCGGACACGGTCATCCTCGAGATGAGCAACCCCGACCTCCAGCAGTCGGTGAAAGAGGCGCAGCTCGCGTATCAGTCGGCGCAAGCGAACTTCCTCAATAAGAAGACCGATCTCGAGAGCCAGTTCCTCAACCAGCAGGCCGATGCTGCCACCATCGAGGCCAACTACAACCAGGCGGAAACGGACCTCAAAGCGAACGAGGAGCTCGAAAAGGAAGGCCTCGTCTCGAGTCTGACGGTCAAGCTGAAGCGGACGCAGGCCGAGGACCTCAAGAACCGGCTCAAGATCGCGCGGCAGCGGCTCCAGATGACCGAGGACGGGCTCAAGTCACAGCTGGCACCGCAGGAAGCCGAAGTTAACCAGCGTCGCGCCGCGTACGAGTTGAGCGTGCGCAAGGTCGAGGATCTCCGCGTCAAGGCCGGCATGAGCGGTGTGCTGCAGGTGGTCCAGGTCGAGGTCGGTGCACAGGTGCAGCCGGGCGCCAACCTCGTTCGCGTCGCCGATCCCACCAACCTCAAAGCAGAGCTGCGGATCGCGGAAACGCAGACGAAGGACATCGTGATCGGCCAGTCGGCCGAAGTCGATACACGCAACGGAATTGTGCAGGGCCACGTCTCACGCATCGACGCATCGTCGACCAACGGAACGGTCGGCGTGGACGTCATTCTCGAAGGGCAACTGCCCCCCGGTTCGCGGCCGGATCTGAGCGTCGACGGCACGGTCAGACTCGAGAAGCTCGACGACGTGATCTACGTGGGGCGGCCGGCGTTCGGACAGGAGGAGAGCACGATCAGCCTGTTCAAGCTGCAGCCCAACGGCGAAGCGATTCGCACCAACGTGAAGCTTGGACGCAGCTCGGTCAACACGATCGAGATCAAGGAAGGCCTGAAGCCAGGCGATCAGGTGATTCTGTCCGACATGTCGACCTACGACCAGTTCGATCGGATCCAGTTGAAGTGACGCGGCGGTCCGCCGC
>DATAEK010000410.1:0-39472 GCA_036258055.1 Vicinamibacterales bacterium
GGTGGCGCGGCTGGCTTGGCACTCTTGACCAGGCGAGGCGGCGGCAGTGACGGCGCGGCCGGCTTTGGCGCCTCGCCGGGCTTGCCCGGCTTGCGGCTCTTGACCGCCGCCGGCGTGTCGGCAAACGACGCGTTTGTCGGCACGCTGAGATTCCGCTGCCGAGCAAGGCGATCCACGAACTGGCGCGCCACGACCTCTTCGATCGTGCTCGATGCGCTCTTCACCTCGATGCCGTGATCGCGCTTGAGCAGCGCGATGACTTCCTGGCTCGACGTGTTGAGCAGCTCCGCAACCTTGTAAATCCGAACTGTGGCCATTCAGTCTTTAGTCCTGATTGCTTTCCGCCTTGGCTGGTTCTTCAGCCGCGGCCGCTTCGCCCTGTTCTGCAGACTCGTCGGCGCTCGCTTCAACGGCGGCATCTTCCGCGGAGACGTCCGCGCCAGCCGCTTCGGCCGGCTCGTCCGCGCTTGTCTCCTGCGGCTCGCCGATCTCGAGGGCACCGAGCTGCGCCTCGACCTCGCGCCGCTTCTCTTCCTCGCTCTTGATGTCGATCTTCCAGCCCGTGAGCTTCGCCGCCAGGCGGACGTTCTGTCCTTTCTTACCAATCGCCAGTGACAGCTGTTTGTCTTCGACGATGACTTCCATCACCTTCTCGGCGTCGTCGACGATCGACACGCGCTGAACCTTCGCCGGGCTGATGGCGTTGGTGACGAAGAGAATCGGATCTTCGGACCACTCGACGATGTCGATCTTCTCGCCGCGGAGCTCGCGGATGATCGACTGAACCCGCGTGCCCTTCATCCCGACGCAGGCGCCGACGGGATCCACATCGCGCTCGCGCGAGTAGACGGCAACCTTCGCACGATCGCCCGCTTCCCGGACGGCTCCACGGATCACCACCGTCCCGTCGTAGATCTCGGGGACTTCCTGTTCGAACAACTTGATCAAGAGGGCCGGGTCGGTGCGAGAGAGCACGATCTGAGGTCCCTTGGCGCTCCGGTTGACGCCGCGGATGACCGCGCGCACGCGGTCGCCGACCGTGTAGTTCTCCGCGCGCGACTGTTCTTTGCGCGGCAGTTGCGACTCGACGCGCCCGAGCTCGACGATGATGTCGCCGTTCTCGAAGCGTTTCACCATCCCGTTGACGACCTCGCCGATCCGCTGGCTGTACTCTGCGTAGACGTTTTCGCGCTCGGCCTCGCGGACCTTCTGGAAAATGACCTGCTTGGCCGTCTGCGCCGCGATCCGGCCAAGATCCTCGGTCGGACGCGGAAACTCGATTTCCATCTCGACTTCGGCTTCGTCGCCGTAGAGTTGCTGCGCCTCGCTCAGCGAGATCTGCGTCGAAGGGTCGGTCACCTCTTCGACGATCTTCTTCACCGCGTACAGCTCGAGCTGCCCGGTTTCCTGATTGAAGCGGGCCCTGAGAGCTTCGCTCTTGTAGCGCTTGCGGGCCGCCGCTTCCAGAGCGTCCTGCACGGCGCTGATGATGATCTCCGGCTCGACGCCCTTTTCTTTTGCGATGGCGTCTATTTGCTGCAGAAGCGGGTTCATCGTGGCCATGTTCACCGTCAATCCTTCAATCTCCATCCGCCGACGCGGCGCTGGCGGCTCAGAACTCGACTGCGAGCTGTCCCCGTTTGATGCGAGCGAGCGGCACCCGGTGCGTCTTCCGGCCTTCCTCGAGCAGGACCTCGCCGTGTTCAACGCCGGCGATTCGTCCGGCGAACGCCGATTGGCCGTTGAGCGGCTCGCTCGTCACGAGCTTGGCCAGTCTGCCCATAAACCGCCGGTAGTCCGCCTCGTGCCTGAGCGGTCGGTCGAGCCCGGGCGACGAAACTTCGAGCGTGTAGTGCTGCCCGAGCGCCGCCTCACCCAATTCCTGTTCTTCGACGTCGAGGATCGCGCTCAAATCCTGGCTGACACGCTGGCAATCCTCAATGCCCACCGCGTCTTCCGGCGATTCCGGCACGCCGCGATCGGGCTGATCGATGATCACCCGCAGGACCGTCCCGATCGACTCGCGCCTGAGCTGGACGTCGAAGATTTCGAGCCCGTAAGTTCCCGCCACGCGCTCGGCGACGGCGCGTACTCCCGCAAGTTGCTCTGAACGCGGCGTAAAAACAGCCCCTAAAAAGAAAAAGTGGGCACAGGCCCACTCGGGTAACCTTACTCGAAGCTGCCGCCCATAAATATAACACAGCAAATGTCGAGAGGGTCAGGCGGCGGAGTCCACAACGACCCCCGGACAGGACTCCTGATCAAGACTGAGGTGCCCCGAATCCGGCCCATCCGAGCGACGCTTGAAGCTACCCGAGCGGTGCGGCGAGCAGGTCGTATCCGCGGGCGCCGACGATGCGCGTACGCACGAGGTCGCCGGGCCGGTAGATCTCCGGATCGCAGTCCGTCAAGTAGACGATGGCATCGATGTCTGGCGCCTGACCTTCGAGCCGCCCCTGCATCACGAGGTCGTGCTCCTTTGAGGGGCCATCGATCAGCACGAGCGCCTCGGATCCGACACGAACCTTCTGCGCCTTCGCCACGATCCGCTTCTGCCGGCTCATGATGGCGTTCCGCCGGCGCTGCTTGACGGCTGCCGGCACGTCGTCTTCGTGCGCATACGCGCGCGTTCCCTCTTCGTGTGAGTAGGTGAAGACGCCCACATGATCGAACCGGGTGTCGGCGACGAATGACTCGAGCTCGTTGAAGTCCGCGTCCGTCTCACCAGGGAAGCCGACGATCAGCGTCGTCCGCAACGTGACGCCGGGAACCCGGTCGCGGATACGAGAAAGCAGGCGGTCGTAGGTGTGCCGGTTCCCGGGCCGCCGCATCCGTTTGAGTACCGCCGCCGAGGCGTGCTGCAACGGCAAATCGATGTAGCGGCACACCTTCTCGCAGTCCGCCATCGCGTCGAGCACATCGTCGGTAATCGTCGTTGGATACAGGTAAAGCAGTCTGATCCAGGCGAGACCGTCGATGCCGTTGAGTCTCCGCAGAAGCCGCGCGAGCGCGCCCCGTTCCCCGCGGTCGATCCCGAAAAATGTCGTGTCCTGCGAGATGAGGAGCAGCTCGCGCACGCCGCGTTCGGCCAGCATTCGCGCTTCGTTGACGATCGAGTCCTCGGTCCGGCTTCGATACGATCCCCGCAGGGTCGGGATGATACAGAACGCGCAGGTGTAGTCGCACCCCTCCGCGACCTTGACGTACGCGTAGTGGCTCGGCGTCGTCAGCAGCCGCGGCGTATCGGCATCGTAGATGTAGGTCGGGGGAGAGGCGTCCGGTGCTCGGCGTTCGGCGTTCGTCGCCTGGGGCTCGGCGCCCCGGGCACGGGACTCGATTCCGTCTGGTTTCGGAGCCTTCGTGTGAAACGTCAGCGGCATCACCTTGCCGCCTCGATCACCAGTTGTCGAGTGCCGACCGCCCAGGGCCGAGAGTATTTGCGGTACTTCGCCCGTGCCCAGCACGGCGTCGATCTCCGGGATCTCCCGCTTCAGCTCGTCGCGATAACGTTCCGCCAGACAGCCCGTGACGACGAGCCGCTTGCAGTGACCGTCACGCTTGCGGCCCGCCATCTCGAGGATGGCATCGACCGATTCCTGCTTCGCCGAATCGATGAACGCGCACGTATTCACGACGAGCACGTCGGCCGCGTCCGCGTCGCTCGTGATCTCGTGCCCGGCGTCGCGGGCGATTCCCAGCATCACCTCGCCGTCGACGAGGTTCTTGGGGCAGCCGAGGGAGAGTAAACCGACCTTCATTGCGGATTGAGGATTGATGATTGCGGATCGCTGATTGTGGATTGATCGATTGCGGATTGACGATCGCTGGATTGGGGATTGAGGAGTGTCGATTGGATTGTCGAATTTATTGTTGATTGCATTGTTGATTGCATTGTCGATTGTATGCCGTCTTGACACCGTTCGTTGACGTCTGGCTCTAACTACCCGCTGGATCAATCGTCAATCCGCATTCAACAATCCAGCGATCGACAATCCTCAATCGCCCAACCCGCAATCAGCGATCCGCAATCATCAATCGGCAATCTTCAATCGACAGTGTCATGGATAGATCCGGTACAACATCCTCGGATATGGAATCGCCTCGCGCAGATGCTCGAGGCCGCAGATCCAGCTGACGACCCGCTCGATGCCCATGCCGAAGCCGCCGTGTGGGACGCTGCCGTAGCGGCGGAGGTCCAGATACCACTCGAAGGCTTCGGGCGGCAGGTCGTGCTCCTTGATGCGCTGCATCAACAGGTCGTAATCGTCGATGCGCTGGCCGCCGCCGATGATCTCGCCGTAGCCCTCTGGCGCGAGCACGTCGACACACAGCGCGACGTCGGGCCGTTCCGGATCGGGCTTCATGTAGAACGCCTTCACCGCCGACGGATAGCGATGCACGCAGATGGGCCGGTCGAACTGCTCCGAAAGCGCGGTCTCGTCCGGTGCTCCGAAATCACCGCCCCACTCGAACGGCAGCCCCTTGTCCTTGAGAATCGTCGCCGCCTCATCGTACGAGATGCGCGGGAATGGTGATTTGACGAGCTCGAGCTTGCTCGTGTCGCGTTCGAGTGCCTTCAGCTCCGCCTTTCGCGTGTCGAGGACTCGCGAGACGACCGAGACGACCAGCCCTTCGGCCAGATCCATCACGTCGTCCAGGTTGGCGTAGGCCATCTCCGGTTCGACCATCCAGAACTCGGTGAGGTGCCGGCGCGTCTTCGACTTCTCGGCGCGGAACGTCGGGCCGAAGCAGTACACGTTGCCGAGCGCCATGGCGTTGGCTTCGTTGTACAGCTGGCCGCTCTGCGTCAGGTACGCGGTCGCGTCGTCGAAGTACTGCACCGGGAAGAGCGTGGTCGTGCCCTCGCAGGCTGCGGGCGTGAAGATTGGCGTGTCGGCGAGGATGAAGCCGCGCGAGTTGAAGAAGTCGCGGATGGCGTTGATGACCTCGTGGCGCACGCGCAGGACCGCCTGCTGGCGCGGCGAACGGATCCACAGATGCCGGCGTTCGAGCAGGTAGTCGGGCCCGTGCTCCTTCGGCGTGATCGGGTAGTTGTTCGACTCCGAGACGATTTCGAGCTGCGAGACGTCCAGCTCGAAGCCACCCGGGGCACGCGCGTCGGCGCGCACACTGCCGTGGACGATGACCGCGCTTTCCTGGGCGAGGTGGTCCGCCTTGCGGAACGCCTCTTCGCCAACGGCCTGCTTCGACATGACGCACTGGATGAATCCGCTTCCGTCCCGTACGGTCAGGAAGTGGATCTTTCCACTCGAACGGCGGTTGTGCAGCCATCCGCGCAGCGTGACGGCCTTGCCTTCGTGTTCCGCGATGTGATCGATGCGCGCAATCATGAGCTTGTCAGTGTGCGTTCGAAGCGCTGCCGCGCACGGCGCGCTTCCGCGAGGACGGCCGCGGGCCCGCCAGTACCAGCGAGCTCCATGAGATACGTGCCGCCGTAGCCGATTTTCTGCATCGTGATGAGCGCGGCGTCCCAGTCGATGCTGCCCAGGAACGGGACGAGGTGCTCGTCCTCGCGGCCGTGGTTGTCGTGGACGTGCGTGGTGATCACGTGTTCGGCGGCAATTTCGATCGCGTCCGCGACGTCGCCGAGCATGTGCGCATGCCCGAAGTCGAGGCAGATTCCCGCGTGCTTGAACTCCACGTCGCGCTCGAGCATCGACGCGAGCGAGCTCGCGTCGGAGATCGGGTTCGGAATTACCTCGGCGGCCACGCGAACGCCGAGCGGTTCAGCGGCCTGGCAAATCTCTGCCAGGCTCCGCACGGCCGCCGACCGGTTGTTGTCACCGGGATTGCGCTTGCTCGCGGGCGTCCCGAGGTGGACGACGACCACCTCGAACGGAATCTGCCTCGCGATCTGCAACGCCGCGATCGTTTCCTCCACCGCCACGCGCCGCCTGGCCTCGTCGGTCACCGCGTTCGAATAGGTCGCCGACCACACGTCGCCGGCGCCAAAGCGCTCCGTGATCGGCGCATGAACGCCGTGGAGCGAGAGTTCCGTCGCCGCCAGCCAGTCCTTCAGCTGCGCGATCGCCGCCTCGTCGCGATAGTCGAAGTGACTGCGCGTGGCGAAGAGCTCAATCGCGTCGAATCCAAATCCTGCGACCTGGGCGAGGTGATCCTGCTCGAGTCGCCGATCGTGATAGAGGTGGGTGGAAACGCCGAAGCGCATGCGCTCTCAGGTGAATTCCGGCAGTTCGGTAACCCCTGATTGTACCACGGGCAGCGACAGCGCTCGGGGCACGTCCCCGCGGTGAGCGCCGGCACGCAACTCAGCGGAACTCTTCGACGTGTGTGGCGAGCAGCTCCCGCAGCCGCGTGAACCGCGGCAGGTGCTCGAGATTGTCCCGCACGTAGCGCAGCGTGCGCGGGATGTACTGGATGTAGACGGGATTACGTCGCGCGGTCGTCTGATAACCGAACGTGCCGAGCGCCTTCAGGTTACGCTGCAGCGCCATCAGGTCGAATCGCTGGCGGAACTCACGCTGGCTGCCGGTCTCGCCCTTGAGCGCGAGGAAATAGGCAATCAGCTCGCTGACGGTCTGCTCCGGCAGATCGACGTAGGAATCGCGCAGCAACGACACGAGATCGTAGGTGTCGGGGCCCATCCGCGCATCCTGAAAGTCGATGATGTACAGCTGCTCGTGATGCAGCATCAGATTCCGGCTGTGGTAGTCGCGGTGACACAACACGCGCGGCTCGGAGGCCAGGACATCGATGAACGCCGCGCATTCGGTACGAAGCGCGTCGCGAGCCGGCGGCGGGATCACGATGCCCCGGTATGCCTCGATGAAATGTTTGATGAAGAAGTCCATCTCCCACGTCAGTTTTTCGACGTCGAACGCGACGGAGTAGGGGACGTACTCAGAGGAGCTCAGTTCCGCGCCGCGACGCTGAAGCGTGGCGATGAGCGCGACCGCCTGCCGATACAACGCTGCGTGTTCCGCCGGTGTCGCGGCGCCGAGGTGCGCCTGGAGTGTGACGTCCCCCAGATCCTCCAATGCCAGAACTCCGAGATCGTCTGCATGCCCCAGCACGTTGGGGATCGGCACTGGCATCTGCGCCAGCAGCCGTGCCACGTTCACGAACGTGAGCTTGCCGATCTCGAACGGTGTTCCGTAGAGCGAGAGCACGATCGACGGTGCGTTGGGGATGAGAATGCGGAAGTACCGCCGGTCGGACGCGTCCCCGGTCAGCGGTACGACGCGCGGTCCCTGCTGATCGAGCCCGTTCCGTTTCAGGTACGTCTGGATCCGCTCGCGCTGCGCCGTTGCTTCATGCTCACGTGTGTCCATGGCCGCTGGTACTGAGTTCTTCACAACCCGCCTCCAGGTCGTTCGAGCGGTCTGATCAGGAGGTCCCCGTCGATGCGGTCGCCCTCGACGGCGGCAAGGCCTGCCGCGGGCACGATCGCACACCTTTCGTAGCGGGCGTCCGGCGCGATGACTACGCGATCGCCCACGATGCAGTCCGTGAGTCTGGCCCCCGCGCCGACGCTGACATCATCCCACAGAGCGGAGCGCTCGACGACCGCGCTTTTCGCGATCGAGACCCGTGCCCCAGCCTCCAGACGATCGCCCTCGGTCGCCGCCAGCGCGATGGACGTCTCGAGGCAGTCCCGCGGCGTGCCGATGTCGCGGAACGACGCTTCGCATACGAACGCGGCGACACTCCCCGGACGATTCGCCATCATCCGTGGATAGACCTGGCCCACCGATTCCGCGGGTACGCCATCCTCCAGATCCGCAAACACGTCCGGTTCCACCACCTGCACGCCGATGAAGTGAAACGACTCGGCGCCCGCCCCGGGTCTCGTGAAACCCTGAACACGCCCGCGTTGGTCAACGACGACGCCACCGTACTTGTCGGGCCGCGGGTTTGGAATCAGCGCCATCGTCACCTTCGCGCCGGAAGCGTGATGCGCGGCGATGAGCTCGGTGACGTCGAGATCCGTGAGCGTATCGCCGTTGACGAGCAGGAACGGCGCGTGCGTCCCATCGGTGAGGAGCGGCAGCGCCCGTCGCGGTCCGCCCGCCGACCCCAGGACCGGCTGCTCCCACGTGTAGCGGATCCGCACGTCGAGATCCGAGCCGTCGCCGAGTACCGCGGCAATCGTTGCCGGGCGGTGATGAAGGTTCACGACGACCTCACGGATGCCGTGGCCGGCAAGCCACCGGATCACCCGACGGACCAGCGGCTCGCCGTTGACCGGTACGGCGGCCTTCGCCCGGATGTAGGTCAGCGGCCGCAGCCGTGTGCCGAGGCCGGCGCTCAGCACCAGCGCGCGCAGGTTGCGCGCGTCACTCGATGACGGAGTCAACTGATTGGATGGTGGTCAAGAGTAATTCGGCTGCACCTTGATCGCCGTCGCCCATGACCGGGCTGCTGGAATCGAGGGCGCAATCGCTAACTCTCGGCCGGGTCGAAGACCATATTGGATCCTCGAAGTCCCATTTCATCGCGATGGCGAAGGAACAGCCCGCGGTACGAATCGAGGATGTAGTCGTCGGGCTTGCGTCCGAGCGATTCTGCCATGCTCGCAATGCCCTGTTCGCCGCCCTCGATCTCGACGAACACCCCGACTGGCGTCTCGTCGATCGCGACGATGACGTCCTCGTGCGCGAATTCTTCGCGGTACTTCTCGTAGCGGAACCATACGTGCATGCCGAGCTCTTCGAGCACGCGCAGAAGAATCACACCATCGCCGACGACCGTTTCGAGTTCCTCGCGAATTTTCACGGTGCCGGGCTGCACGGGTCCCTTGTACGTGAGCCGGCTCTTGCCGCATTCCACGCGCACTCGCAGCACACATCGCCGCCGGCGCAATTCTTCATCCTGGGTGTCGAGCAGCGAGTCTTCCTGGAGACGACGGCCGCGGAGCGGAGTAGCGCCGGCTTCGATGATTGCCGCACGCGCTTCGTCTGCGGTCGTGAACCGGAGCTTGATCTCCCGTTCAAACGTGGTCGTGTCCATCGATGCTCCTATACCAAGCTAGATGTAAGCGAGCCCGCGACTGACCGTGGCCAGCGGCGGATTATACCGAGATTGCGTACGGCGCTCCACGCCACAATCTCCGGCGCACGAACACGTACATCACGAAGCACTCCACGGCGAAGGGCGGAAATCCGGCGAATCCGAGGATCGGCATCTCGAATACTTTGAGTTCCGGGAGGATGGGCACGTTGTATTTCCACTTCGTTCCCGCCTCGTAGTTCCAGCATTCCCAGATCAGTCCACACACGAGCCCTGAAAGGAGCAGGTTGACGAGACGTCCGTACTCTCCGTTGCGGAGGTCGCCGAGGATTGACTCGTCGCCCGCGCGCGCGTTGATCGGATCAACGAGGATGATGAAGCCGAGCCACACGGGCGCCGCAAGGTAGGTGGACGGATGCGCGATCGGCAGCAGCAGCATCGCGGCACCCGCAACCATGCATATCCGCTGCCCGCGGGTGAACGGCCGCGGCCCCGCATCATGGACGACGTGGCGGCCGACCCGGAAGCTGGAGATGAGATCGCCCGTTTCGAAAATGGCTGGCGAGATCGTCGCAAACGACCAGGCGTAGCCGATGTAGCGGATCAGGAGGGACTCGGGAAGGCCGAGGTAGTACCAGTTGTGCAGCGTGTACTTGTTGTACAGCTCGAAGATGATCCACAGCGGCACCGACACGATCGCCAGGAACACGAACTCCGCAGGTGCATCGTTCATCCAGGATCGGGCGCGCCGCTTCCACACGAGTCCGTCAGCAAAGAGAATGAAGCCCGTCCACGCAATCGGCGTGTGCCAGGAATAGAAGGGCTCAATTTCCGCCAGCATGAGCGCTTCCGAGATCGCCATCACGGCCAGTCCGATCCAGGATCGCGCCGGCAGTTGACGCCTGGTGTCGAGACGAACCGATGCAGCGGATGAATCGCCGATCACGTCAGTCGCCCTGACGCCAGTCCGAGGAGTGACGGACGTCCGACGTTCTTCGCGAAGGCCATGATCTTCATGGTACTTCCGAGACTGCCGGGAAGGATCAGCGCCTTTGCCGCGAGCCTCCGCGCGACTGCAGCCGCATCCGATTCCGCCGGCACCCGTTCCGCCAGCCCGAGGCCGATGAGAAAGTAGGTCTGATCCACGCAGCCAAGGTCTTCCAGTCCCGCTTCGCGTGCCGCGGAGCGGACAGCCGTGAGATTCACGTGCGCCGTGAGATCGTGGCTCCCTGGATCCGAGAGCCACGAGACCACGTCCGCCTTGTGCCCTCGATAAGTGGTAAGCGTCCCGTGCGCGTGGGTGTCGGACCGAAGTTCGCGCTGTTCGTGACCGTAGTCGAAGAGGAGCAGGAATCCCCGCTCAATTGCGGCAGCAGCGGCCGCGAGCCACCGCTCGGCTTCCAGATTGATCTCGCCGCGCCAGCTCGAAGGCATGACGTCGGCGTCCGGCGTCAAACGATCGAGGAGAGCCGGATCGGAAGGCTCCGCCTCGACTTCGACGAGCACGCCATCACGTTCGCCCACGTGGATCTCGCGGATGACGCCGTCTTTGATCGACACGACGTGTACCGGCATCGCGTCGAGCAGCTCGTTGGCCAGCAGCAGGCCGGTAATCCGGGAAGGAAGCGATAGCTGCGAGGCCGCGAGGCGCGTGTGATGGTGCTGCAGAGTCGCGGCTTGCGCCTGTCGCGCTGCTGCGCTCCGCTCGACCAGCGTGACGCGCAGCCTGTCGTACAGCTCGCCATGATGCCGTGCGATCGCGTCGAGGATGTCGCGCGTCAACAAGCCGATCCCGGCCCCTGCTTCGACGAGATCGAATCGCGAGGCGCCGGTCCGCTCGAGCACGGACCACATCTCCGCCATCTGCTGCGCGATCATCTCGCCGAAGAGCGGCCCCGTGTCGACGCTCGTGAAGAAATCGCCCTGCCTTCCGGATCGGCGGGCAGAGGACGCGTAGTACCCGAAGTCAGGGTGATAGAGCGCGAGATCCATGAACTCGGCGGCGCTGATCGGGCCGCGTTCGCGGATCCGCGAGACGATGAGGTCGTTCAGGGCTTCGCTCACAAAGAGGAGCGCGCAAACAAGAAATCGCTGGCGAACCGAAGTCCGCCAGCGATTGAGCTGGATGCCGCGCGGCGCAGCGATCGCCGCCCGCGACTACTTCTTGGTCATCGTGATGAACACCTGCTGTCCGTCGCGCCAGACCAGCATGAACACGGTCTGTCCGGGCTGCAAACGCTGCAGTTCGCGCGTGACCTGCGCGACGCTCGTGACCGGCTGGCGATTCACCTCGAGGATGACGTCGTTGGGCAGCACGCCGGCGTTCGCCGCCGGGCTATTGCGCTCCACCCGCGACACGAGCGCGCCGCCACGGCCCCGCGGCAGCTCGAGTTCGCGCGCCATGTCGGGCGTCACCGGTTCGACGTCCATGCCGAAGCCCGTCACCGCCGGCTCGGTCTCCGTCTCGGCTCGAGCGGTGCGACCCTGTTCGGCATCGAGATCGAGCTCGTCGATCGTGATGTTCAGCGCCTTCTTCTGCTTGTCGCGGTAGACGGTCAGCGGCACGGTCGTCCCCGGCTTCGTGCTGACGACCATCGCGACCAGCGAATCGCTGTCCTTCACCGGACGGCCGTTGTACTCGACGACGACGTCTCCGGGCTCGAGCCCGGCTTTGGCCGCCGGCTGATTGGGGTTGACGATCTTGATGACCGCTCCACTGGTGTTCGGCAGACCGAACGCCGCTGCGGCTTCCTTGGTCAGCGGGAGCGGATCCACCGAGACACCGATCACGCCCCGCGTCACCTTCCCGGAGCGCAGCTGCGGCAGGAGCTCGCGGATGGTGTTGATCGGGGTCGCGAAGCCGATGCCGATGTTCGACGAGCGCGACGTGTCGGTGTAGATCGCCGTGTTCATTCCGACGACCTCGCCGCGGATGTTCATCAGCGGACCACCCGAGTTCCCGGGATTGATCGCGGCATCGGTCTGGAGCATGTTCTGCCGGCGGCCATTGACACCACCGAGCGGGCGGCTGAGCGCGGAGATGACGCCAACCGTCACCGTGTGGCTCAGTCCGAAGGGATTGCCGATGGCCACGACCCAGTCACCGGGCTGCATCTGCTCGGAGTCGCCGAACTTCGCTTCCTGAAGCGGCTTGGCCGGCATCTCGGTCAACTGGATGAGGGCGCTGTCGGTCAGCAGGTCACGCCCCACGACCTTCGCCTTGTAGCTCTCGGTGGGACCTCCGCCAAACAGGCTGACGTGAATATCGTCGGCATCTTCGACCACGTGATTGTTCGTGAGGACCAGCCCGGACTTGTCGATGACGAAGCCGGTGCCGGTGCCCTGCGCGACAGGGCCGTCATCCTCGCCGCGAGGAGCGCGCCCGCGAGGCGAGCGTCCCTGCGGACCCGGCTGCGCACCCCCTCCGCCGCCGAAGAAGCGGCGGAAGAGATCGTCGCCGTTGAACTCCGTCATCTCGCGATTGCGCAGGCGCGCCTGCGTCTGGATGTTCACCACGACCGGAATCTGCGCCTTGGCGATGTTCCGGAACGTCTGGGCGTCGATCGGCCCGTCGAGCGCCGCGCTGTTCATCGGCGGCACGCTGAGGGCCTGCGCCGACGACGCCTGGGGCAGGCCCCACTGCGAGGCGATGACCATGCCGACGGCCGCCGAGGCAACGGCGATGAGGATGGCGTAAAAAAGCGTGGTCTTGCGCGTTGACATCGTTGCTACTCCCTGAGTCGTTCTCCCAACCGTCCGGCGACGACAGCCGGACACGCGCCGTCGGCGGCGCTACACCAACGAGACGAGTTCCTGCTGCCGGGGTCCGGTGACACGCGACTCGCGCTCACCGACGAACATGTTGATTTCCGTTCTGACGCCGTAGGTGTCCGTGTAGATGCCGGGCTCGATGGTGAACCCCGTGCCCGGGATCAGCCGCCGATCGTCGTGGGTCTCGTAATCGTCCATGTGGACTCCGTCGCCGTGCACGTTCTCGCCGAGGCTGTGTCCCGTCCGGTGAATGAACTGCGCGCCGAATCCCGCCCGTTCGATGACGTCGCGGCACGCGCGATCGACCTGGTATCCGCGGAGATCGCGCTGCTCGCGCACCGCGGTCTGGACGAGGTCGATCGCGGCGTCGCGCCCGTCCCGGATGGCGGCAAAGGCGCGCGCATAGGTGTCGGGCACCTGGCTTCCGGTGAAGCCAACCCACGTGATGTCAGCAAAGACCGCGCCCGGCCGCGCCAGCTTACCCCAGAGGTCGATGAGGACGATCTCGTTGGGCTGAATGGCGCGATGTTGCTCACGAGTCGCGAGGTAGTGGGGATTGCCCGCGTTCTCCTGCGCCGAGACGTTCGGCGGCGCATCGGTCACGAGACCCCCCTCCCCGAACCACTTCAGCATTTCCTGCTGAACCTCGAACTCGCTCACGCTCGATCGGGACGCCATGCGCTCCTTGACGAGCTGGAACGCCTGATCCTTGATTCGATACAGCTTTTCGGACGCTGACTGGTGGGTCGCCAGCACCTCGTCAGTCCACACGGCCTCGAACCGCTGCACGAGGTCGCCGGAAGAGGCCACCTCGACGCCCAGTTGACGGACGCTCTCCACCGTTCCGGCATCAACCCGAGAAATGTAGGGAATCGCGTTACCCGGCGAGTACTCCATGGCCACGCGCTTCATCCCGGTCAGGAGCGTCCGAAGTCCCGACGCCAACTGTTCGCGCCCGGCATACGGCCGCTTCTCGCCGGGTAGTCCGTCCAGGTTGTGGCGCTCGATCGCATGTACGAGACCGCGCGGCGCGCCGTCGGCCGGCACCAGGTAGTACCAGCGGCGTGTGGTCATCTTGCCGGCGGACGCGAGACCCGACAGTCGGTTGGCGATTGGATTCGACCCGTGGAAGTCGTACAACAGCCATCCGTCGAGCCCGTCTTCCTGGAGCGCACGCTGGATGGCTGAAATCGCGAGCGGCATCTTTTGAGTATACAGCCGGACGTTCTCTCGTATAGGACGACGAAGCTCTTCGTAAGGTTTGCGGCCGCGCGCCGTAACTCTCCTGACTGCAGATTGTTAACCTTGTTAAAGATCGAGCCGGCGTTGCCGCACGTTACCCGGACGGGCGCGTCCGACTCTATATAATGTGAACTGCCTCGCCTGTGGATAGCGGTATGCCGAACAAAGCTCTCACCACCGGTCTGTTCGTCCTTCTCAGCGTGTTCAGCTCGAGCGCTCAACAGCAGCAGCCGCCGGCCGCGCCGCAGCGTCCGGCGCAGCAGCCGCAGCGTCCGGCGGAACAGCCTCAGCCGCCGATCACGTTCAAGGTCGAGGTCAACTACGTCGAGATTGACGCCGTCGTCACCGACGCCGACGGCAACTTCGTGCGCAATCTCACGAAGGATGACTTCCAGATCGTCGAGCAGGGCAAGCCGCAGACGCTCTCGATCTGTTCGCTCGTGGACATCCCGGTCGAGCGCGCCGACGCGCCGCTCTTCCGGGCGTCGCCGATCGAGCCGGACGTCCGCTCGAATCGCAAGGAGTTCGACGGCCGGATCTTCGTGCTCGTCCTCGACGATCTGCACACGCTCTTCTCGCGCACCGGTCAGGTGCGCGCAGCGGCGAAGCAGTTCGTCGAGCGCCTCGGTGCCAACGACATCGCGGCGATCGTGCCGACCGGTGGCAACAAGTCAGGCGCCCAGGAGTTCACCAGCAGCAAACGCCTCTTACTGCGTGCCGTCGACAACTTTGCCGGCCGCAAGCTCCGTTCGGCGACGCTCGAGAAGGTCGACGACTACAACCGGCAGCAGAACATCGGCAGCGGCAATCCGCCCAGAGATCAGAGCGAGGCGGAGCGTGCGCACAACGCGCGCAACTCCATGGCCACGCTGAAAAACGTCGCCGAGTACCTGGCCGGCGTCCGTGGACGCCGCAAGGCCGTCGTGTTCTTCAGCGAAGGGATCGACTACGACGTCATGAACCCGATCCAGAACCAGTACGCCAGCGACATCCGCGAGGAGACCCGGCAAGCGATCGATGCCGCGAGCCGCTCGAATGTCAGCTTCTACGGCGTGGACCCGCGCGGCCTCGGCGGATTGAGCGACGAGGCGATGGAACTCTCGAATCTGCCACCGGACAACTCGCTCGGCACGACCACGCTCCAGGACGAGCTGCGGCTGTCGCAGGACAGCCTGCGGATTATCTCCGACGAGACCGGCGGCTTTGCGGCCGTCAACCAGAACGATCTCCGCACGGCTTTCTCCCGCATCCTCGACGACAACAGCAGCTACTACGTGCTCGGCTACTACTCGAGCGACGAGCGGCGCGACGGCCGTTTCAGAAGCGTCGAGGTCCGGGTCACGAAACCGGGACTGCGAGTTCGCGCGCGCAAGGGCTACGTGGGCCCCAAAGGACGCGCGAAGGAGACGGTCGCGGCGAACTCGAAAACCTCCGCGGCGCTGCGCGAGGCGCTGGATAGTCCGGTCCCGGTCAGCGGACTCGGGCTGTCGGTTTTCGCGAGCCCGCTCAAAGGGCCGCAACCGAACGCCTCCGTCGCGGTCACGCTCGAGGTCGATGGAACCAACCTGAAATTCAACAATCAGAACGACGTGTTTACCGACGACGTCGAGATTGCGATCGTCGCGATCGATCAGACGGGGAAGATCCGAGACGGAGGCCACGACGTCATGAACCTCCGGCTGAAGCCGCAAACGCATGAGGTCGTCTCGCGTACCGGCGTGCGCATCGCGCGGCGGCTCGAGGTGCCGCCCGGCAAGTATCAGCTGCGCGTCGGCGTACGCGAGAGCGGCGCCGGGGCTGTCGGGTCGGTCCTCTACGACCTGGAGGTCCCGGATTTCTCGAAGTCGGATCTTTCGATGAGCGGGATCCTCCTGACATCGGCGTACGCGAGCCGAATTCCGACGGCCAACCCCGATCCGGATTTCAAGCAGGTCCTGCCGGCGCAACCTGTGGCGCTGCGCGAGTTTCCCAGCAACGACAACCTCGCACTCTTCGTCGAGGTCTACGACACGCAGGTCAAGGCTCCGCACCGGGTCGCGATCAAAACGACGATTCTCGACGAAGCCGGCAAGGCGCTTGTAACGACCTCCGATGAGCGGCGCAGCGAAGACCTGCAGGGCGGCAAAGGCGGCTACGGCTACCAGACCACCCTCGCGCTGAAAGATCTTCCCCCTGGCCGTTACGTTCTGCGGGTCGAAGCGCAGACGTTGCTGAAAGACGGGGGCACGGCCTCGCGGGAGCTGGAGTTCAGGGTTCGGTGAGTGTCGTCGACACCATTTCGAAAGGTGACAGCAGCCGCATCGGCGATCCCCGGCGCGTTGTCGTCCGCGATGACGAAGCGTGGCGCGCGCTCTGGGCCGAACACGCGGGCAGCGACGTCACGCCGCCGCACGTCGACTTCGCCAACCGCATCGTCGCGGCCGTGTTCGCGGGCGATGTGCCGTCAGCCGGCCACAGTGTGTCGATCGACCTGGTGCGTCGCGACGGCGACGTCCTCACCGTGCTCGTCGAGGAGCGTCGACCGGCCCCCGGTACGGTCGTTGCGCAAGTGATCCTGTCCCCCTTCCACATCGTCTCGCTCTCCCGATTCGATGGGGAAGTACGGTTCGAGAACGCAAACAAAGTTGACGTGCCGAAGCCGCCAGTCGCGGCCCCCGTCCTTCCCACCCGCCGACGTCAGGGACGCAATCCCTCGTCCACCGGTCTCGAGCCGCCGATTGCCGGCGCGCTCGCGTACGTGGCCGGCCCTTTTTCGGGGGTGCTGCTCCTCGGCGTCGAGCGGACCAGCCACTTCGTTCGCTTTCATGCGTGGCAATCGGTGATGGGGCTGGGCAGCCTCGGCGTCCTCGCCGTCGCCTCGCTCGTCCTTGCGTTCATGCTGCTCGTGATCTCACCGACCGCCTTCTGGACGATGCTCTGGGTCTCCGCGATCCTCGGGTGGGGCTGGCTGGTGCTGTGGGTCGTGTGCGTCGTACAGGCCTATCGCGGCCGCAGATGGAAGATGCCGTTGGTGGGCGGCTACGCGGAGGAACTGGCCAACAGATAATTTGCACCTTGCACCTGCCCCCTGAACGGTGCACGCTGCACGTTGAACGTTCAGTTCCTCGCTATTCCCACCGCTCTCGCTTCCGCAGTTCCGTAATGTGCGCGACGTGGTGACGGCCGTGCCACGCGTAGAGTTGCACCAGCCAGTCAATCGTGACCTGACCGTGTTCCGGATGCTGCAGCGGGCGCGCGAAGTCGGTCTCGGACAGGGAGTCGAGCAGCACACCCCACCGCGTGTGGAGCGATTCGAGGAGCGTGAGCGAGACGTCGACGGGCGTCTTCGCCGTGTCAGCAATCTTCGCCCATTCGGTCTCGTTGTACGGCCTGATCGTGGGGTTGTCCTCGGTCAGCGCCAGCTTGCACCGGATGTAGGCGTTCATGTGGCTGTCCGGGACATGGTGTGCGACCTGGCGGACGGTCCACCCGCCGGGCCGGTACGGGGTGTCGAGCTGATGATCGGTCAGGCCGGCGATCGCCTGCCGCATGGCGGCGGGAGTGTCCTTGATCTGACGGATCAGCGTGCGCCGGCCGTCAGTGGTGACGGTGGGTTGGACGGTGAACTTGCCGACGGGATAGCGGAGATCATCCATGCGCGCGATTGTAGCGCGCAGGGATGATCGAGGAGCGGGCCGCTCTGAAGTTGGAGTCCCTCCGCCCTACATCTTCTTGACGGGCTTAAACTCCACCTTGCCGTTGGCGTGCGTGAAGGTCAGCTGACTGACGTCCGGTTCACCAACCACCGGCGACCTTATCTCGACGTCGATGATCTCGCCGGGCAGAAACGGCTTCTTGTACCGGAAGTCCCCTGCCGTCACCATATCCCGCTTCTTGTTGTACCAGAGCTCGTCGATCTTCAGCAGGCTGATCGAGCCCGTCGACGTGTTCTTGATCTTGAGCGGCGTGATGATTTCCTTGCCGACCCTCTTGGACTGTCCGCGCATGACTTCGATCGTGGCCACGCCTTTCACCGGCGGTACGAACTTCGCCGGCGCTGCCGGCGCTGGCGTCTGTGGCTGGGCGGCTGGTTTGGCTTGGGCGAAAACGGTAGAAACGGTGACGGCGCAAAAAAGCAGCGCGACGGCAGGCGCGAACACAGAACGGTGCATAGCTACCTCCCGAAGAGCAAGCGGATGCAGCGATTATAGGCTGCTACATCTCGCCGTTCCAGTCCTCCGGTTCCGGGTTCGACGAGCGGAAGATCTCCAGGTGCCACTTGCCGCCGCCCCAGGGCTCGATGACCTCAGCCGCGACGACGTCGACGAGGATCTCGGCAAACGTGCGCCCTTCGGGATCGCCCTCGAGATGGTAGGCGGCCTCGTCCCACGAGAAGCTCGGATAGAGCACCATCGTCAGAAAGAGGTCGTAGCCGTCGTCGACGACGATGAGCTGACCGCAGGGGCGTTTCAGCGTTGAGTGGTAGATGAGGTATTTCTCGGCGCTGTGCGCGCGGATATAGCGCTTGAGCGCGAATTCACGCGCGACGATCTCTTCGACCGCGATCTTTTTGTCCCAGCAGTCCCGGCAATATCGTTCTTCGCCGCGCGGCTCTGACACTTCTTTGGCGCCGCAAAGCGCGCACCGGGTTTGCGCCATGGTCTTTCGGGACATGCTTCGATTCTAACATCCTGGGCTGCTGCGCATCCCGGACGGCAGTGGGCGATGGGAATTGCCGGGCGTTGCGCGGCACTAGGGCAGCTTGACTGCGTCGGCCACGCGCTGCATTGCCGGGACGTACATGTCCTCGGCGTACTCGCGCACCATCCGCCTCGCGCTGAAGCGTGGCGCGACCGAGAGAATCGCCTGACGCACGATCGACAGCCAGCGGCGCGGCACGCCCTGCGGATCGCGATCGTAGAAGGTCGGAACGACCTCTTCCTCGAGGATGCGGTAGAGCGCGGCGGCATCCGCCGCGTCGACGGCCTCCTGGTCGGTCGATGCCGGCCGGCCTTCGATCACCCAGCCGTTCCGGCCGGTGTAGCCCTCGGCCCACCAGCCGTCGGCGATGCTCAGGTGCGGCACACCGTTGACCGAGGCCTTCATGCCGCTCGTGCCGGAGGCTTCGAGCGGCTTCCGCGGGTTGTTCAACCAGACATCGCACCCTTGTACGAGGAAGTGCGCGACGTGGAGGTCGTAGTCGTCGACGAACGCGATCCGTCCGGCGAACATCGGATCGACGGCGCGCCGATAGACCCGCTGCAGATGATGCTTTCCGGTTTCGTCGGCGGGATGCGCCTTGCCGGCGAACACGATCTGCACCGGTCGGCGTGCGGCGGTGAGAATGCTCACCAATCGATCGGGGTTCTGGAAGATCAATTCGGGCCGCTTGTAACCGGTGAAGCGGCGTGCGAAGCCGATCGTCAGCGCATTCGGGTCCAGGAGCGTGCCGGCGGCGACGACGCGCGCGGCGCTGACGTGCTCTTCCTTCCAACGCTGCCGCGCCCGCTCGCGGATGAAGGCGAACAGGTAGTTGCGAAGCGCGTTGCGCGCCTGCCACAGCTCTTCATCAGGGATCTCCAGGATCCGCTCCCACACCGCTGGATCGTCGTGGCGTTCGCGCCAGTCGCTGTCGAGGTGCTGATCGAACAGGGTCGACAGCTCGTACGAGAGCCACGTTGGAACGTGCACGCCGTTCGTGATTGCGCGCACCGGGCGCTTGTCGTCTGCTACGCCTGGCCAGATTGGCCCCCACATCTCGCGCGTGACGTTGCCGTGCAATTGGCTCACGCCGTTGACCCGGCTCGCGGTCCTGAGCGCCAGCGCCGTCATGTTGAACAGCGGTCCGCTGCCGTTGTCATAGTGCCCGAGCGCGAGGAAGGCGTCACGGTACTCGCCGAGCGTGCCCCATGCGCCGGCCAGGTGCGTTTCGACGAGGTTGAACGGGAATGCGTCGTGGCCTGCGGGTACCGGGGTGTGGGTAGTGAAGATCGTCGTCCGGCGGACCTCTTCGACTGCCGACTCGAAGCTGCTCCCGTGCTCGATCTGATCGCGGATCCGCTGCAGGACGACGAACGCCGCGTGCCCCTCGTTCAGGTGCCAGACGCGCGGCGACGATCCCATCGCCTTGAGCGCGCGCACGCCGCCGATCCCCAGAATGATCTCCTGCTGGATCCGGGTCTCGCGATCGCCCCCGTACAAGCGGGCTGAGAGCTCACGGTCCCACGGCGCGTTTTCCTCGAGATCGGTGTCGAGCAGATACAGCTTCACGCGCCCCAGCCGTACGCGCCACACCGAGACGAGCACCGTGCGGTTGCCAAGCGGTACGGCGATGACGCAGGGCTTGCCGTCAGGCGTGATCGCCGGGTCGATTGGTGCGTTCGTCCAGTCGAGGCGCTCGTAGATCTCCTGCTGCCAGCCCTCGGGCGAGACGGCCTGGTGGAAATAGCCCTGGGGATACATGAACCCGACGCCGATGAGCGGCAGGCCCAGGTCGCTCGCTTCTTTGCAGTGATCGCCTGCCAGTACACCAAGACCGCCGGCGTAGATCGGCAGTGACTGGTGCAGGGCGAACTCGGCGGAGAAATAGGCGAGCGGACCTTGCGCCTCGGGGAAGCGTCGCTGCCACCAGGTGTCGCGCGCGGCGCGAGCGGCGTCGAGCGCGTCGAGCGCCGTGTCGTAGATCTCGAGGAAGGCCGGGTCCTCCGCGGCCAGCGTCAACATCTCTGAGGAGATCAGGCGCAGCATCCGGACCGGGTTGTGCGCAGTCTGCCGCCACAAGGCGTAGTCCAGCCGGCGGAACACGCTGCGCGCGGGCATGTTCCAGGTCCACCAGAGATCGCTTGCGAGCTCGGGCAGCCGCCGGATTCGATCCGGCAGCCCCGGTGTGGTGACGTTCGAGGCTGTATCAGGCATCGGAAGAAAACAGGCTCCTACTTACCGGGGCACGCGCCGACGAGCTGCGCAAATCGGGTCAGGTCGATATTGCCACCCGAGACGACCGCGACGACCTTGCGGTGACCTCGCGCAGCCATGGCCGGAGAGAGCGCGCCGGCAACCGCGCAGGCGGCGGCTCCCTCGGCGATGACGTGGACGCGGTCCGCGACCAGCCGCATCGCCTGCGCGGCCTCGTCGAGCGAAACGATGAGCGACTCGGAGACCCACTCCTTCAGGAGCGGCCACATGGTGTCGAGGACGGAGCGTCCTCCCGCGCCGTCCACGAACGAGGCGCGCCACTCGTCGAAGTAGCTGGCACGGCCAGCCCGGAACGAGGCGGCGAGCGGCGCCGCGGTTTCCGGTTCGGCGGCGTAGACCCGCGCGTCCGGACGGGTCGCGTGCAGCACGCACGCAATGCCGGCAAGGAGGCCGCCGCCGCCAAGTGGGGCGATCACCGCATCGACGTCGGGGACGTCCTCGAGGATCTCGAGCCCGATCGTTCCGTTGCCGCTGATGAAATCGTCGTCGTCGAAGGGATGGACGAAGTGGCCACGCATGCGGTCCGATTTGTGTGTCTCGACCGTCCGCCAGCACTCGTCATACGTCGCCTTCACGATCTCCGCGCCGAGGCGTTCGATCGCGCGCAGCTTGAGGTCGGGCGCCGTGTCCATGACCATGACGCTGCAACGGGCCCCGGTCTTCCGCGCCGCCAGCGCGACACCCTGGGCGGCGTTGCCGGCGCTCACCGTCCACACGCCCTGTCCGCGCTGGTCGGCGGTGAGGTGCTTGACCGCGTTGTACGCGCCGCGAATTTTGAAGGAGCCGATCGGCTGCAGCGTTTCGAGCTTCAAGTAGATCTCGGGCTCACCACGTTCGAGCCGAAGCGGGACGATGGGCGTCCGCACCGCCGCTTCGTACACAGTGCCGGCGGCTTCGCGAATGGTGTCGAGGGATATGCGTCGGGTCGTCATGGGCCATCCCGGCGGTCGAATCGCGATCGGCCCGCGGGCGGGCAGACGATGGGAGTGTGACGCGCCGGGTGTCTTGGGATCCTAGTCGGCGCGTTCCATGCCCGTCAATAAATCCAGTAAACTACACGCCGCGAAGGTTGAGCTCGGTGCGATTCTGACAGCAGCCGATCGCAGTTTCGCGATCCCCAGCCGGACGAATCGATTCTGGAGATCACGATGGCCCGCAGGATCAATCGCCGCGAGTTCGTGTTGACCGGGACCGCCGCCAGCCTGGCCGCCCGTGTGCGGGCCTCCGCCCAAACGCCCACGATGATGACACCAAGCCGCGCCAAGCCCGTGGTGATCTCCTCGGCCAACGGCCATCGCTTCAGGAACGGCGGAACGAAGACCTGCGTCGAGACCGCCTTCTCGATGATCACCGCCGGTAAGGACGTCCTCGACGCCCTCATCGCCGGCGTCACCATCGTCGAGCTCGATCCCGAAGAGACCAGCGTGGGCTACGGTGGACTGCCGAACGCGGACGGCATCGTCCAGCTCGACTCCTGCTGCATGCACGGTCCCAGGAAGCGGGCGGGCGGCGTGGCCTCGATCGAAGGCGTGCGGACGCCCTCGCTCGTGGCGCAGAAAGTCATGGATTTCACCGACCATCACTTGATCGTCGGCAAGGACGCGCAGACGTTCGCACGGAACATGGGATTCAAGATCGAAGACGATCTGAACACCGAGCGCTCGCGGGCGGCGTGGCTCGAGTGGAAGCGCCGGAGCGATCCGCTGCACTACCTCGATCCCATCAAACGCGCCGCGGCGTTGCGCAGGATCGACCTCGACATGATGGCCGAGGGCTGGGTCGAGCCGAATCATTTCTACGGAACGATCAACTGCAACGGCCTCAACGCCAAGGGAGAGATCTGCGGCGTCACGACCACCAGCGGGATGGCCTGGAAGATCCCGGGCCGCGTCGGCGACTCGCCAATCCTCGGCGCCGGGCTCTACGTGGACAGCGACGCCGGCGCCGCGGGATCCACCGGACGCGGTGAGGCGAATCTCTACAACCTCTCGTCCTACGTGGTCGTCGACGAGATGCGGCGTGGCCGGCACCCGAAAGATGCCGGCATGGAAGCCCTCAAACGTATCAAGGCGAGCACGGTAGAGAAGCGGCTGCTGAACAGCCGCGGAGAGCCCAATTTCAACGTGACGTTCTACGTGCTCAACGCGAAGGGAGAGTACGCGGGAATGTCGATGTACGGCGGAAAGAACATTGCCTACGCCGTGTGTACCGAGCAGGGCCCCCAAATCCTCTCCTGCGATGCATTTCTCAGCGGCGAGGCTGAATCCTAACGACCTCTCTCAGCTCCTAGGATCTACTTCCTGCTTTCTTTTCTGAGTGTCCTCGTGACCTGTCCGACGGGTTTGCCGTCGAGCGTCACGTTGACGCGGACCAGGTAATCGCCCGGCTGCAGTGCACTGATCGTGAAGCCGCCATACGCGACGCGAAGGTCGCCGGTTTTCGACGCCGTGATCGTCGCGGGCACGCTCGCAATTGGTGTCCCCTGGTCTGACGATGCCAAATCGATCGACGCCGCCAACTCGCCGGAGGCCGTTCCGTAGACTTCCAGGTACGCGACAGCGGCAGGGTCCTCGTCGCTGAACAGCAGCTTTGCGGCGAACGCACGGTTTTGCGGAATGCCGAGCAGGAGCGTGCTGAACCTCAGCGGATCCGCACGCATCAGCTCCGCGCGCAGGTTGCTATCCACGGTCCCCACACGGCCCGATGTGTCGGCCGCCGCGACGCGCAACCGGTATGCGCCTGCCGGCGCGGTCAGTGCCGACATGACGGGGCTGCGGTTGAAGTCCGAGGGCTCCGCAGTCCATTGGCGGATCAACTTGTCTTTGTCGTCGAAGAGCGCGACCGCGGCCGACGCGAGCTTGGCCGATGCGTCCGATGTCTCGAAGAGCGTGACGATCTTCAGCTGCTCATCGCCCGCGTTTCGCGAGGCGTACCCCGCGGCGCGAAGGGGGAGCTCCCGGTAGACTGCCGGCACTCGCAGCATTTCGCGCGGTGTCGGTGGTCCTCCGTGCCCCTCACCCTTGCCGATTGCGATGGCCGGACGGACCCGGACCTTGACCCGATCGCGGCTCACGCGGACGTCCACCCGGCGATCCGATCCACGCTCGGATGGCTCGGGATCGAACGACGCCAGGTAGTACGCCGATGTCTCGCGGGTGATCCTCGCCAGGGCGGTGTCGTTCATGCCGGTCAGCCGGAGAAGTTCCCCGCCGGTCGCGCCGGCGATGTTCTCGAGGCCGGCGGCCAGGATGTTGGCCGAGCTCTGCGACTTCGTACCGTCGAGGATGTGAACGACGTAGAAATTGACCGGCGCGCGCGCGGCGTTGACCGTGAGGGCCTGAAAGTCCTCGGTTCGGAGCTGACACAGTCCCGAGCTCGATCCGATTTGTGCCTGCCGTTGAGTATCCGGGCTCGCGAGTGCCGCGGAGAAGAACACAACGGTCGCCTGAGATTCAGCGGTGATGCTCGCGACGATCCCGTTCAACGCTTGGATGATGATGCCCGCACGGCAGGGATCCTCTGGCGGCGTTCCCGAAGAGGACTGACCCTTGATGCCGGCGATCGCTCCCCGCACCGTACCGATTTCGTTCGTGAGAGGCACGACGGCGCCGCCGCGACGAACGCTGATGAGGCCGACCCGGTCGCGGGGCGACAGCGTGCCCAACAGGTGTCCGATCGCGCTCTTCATCGGTTGCTCGCGGCCGGCGTCGATCGACTCTTCGTCGAAGACGAGGAGCAGGTCTCGCCCTGATTCAGCCTGGGCATTGGTCGAAAACGGCGCCGCCAGTGACGGCTGCGCGCTTCCACCGCCGCTGCCCACAATCTTCACGAACTCGAGCGATCGGATCTCGCGCGTCTTGCCATCGACCTTGAGGGCGACATCTGTCGGCTTCAAATCGACCACTGGCTGACCATCGTCACCAATCGCGCGGAAGGCGAGCACCGCGACCGGGCCTTTCGGCCGCCCTCCCGCCTGGCCGGAGCCGGTGAGTACGAACGATCCACCTGGCGAGCACGACCACACGATCGTCGTCAGCGCAAGCGCGCGCGACCAGCGGCCTGTCAGCATGCGCAGAGGATACCCCCAAAACTATCGCCGCTCGTATAATCTCCCGCACATGCTCGCTTTCTGGAGGCTGCCTGAATGAGGCCGTATCGTTTGTTTGCCATAGGTCTTGCCGTGGCGGTCGCACTTGCTGGTCAGTCCCTCATCGGTCGCTCCGATCAGGGCTCGGCGGGCCGTGCCGCCGCCGGACCGTTTGATGCGCTCCACTTCCGGCCGATCGGACCGGCATCGATGTCGGGCCGCATTTCAGATCTCGCGGTGTACGAGGCCAATCCCGCGATCTTCTACGTCGGTACCGCACACGGCGGTGTCTGGAAGACCACCAACAACGGCACGACCTTCGAGGCGCAATTGCAGGATCAGGGCTTGATGTCGATCGGCGACGTCGCCGTGTCGCAGAGCAATCCCGATCTCGTGTATGTCGGCACCGGGGAATCGAACAATCGCCAGAGCACGTCATGGGGCGACGGCGTCTACAAGTCGACCGACGGCGGCAAGACCTACACGAACGTCGGACTGCGCGCCTCCAAACACATCAACCGCATCGTCATCGATCCGCGGAATACCGATATCGTGTTCGTCGCCGCAACCGGTCCGCTGTTTGGGTCGGGCGGCGACCGCGGCGTGTACAAGACGATCGACGGAGGGAAGACCTGGAAGCAGGTGCTGAAGGTCGACGACGACACCGGCGCCAACGACCTTGCGATGGATTCTTCGAACAGCCAGATTCTCTATGCCTCCACGTATCAGCGTCGGCGCACGGCGTGCTGCATGAACGGCGGTGGACCCGGTAGCGGCATCTGGAAGAGCACGGACGGCGGTGAGACGTGGACGCGTCTCAAGGAGGGAGTCCCCGCGGGATCGCTCGGTCGTATCGCACTCGACGTGTACCGCCGGCGCTCGAACATTCTCTACTCGCTCATCGAGGGGCCGGCGCCGCCCGGCGGTCGCGGGGGCGGCCGTGGCGCGGCGGGGGGTGAAGAAGGTCCGGGCGGGGAGGCTGCGGCAGGCGGGCAGGCCGGTGGCCGCGGCGCGGCGCAGCCGCTCAACACTCAACCGACGGGTCTCTATCGCTCAGATGATGCGGGCGCAACCTGGCGGAAGGTGAACAACGCCAACCCGCGCCCGATGTATTTCAGCCAGGTGCGCATCGATCCGAACGACCCTGACGTCGTCTACCTCGGCGGGGTCGACCTCCATCAGACTCTCGACGGCGGCAAGACGATCAACACCGCCGCCGCGTCGCGGATCCACTCGGACCATCACGCAATCTGGGTCGATCCGTCGAACTCGGATCACGTGATGATCGGCAACGACGGCGGTTTGGCCATCTCGTACGACAAAGCGAAGACGTGGAACTTCCTGCAGAACCTGCCAGTCGGGCTGTTCTACCACGTGAGCTACGACATGGCGACGCCCTACAACGTCTGCGGTGGCATGCAGGACAACTACGACTGGTGCGGGCCGAGCCAGGTGCGCGGCGTCGCAGGCATTGCGAATTACAACTGGACCACGATTCAGGGGGGCGACGGGTTCGTCGTCCTGCAGGATCCCACCGACCCGCGCGTCGCCTTCAGCGAGTCGCAGGACGGCAACATGGTGCGCGTGGATCGCGTCACTGGCGAGACGATCTCGATCCGGCCGCAGGCCGCTGACGGTGAGCCGGCGCTGCGGTGGCATTGGGACACCCCCCTCATCCACTCTCCACACGATTCGAAGGTTCTGTACGCGGGTGCGAACAAGGTGTTTCGTTCGGCGGATCGCGGTCTCTCCTGGGTGGCGGTCAGCCCGGACCTGACAACCAACACGAACCGCGACGACATCGTCACCATGAGCGTAAAGGGCAGCGAGATTCAGATCTCGCGCAACGATGGCATCGCCGCATGGCCCACGATCGTCTCGCTGGCCGAGTCCCCAAAGAAGGCCGGGATCCTCTACGCCGGCACCGACGACGGGATGCTGCAGGTGTCGCGGGATGCCGGCAAGACCTGGACGAACGTGATCGAGAAGGTGCCCGGAATCCCCAAGGGCATCTTCGTCTCGGAGCTGGTGCCATCGAAGTACGACGAGGGTACCGTCTACGCGACGTTCGACGGCCATCGGCAGAACGAGTACGGCACCTACATCTTCGTCAGCCACGACTACGGGCAGACGTGGCAGGCGACCAACGGCAGTCTGAAGGACGAAGTCGCGCGAACGCTGACCGAGGATCTCAAGAACCCGGACGTGCTGTATCTCGGGACCGAGACCGGTCTGTTCGTCTCGACCGATCGCGCGAAGACGTGGACGCGGATCAAGGCCAACCTGCCGACCGTTCGCATCGACGAGATCACGCTACACCCGCGGGACAATGCGATGCTGCTTGCGACGCACGGTCGCGCGATCTGGATCCTCGACAACCTCGCTCCGATCCAGGAGTACGCGGCGGCGCAGTCCGCGACAACAGACGCGAAGCTCTTCACCCCGCCGCCGGCGTCGATGTTCAGGAGGCCGGCGCGCGATCGCAACTACGAGTTCTGGGGCGATCAGACCTTTTTCGGCGAGAACCCGCCGCAGGCTGCGGTTCTGACCTGGCTGCTCAAGAAGCCGGCAAACGACGTCGCCTTGAAGATCACCGATGCGACCGGTCGCGTTGTTCGTGACATCTCGGGACCAGTCCTCGCCAACAGCGCCAAGGCGGGCCTGCAGTCGGCCTGTTGGGATCTGCGTGTGGAGCCCGCGCCGGCCGCTGCGGCCGCTGGAGGCGCACGCGGCCGGGGCGGCGAAGGTGGTGCGGGCCGTCAGGGCGGCGGCGAGGCGCAGGCTTCCGGTGGCGCAGCAGCGGCTGGTGGCCGCGGCGGACAGAATCAACAGAGTCCCTTCGGGGCTGGCTGCGGCAGTGCTGGTGGCGGTGGGGGTGGAGGCGGATTCGGTGGCGGCGGTGCGACGAACGCCGGTCCATACGTGCTGCCAGGCGTCTATACCGTCGCGCTCATCGTTGATGGCAAGCCGCTCGACTCGAAGCCGCTTCGTGTCACCGCGGATCCCGAGGTCGTGCTGACCGAAGTCGAGCGCAAGAAGCTCTACGACATGGCGATGGAGCTGCACGATCTGCACAAGAGCGCAAGCGAGGTGGCGAACCAGATCGGGCCTTTCAACACCCGTGTCACGGAGCTCTCGAAAGAAGTCGAAGGCAAGAGCGACATTCCTGCCGACGTCAAGGCATCGTTCGATTCGGTGAGCAAGGATCTCGCCGCGCTGGCACCGAAATTCACGGCGCCGGCCGCTGGCCGCGGCGGCGGCGGTGGCGGTGGCGGTGGGCGAGGCGGCGCGCCGCCGACGCCGATGGCGAAACTCAATCAGGCCAAGAACGGGCTGATGGGCGGTATGTGGCCGACCGAGCAGACCATGAAGGCCTACAACGAAGCGAAGGTCGAAATTCCGAAGGCGATCAACGACGCTAACGCGCTCTTCGTGAAGGCGGCCGCGCTCAGCTCTTCGCTCGCGAAATACAACGTCACGCTCACGGCGCCGACCCCGACGAAACCGCCCGCGACGGTAACGAAGAGCAAGACGAAGAAATAGGAGGCATGCGCCTTCTTTTTGGTCGTAGCGACATCGTGGCACCCGCACGCAAGCGCGCCGCTCCGGTCAAGACGTTCGGCCTGACGCACGTCGCTCTCGCCGTTCGCGATCCGCGACGATCGCTCCGCTTCTATGAAGCCGTCCTTGGGATGGTGGCCGTCTACGAGCAGGACGATTTCATCCAGGCGCAGACTCCTGGCAGCCGTGACGTGATCGTGTTCGAGCGCAAGCCGCGTCAGGCCGGCAGGATCGGCGGCGTCGCGCATTTCGGGTTTCGGCTGACCAGACCGTCCGACCTCGAGCGCGCCCTCGCCGCGATTCGCAAAGCGGGCGGCAAGATCCGGGATCACGGCGAGTTCATTCCTGGCGAGCCGTACGTCTTCTTCCGCGACCCCGACGGCTACGAGGTCGAAATCTGGTACGAGCTGCCGACGCCGGTCGATCCGCCCGAAACTCTCGCACCACGTGTCAGACGGCGCACCCGCTCGTCGACGTCGCGACGCTGACATTTCAGGCTTTCCTCACCGGCCGGTCACGACACACGAGGCGCAGCACTCGGGCCGGATTTCGAGCTGACGAGTGGCGGCAATGAAGAGGGCGCGCTGGCCTTCGCGCACATGTTCGTCGTGTGGGGACCGAGGCGGTGAGTTAGTTCGTCGTCGCCTCACTGCGGCCGGTGCCGCGGGCCGCAGCGTGAAGCGCGGGATGCGGGGACGGGGCGTTACTGCCGGTCTGGCGGCGAGGGCTTCATGCCGTCGAGCACCCGATCAAGTTTTCGTTCGAGCCGTCCGAGATGGCCATCGGTCCGTGCAAATCCAGCGTCGACCTTCTCGTCCAGGAGTGCAATCTTCTCGTCGAGACGCGCAAAGCCCGCGTCCATCTTCGTGTCGAGGCGCTCGTACGCGAACTCTGTGTACTGCCGCTGTTCAAGAAACGCCGCATCCACAGCGTCAAAGGCTGCATGCACGCGACGAAACTCCGCATCCACGCCATCGAACCGCTGATGCATTGAGATCGAGAGTGCCTCTACTCTCTCTTCGAGCGCCTGCACCCTCACCGTCAGATCGTCAGCCATCGCTCCGCCTTTCCGGGAGTCTACCATCGTCGTTGGCGATTCGCTTGAGCACGATGTGTTCCGATTTCGAATCCCCCATGTTCATCGGTCGTCATTCGGGATCGTCGCTTCGACGAGGCAGAAACCGAGAGGTCGTGGGCAGTTTCCCGACGCGGATTCTGCGACCTCAGCTGCTCTTTCACTCGGTTCCCGTTCCGACTACACTTTTCGGAATCCGCAGGAGGACCTCAGCGATGGTGCGCGTCTCACGGCGTCCGATCTTCGTCATCTCGGCAGCCCTTCTGATCCTGCCTGGTGTTCTGACCTTCGACATGCGTGCCCAGACGTCGTCGGCGCAGCCGGCGGCGGCATCGTCGAGCATCGACCCGATGGTGCTCAAGGGTTTCCAGTGGCGGAGCATCGGGCCGGCGCGCGGCGGACGCTCGATTGCGGTCAGCGGCGTCAAGGGCCGTCCCAAGGAAGCGTACTTCGGCGCGGTCGGTGGCGGGCTCTGGAAAACGACTGACGGCGGCCAGTCGTGGACGGCGGTGACGGACGGACAGCTCGGATCGTCGTCGGTCGGCGCGGTCGCGGTCTCGGAATCCAACCCTGACGTTGTCTACATCGGGATGGGGGAAGCGTGCATCCGCGGCAACATCATGCCTGGTGACGGCGTCTACAGATCGACGGATGCCGGCAAGACGTGGACCCGAGTCGGTTTCGCTGACTCGCAGGCCATCGCCAAAATCCGCATCCATCCGACCAATCCCAATATCGTCTTCGTTGCCTCCTTCGGCAAGTACGGAGTGCCGAGTGAGGAGCGTGGTGTCTTCAAGACGACGGACGGCGGGAAGACCTGGCGCAAAGTGCTGTTCCGCGACAACAAGACCGGCGCCGTCGACGTCGCCATCGATCGGCGAAATCCCAACCTGATGTACGCGGCCCTGTGGGAGGCGTACCGCGTCGAGTATCAGATGTCGAGCGGCGGTCCTGGCAGCGGCCTCTTCAAGTCGACCGATGGCGGCGAGAAGTGGACCGAGATCACACGCAATCAGGGACTGCCAGCCGGCGTTGTCGGCAAGATCGGAATAGCGGTGTCCGGCGCGGAGTCGAACCGTCTGTATGCCCTCTTCGAGAACGAGAACGGCGGGCTGTTCGTGTCCGACGATGCCGGCACGAGCTGGACGCTGGTGAATTCGAACCGCAGCGTTCGGCAGCGCGCGTTCTACTACACGCACGTCATCGCGGATCCCGCCAATAAAGACACGGTCTACCTGCTCAACACCAGCGCGTTCCGTTCCACTGATGGCGGCAAGACGTTGAGCAACGTCGGCGGTGGCACGCACGGCGACCATCACGATCTCTGGATCGATCCCGACGATCCGAAGCATCTCGTCATCGGCAACGACGGTGGCGGCGCGGTCTCGATGGCTGGCGGCGGTCAGGTGTGGTCCGCGCAGGACTTCGCGACGGGCCAGTTCTATCACGTAGCGACGACGAAGCACGTGCCGTATCACGTCTGCGGCGCGCAGCAGGACAACAGCACGTTGTGCGTGCCGAGCGAGGCCGGAGGCGGCCGCGGCGGCGGTGGCGGCGGCGGACGCGGCGCCGTGCCGGTGACCTACGTCGCCGGCGGCGGTGAGCCCGGCTACATCGCGCCCGATCCAAAGGATGCCGAAGTGTTCTTCGCCGGCGCGAACAATGGGTCGTTCCTCACGCGGCTCGATCGACGCACGGGTGAGCTCCGCGAGGTCAACCCGTATCCGCGGATGTTCTCGGGCGAACCGTCGAGCGCGCTCGTCGAGCGCTGGCAGTGGACCTATCCAATCATTTTCTCGCAGGTCGATCCGAATGTTCTCTACACCTCGTCGCAGCACGTGTGGAAGACGGTTGACGGCGGACAGACGTGGGAGAAGATCAGTCCGGACCTGACGCGGCACGATCCGAAGACGATGGGGGACTCCGGCGGGCCGATCACGCACGACATGAACAGCCCCGAAGTCTATGCGACGGTCTTCGCGCTCGGGCCTGGCAAGACGGACGTCAACGTGTTGTGGGCGGGATCCGACGACGGCGTCGTGCAGGTCACACGTGACGGCGGAAAGACCTGGACGAACGTGACCCCGAAGGAAATGCCAGACCTCGGTCGAGTCAGCCAGATCGACGCGTCCAAGTTCGACGCCGGGAGCGCGTACGTCGCGGTGAAGAAGATGCTGCTCAATGATCTGTCGCCGTACATCTTCCGGACGCACGACTACGGCAAGACGTGGACGAAAATCGTGGCCGGCATCCGCCCGACCGACTTCGTGCACGTCGTTCGCGAGGATCCGGCGCGGCGCGGCTTGCTCTATGCCGGCACCGAGCACGGGTTCTACGTTTCGTACGACGACGGCGATCACTGGGAATCGTTGTCGCTGAACCTGCCCAACACGCAGATCTCCGACATCTGGGTCGAGATGAGCTCGATTGCGATTTCAACGATGGGCCGCGGGTTCTACGTCCTCGACGACATCGGACCGATCCGGCAGTCTTCGCCCGAGGTCGCCGCGGCGGCCGACGCGTATCTCTTCAAGCCTGCTGACGCCACACGCGGTGCGGGCGGCTCAACGATCAGCTATCTGTTGAAGAAGCCCGCGCAGAACCTGACACTCGACATCCTCGACGCCAGCGGAACGGTCGTGCGGACGTTTGCCGGTGGCACGGGTGGCGGGCGTGGAGGCCGAGGAGGTCGCGGGCGGGGGGATGCTGGTGCAGGACAAGCGCCCGCACAGCAGGTTCCACCACAACCTGGCGTGCCTGGCGCCACGCCGACAGAGCAGGCCGGTCGAGGCACACCGTCAGGCGAAGAGGAGGAGGGCGGGCGCGGCCGCGGTGGCAACCCCACGGCGCCGATGGCGGCCGGCTTCAATCGCTTTTCATGGGATCTTCAGTGCGCGGGCGCGGCCACCTTCCCGGGAATGATTCTGTGGGGCGCGAGCACCAACGGTCCGCTCGCTCTGCCGGGCAGCTACCAGGTCCGTCTGACGGTCGACGGCAAGACCCTCACACAGCCGCTGACCGTGCGCAAGCACCCGCTGCGTACCACCAGCGACGCTGACCTCAAAGCCCAGTTCGATCTCGGGATGCAGATTCGCGACAAGATCAGCGAAGCCAACAATGCCGTGGCTCAGATCCGCAAAGTGAAAGAGGACGTGAAGGATCGCCTGTCCAAGTCATCCGATCCGCAGCTCAAGGCGGCGGGCGACAAGCTCACGACGGGAGTCAGCGCGATCGAGGAAGAGATCTATCAGGTCCGCAATCAGAGCGGTCAGGATCCGCTCAACTTCCCGATCAAGATCAACAACCGTCTCGCGTCGCTGAACGGCGTCGTGAACCGGGGCGAGGCGAAGCCGATTGCCAATCACTACGCCATCTTCAAGGACCTGAGCGCGGAGTTGAAGGTGCAGACCGACAAGCTGCAACAGACCCTTGCGCGAGATCTCAGCGCCTTCAATAGCGAGGCGGCGCGGGCAAAGGTCGAGGTGATAAAAGTCGATGGGCGCTAGTCACTGCCGCCGCGTCGGCGGGATGTTCCGGCTGTAGTAGATGTCAGCCGGGATGTGGTGGCCCAGGTACACCTTGTCGAGGATTGCATAGAGCCGCGGATCATAGGCCTTGAGATCGTCAGGCGTCTGCAAACGGGTCTGGCCGTCGAACCACTCGTAGTTCGACCAGAACCACCACTGAGTACCTTCCGCAAAGTACTCGGCCGCGGTGTTCTCCGCGTAGTGGCCTTTGAAGAGTCGCTTTTCCTTCGCGGCGGCGTAGGCGTCCTGGATCTCCTGGAACAGCGCCGGATCCGCGGTGCGCATCGCGCTCATCACGTTGTGGCTGAACTCATGGACCGTGATGTGCTCGCCGTAATACCGCGTGCTTGGGATACCGAGGAGATTCTCTTCGGCGCCTGACGTAATGTTTCCCCCCATGCCGCGGGCGCGGCGATTCCAGTACTCCTTGTCCGTCATGCTGCCGATGCCGCCCGGCTTGTCGTAGTTCTCGCGCTCCCGCGGCGTCAGCCGCCGGTCGTCCGGCGCCGGCTTCTTCCAATCGCGATATTCAGGCGGGTCTGTCTGCATCTCGGTCTTCGCCAGAATGATGACGCGTGACTTCCGCTCGATCATGACCGCCCGGATGTCCGGCCGCTTCGCCACCATGTAGTTCACGATGTCGCGGGCCATCAGCAGCGCCGCATCGTCGACCTTTTCGGACGAGACGATCGGGATGCCGTAGGCGTCCGCGTATTTCTTGTAGAACGGATCGAGACCAAGCGCCGCCGGCGGCGCCGTCACCATCGTCTGGAGGTAGTTCTCAACGATGGGTTTCGGCGCAGGGGACTGTCGAGCGAAGAGGGTCGCCGTGGCGAGCAGAAGACCCACGGTCGCGATCAGCAGACGTGCGTGGACCCGGATACGCATGAGCATGAGGCGGATTCTACGACGGTCGCCCGTCGTTCGAGCGCCGCCCCAATGCTTTTTACCGGCTCATAAGCGCGGCGAATGAACCGCGGCCTTTCTGCTACTGATTTCGTCCCCCCGAGCTGACTCGCGCTCCATCTTTCACCGCACACGAGTCAACTCGCACTGTATTCGTTTGAGACTGATCGACGAGAGATACTCATAGCTCTGGTTGCCCTTCGTTCGGCCGTATAATCCGTCCGCATCTCTGGCTGAGGCGGGCCCGTGCAGGTCACCTGCACGATGAAGCGAGGCGCTTCGACGTTGCCCGACGCGACCGCAAGGCAATGATTTCTATGACCACACGACGTCGACTGTTACCGGCGTTTGCCGTCGCGTCGATCGCAGCGGCAGCGGCGCTTCATGCACAACAGGGCGATCCCGCCGGCGCGCTTCGTGCTCAGCTCGATCGGATCTTCACGGAGCACGCCTACGATCCGCCCCGGTTCGGGCCGGCGACGTGGCTTCCTGACGGCACGGCCTACGCCGTCGTCGAACGCTCCAAGGACCCCGACGGCGCATCTGAGATCGTTCGCTACGATGCGGCGACCGGCGCGCGGACCGTCCTGGTCGCGGCCTCGCGTCTGGTGCCCCGCAGTTCGACGGGAGCGGGCGCGAAACCACCCGCGGCACTGGACATCGACGACTATGCGTGGTCGAACGACGGCCGCCGGCTGCTCATCTTCACGAACACGCGCAAGGTGTGGCGCCAGAACACACGAGGCGACTACTGGGTCCTCGAGGTCGCCAGCGGCTCGCTTCGGAAGATCGGCGGCAATGCGCCCGACTCGACGCTCATGTTCGCCAAGTTCTCTCCCGACGGCACGCGCGTCGCCTACGTCCGCGCCAACAACATCTACGTCGAGCGCCTGGACGACAAGAGAACGATCGCACTCACTCGGGACGGGTCCGAGACGACAATCAACGGCACGTCCGACTGGGTGTACGAAGAGGAGCTCGATGTCCGAGACGGATTCCGCTGGAGTCCGGATAGCCGCCGGATCGCGTATTGGCAATTCGATTCGACGGGCGTCGGCATCTTCTCGTTGATCGACGACACCTCGTCGCTCTATCCGAAGATCACCCGGATTCCATACCCGAAAGTGGGCACGACGAATTCTGCCGCGCGCATCGGCGTCGTGCTGGCTGCCGGCGGGCAGACCACGTGGATGAAAACGTCCGGCGATCCACGCGAGCATTACCTCGCGCGGCTGGACTGGATCGACAGGGAAACGGTCGCCATCCAGCAACTCAACCGACTCCAGAACCAGAATGACTTCCTGCTCGCGGATGCAACGTCGGGAACCGTGACTCGCGGGTTCCGCGACTCGTCGTCCACCTGGGTCGACGTGAACGACGACGTGCGATGGATCGACAAGAACCGTGCGTTTCTCTGGATCAGCGAGCGTGACGGCTGGCGTCACGTCTATCGCGTCCCGCGGCCGTCTGCCGGCGCGACATCGGGAACGAACGGTCATGACGGCGCGTCAGACAACGCGACGCTCGTCACGCGTTTCGATGCCGACGTCACCGAGGTCGTGGGCGCCGATGATGAGCGGGGGTGGTTGTACTTTGTCGCGTCGCCGACCAACCCCACGCAGCGGTATCTGTATCGATCGAAGCTCGACGGATCTGGAACGCCGGAGCGCCTCACCCCCGCTGACCAACCCGGGACCCACGGCTACGAGATGGCGCCGGGCGCGCATCTCGCGTTCCACACGTGGTCGCAATTCGATCGTCCGCCCTCGATGGACGTCGTCGAGCTTCCGTCGCATCAATCCCTTCGCGCGTTGACCGACGCTGCGCCGCTCCGCGCGAAGCTGACGGACGTGCTGAAGCCGCCGGGTGAGTTCCTCAAGGTCGATATCGGCGAGGGGGCCGTGCTCGACAGCTGGATGCTGAAGCCGTCCACGTTCGACGGGTCACGCAAGTATCCCGTCATCGTGTTCGTCTACGGAGAACCCGCCGGACAGATGGTCACGGACAAGTGGGGCGGGGTGAACATCCTGTTCCATCGCGCGCTCGCCGAGGCCGGCTACGTCGTCGTCTGCTTCGACAATCGCGGCACACCCTCACCGCGCGGCGCGGCATGGCGGAAAGTGATCTACGGGACCGTTGGCGATCTGTCGTCGAAGGATCAGGCGGCGGCCATCCGTGCGCTCGCCGCGAAGTACCCGTTCATCGACGTCGATCGGCTCGGCATCTGGGGCTGGAGCGGCGGCGGATCGAACACGCTGAATTCGATGTTCCGGTTCCCCGACGTCTACAAGGTCGGCGTCTCGGTCGCGCCGGTTCCGGATCAGCGGCTCTACGACACGATCTACCAAGAGCGCTACATGGGATTGCCGCGCGACAATGCCGAGGGCTACCGGATCGGGTCGCCGATCAATTTTGCGGAAGGGCTGAAGGGGAAGCTGCTGATCGTCCACGGGTCAGGCGACGACAACGTCCACTATCAAGGCACCGAGCGGCTGGTCAATCGGCTCATCGAGCTGGGCAAGCCGTTCGACATGATGGTGTACCCCAATCGCACGCACGCCATCTCCGAGGGCCCCGGAACCTCGGCGCACATCTATCAGCTGATCGCCCGCTACTTTCTCGAGCACCTGCAGCCTGGACCGAAGTGAGCGGCGGACGACAAGAGTCTGGTGATGACGAAGCGCTCGAGGGATACTCCCCCGGCGTGTCTTGATGTCGGCACGAGGTCCACAGATCGAGAGGAGGATGTGATGAGACGGTTGATCGTCGGTGCGTTTCTCGTCTCCCTGGCCACAGCGCCCGCAACAGCCCAGGACGCGATGAAGGTGGGCACCGCCGAAGCGGCGAGAGGCGCCACCGCGTATGGCCAGCTTCAGATCGCACGCGGGAGCGATGCCGGGACCGACGTCGCAGTCGCCGTCGTCCACGGTGCGAAGCCGGGGAAGGTGGTAGCGTTCATCGCCGGCAGCCACGGCACCGAGTACGCGTCGATCGTGGCGCTTACTCAACTCATCTCGAAGATCGATCCAAAGGCACTCGCCGGAACCGTGATCATCGCGCCGCTGCTGAACGTGGCCTCGTTCGAGCAGATGACGGTCCACGTCAATCCGATCGATCGCAAGGGGATCAACGCTGGCTACCCCGGCACGGCGACCGGCACCCAGTCCGAGCGCGTGGTGGCGCTCGTCGCCGAGCAGATCGTCAAGCCCGCTGACGTAGTCGTGGATCTGCACGGCGGTGATATCGACGAGGACCTTCGTCCGTACAGCTACTGGACGCGGACCGGCAACGCGGCCCAGGACGAAGCCTCGCACAAGCTCGTGCTCGCCTTCGGCCTCGATCACATCATCCTGCGCGACGTCGACGTCTCGAACGCCGCGGCCGCCCGCAGCCTGGGCGGCTACACGCTGTCGCAGGGCAAGACGATGATCGTCGCGGAGGCGGGCCGCAGCGGTCTGGTGCTGCCGGCTGACGTGGATGCGCTCGTGTCCGGGTGCCTCAACGTCCTCGGCTCGCTCGGGATGATCACCCGAACCGTCAAGCCGCTGGCCAAGCCGGTGTTCGTCGACAGCGGCAAGCGCGTGCAGGCCGAGGGTGGCGGGATGTTCTTTGCGACCGCGAAGCGCGACACGATCGTCCAGGAAGGCAGCGTGATCGGCTACACGACCGACTACGTCGGGCGCCGCACTGGTGAGATCAAGGCACCGGTCACGGGGCTCGTGACCTTCATCCGGCCCGTACCGTCGATGTGGCAGGGCGCGACGTTGGTCAACGTCGCGGCGGTGATTCCAGCGGTGGGTCCGTATCAGAAACCGGCACGATGAGTGCCTGAAGCGGCTACTTCTTCGTCCCGCATTCCTTCGCGGCCGGGTCCATCAGGCTGCGGAGACCAGCGACGTTGAACTCGGCGACGGCTTTCGGCGAGTTGTGCGGTGTGTAACCGAAATGCAGCGTCTGCGCGCTCAGCAGCCGTTGTGCAAACGCGGCGCCGTCCGGCGCGAAGAGCGCATCGTGCTTGTCGGAGTCCGGCCATCGTTCTTCGCGCTCGGGCTCGTTGTCGAAGCGAATGCGGACGGTGTGGTTTGGCTGCGGCTCGAGCTGCGCGGCTGACTCGATGAACACGAAGGCATCGACCTGCTTCGAGATACAGCGCACGACCAGGATCGGCTGGGCCTGCCGCGTCCAGATTGGCACCCTGTTGTTGCTCAGGACTTCGAACGCCGCGGCGCGGCGCTGGTTCCCAACCCAGTCACGGGTCGCGGGCATCCACGAGCGATCGCCGCTCGACTTTGCTCGTGCCGGTTTCGTCCTGTTGGCCGGTGCGGCAGACTTCGCTGTTCGCGCCCCTGTCCCCGCTGGCGCCACGGTCACCGCAGGCTGTCGATTGACCGAGGCCCGGAGCATCGCGAACGTTACGGTTCCGAAGAGAAGCAGGCCCATCGCGATGAGCGCGAGCTGACGCGTACCGAGTTTTCTCGCTGATGCCGGCGCCGAGGCCGGCGGCGGAACTGATGCCGGGATGGCGGGTTCCGCAGCGGTTTCCGTCACTGCGCTCGCATGCGCGGGCATGTTTTCTGGTATTGGGTCCGGAGGATTCTCCGCCACGAGCGGTGCGAGCGGCTCTTGCGCAACTGAACGACTCGCCTGACTCGTCGAGACCACTTCCGGCGTGCCGCCCGAGGGTTCTGAGGAGCGCGCCTCCCGAGCGATCTCTTCGACCTGCCAGACCGGCGACGACGACGCGTCGTTTGGCACCGAAGCTGGTGCAGCAGGTAGCTCGGGCTCAGGCTGATGCAACGGCAGCCTCGAGATCGGAACTATTTCGATCGAGGGCGGCGTTCGCGGCTCCGTCGCAGACGGAACACTCGGCTGGCTTCCTGAGGACAGCTGCGATAGCGCACCCTCGGCGATCCACGTCGTCACGACAGGTGGATCCGGTTCGGATTCCTGCGCCGGCGGGACCATCGCCGCTGGATCGCGTAGAGGTGGTGTCTGCCAGCCTTGAACACTCGAGACGGTCGGCGTCGCGGCTGCTGCCGGCGGTTCGGCTGGTGTTCTCTCTGGTACGGCGAACGTGTCGGGCACCGGTTGACGCGCTGGGGCGCTCGACTTGAATGACTGGCTCGAGTCAGCCGGCTGTGGGGGTGCGGCAGTCTCGTCCGGAAAGATCCAGTCGGTGCTCGCGGCGGGGTCCGACGAACGATCGCTACCGGCCGGCGGCGCAATCGTCGTCGTCACAGTCGGAATCAGTCGTCGCAGTTCGTCGATCGTCGGCGGACGTAGAGCGGCGTCAGCAGATGCCGGACGCATTTCATCCGCCAGTGGTGCTGCAGGCTCGACCACGGGGTGCCGGAAGAC
>DATAEK010000419.1:0-14473 GCA_036258055.1 Vicinamibacterales bacterium
GCGGCCGTTCGCGCGGCAACACTCGACTCGCGGATCAACGCGGATGCAGGATCCAGGGCGGCCTCGGGCCTGAGCGTTACGAGTGACGCAAGGGCCGTCATGCGCAGGCCCAGCGGCTTGCCTGTGCCGGAGGCAGTCACGAGCTTCGGTACGGTGACGTCCGCGCGCTTCCCGTATCGTGCGAGCCCTTCGGCTGCAGACACTGACACCCACGAATCCGGCGACTCGAGCGCTTCGCTCACGATGCCAAACGACTCATCGTCGTCGTACTGCGCCAGCGCGCGCAGCGCCTCAGTGCGAACGCGACGATCGGGATCGCGAGTGGCCTCACGCAGCCGCGCCGACAATGGCGCCTTGTCGATATTCGCCCAGTCGTCGGGTAGAGGCTGCGCGGTGTTGCCGCGTCCGGCCGGCGGAGGCACGGGCGCGAGACCTCGAACCGCCCAGTACCGCACCTCCGCCGACTTGTCTTTGGAGAGCTCGAGCAGGTGAGGAACCGCGGCCGGATCGCGTGGCCTGAAAAGCGCCCACGCTGCCCGCCACCGCACCTCGACATCCGGCGAGGTCGCCCATCGAACGATGGGCGCCAGATTGTCGCGGGTCGTAAACCGTCCCATCGACAGGAGCGCCTCGCCGACGACTGGCGCGGGCGCCGACGTGGCTGGCGCCGACGACAGGTACTTCGCGAGGGCCGCACGCGCTTCCGTCGACCGTATCTTGCCCAGCGATCGAGCGGCTTCTCGCGCAATCGCAGGCGCGGTGCGCGGCGAGGACAGTTGTTCGGACAGCCACGCCGTTGACTCCTCATCCTTGAGCTGTCCCGCGGCGAACGCGACCGTCGCCACAATCTCGGGATCGGCATCGCCTCGCGCCGTCACGAGGAGGGCATGTCCGCGGGGATCGGCAATGCGGCCAATCGCCTGAACCGCCCGGCGACGTACCTCGGGATGCGCGGATCCCATGATCCGCTTCAGGGCCTCGTCGTCGAACCGGCGGGTGTCTTCGAGCAGCACCAGCGTGGCGATGTCTTCGATGTCGCCGGACGCTAGCGGCTTACGCGCCGAAGGTTGTGCGGCTGGCGAGATCGATGCCGAGATGAATACTAACGCTCCGAGCAAAAGGAGTGTGGTGACTCTCCGGCGGACGGTGGGAATGGATGTGTGTGTCATTAGGTCGCAGGCACATGGCGATCGCGGCCCGGCAGCAGCGGCTGCCCATGATACGTCCATACGGCGCGGTCGGGTCGTGTGAGCCCGAGACGGAGGCTGAGTTCGTCGAACCGACTCACGGCGGACAGCGGACGCTAGCAGACCTCACAGCGACTTCGCGTACTTCAGAACCTCTGGTGCAAATCCTGCGCGCTCGTAGAGACGCCGCGCCCGCGTATTAGCCGCAAAGACGTTGAGCGTCAGGAGCGCCAGCCCGCGTTTGCGGGACCACGCTTCCGCATGCGACATGAGCGCACGGCCGACGCCGGATCCCTCGGCGGCCTGCGTCGTGGCGATCACGGAAATGTGCGCGTGCTCGCGGCCAAAGAAGTCCCGCACCGAGACCATGTGCAGGCAGCCGACTCCCGCACCATCGCGCTCCGCGATCAGGACCTCGTCGTCCGGCTGTGCCGCCTCAACTGACGCGATCATCGTGTTCGCGTCGGCACCGGCAATCTCGTCCGCCGTTCGCCACGCCGGCACCTCGAACTCCGCGAGACGATGAGCCAGCTGAATCAGAAAAGGCTCGTCGCTGCGCGTTGCGCGTCGAATCGTGAGGGAGTCATCGCGGTCGGAAGACATGAGGCGACGATCATCTCGTGTGTTCGAGGCGTGTGCAACCATCCATGCCGCGGATGCGCCCATCCCTCTCACCCTAGCGCGGACAATCGCTACCGCCGATTTTGGTGGGTGATCAGGCAGGAGGCCCGAGGTGTGACGGGGCGGACCACTCGTGCGAACATGGAGACCAACCGAGTGGGCTAGTGACGTGTATTCACTGAACCGGTACTAGTTGACTCGCGGTTCGGCCAATGTTTTCGCGCGCGACTACGCAGCGCGCCGGTAGTAATCATGAGTAGACAGCCCAGTAGTGGAGTCAACGTGAGCGCCGCAGGGCACAGCGAGATCGTGGAAGCCGAGGGTCACCTCATCGACTCTCAGCTCTTGAACGTCATTTTCGACGCCGTCATCCGGCAGGGTGCGACATTCGAGGTCCAGCGGTTCGACATCGGCCGGACCAACGAAGAGGTGTCGCAGCTCAGGATGAAGGTGACCGCATCAACCGCGCAGGCGCTTCGGCAGCTCGTCGAAGAGCTCGTTCCGCTGGGTTGCCGGGTCGCCGACGAGCGCGACGCGGCGCTCACCCGCGCGGAACGTGACGGGTGCGCGCCCGACGACTTCTACTCCACCACGAACCAGCGCACGCTCGTCCGCGTCCGCGGTCGATGGGTCGAAGTCGAGCACCAGCGGATGGACGCCGTCGTCGTCATCGACGAGGATCGCGCGGCGTGCCGCAAACTACGGGACGTTCGGACCGGCGATCGGATTGTGTGCGGCGTCCACGGTATTCGCGTCGTTCCCGAGTTCCGTGAGCGCGACCGCTACGGCTTCGCCTTCATGTCCAACGACGTGTCGTCGGAGCGCCGGGTCGAGGTGAGCGTCTCGAAGATCGCCGAGATGATGCGGTCGGTAAAGGCGTCCGGCGGCAAGATTGCCTTCGTCGCCGGACCCGTCACGATCCACACCGGCGGCGCGGAGTACTTCGCCGACTTGATTCGTCGCGGTTACGTACAGGTGCTGCTCTCCGGCAATGCGCTCGCCGTCCACGACCTGGAACACGCGTTCTACGGGACCTCGCTCGGGATCGACCTCGACCGCGGCGTCGCTGTCGAAGGCGGCCATCGCCATCACATCCGCGCCATCAACACGATCTGCCGGGCCGGCGGGATCCGCGCGGCCGTCGAGCAGGGACTCCTCACCCGCGGCATCATGTACGAATGCGTCGTCAGAGACGTCGACGTCGTACTCGCCGGCAGCATCCGCGACGATGGCCCGCTGCCGGAGACCGTGATGGATCTGATCGAGGCGCAGGATCGGTACGCGGCCGCCCTGGAGGGCGTGGGCATTGTCGTGATCCTGTCGACGATGCTGCATGGGATTGGCGTGGGCAACATGCTGCCGGCCTGGGTACGGGTCGTGTGTGTGGACATCAACCCGGCGGTCGTCACCAAGCTCGCCGACCGCGGGTCAACGCAAACCCTGGGGGTGGTGACCGACGTCGGGCTCTTCCTGCACCTGTTGGCCTCGAAGCTTCGGTGAAGTCGCGCCCGTACAACGAAGAGCCCGGGCGTCCGAATCGCCCGGGCCTTTCTCGGGGGTGCCCGATTCGATCAATTGCGATTCGTGCGCCTCGCCACAAAGCGTCGCCGCACTGCGGCGGCCAGCCCGAGTCCCATGAGCGTCATCGTTGCGGGCTCAGGGACGGTGCCGTTCAGCGTGAACGCCATGTTGAACGTCGGCGGCGTCGTTCCGCCCACGATGTCGGTGCCGATCCGGAGCCAGTCCGGATCGAGCATCGCGTCGCGCGCCCAGGCCTGCATGATCAAGTGCAATGCGTTTGCCTGAACCACGAACGCCGGCACAGGCTTGACGAACGTATAGCGGTGGCAATACCGAATGCGACGAGTGACGCCACGCAAGAACTCGCAGCGTTCCAACTGGATCCTGAATTGATTTCGGGTCCGGAGGAAAAGAAGGAACGGACGGGCGCTCCGATCGCAGAACAGGTACGTCGAGCGATCGCGCGATGGCTGGAGCTGTGAGAGCGGCGCGACGCGCACGGCGGGACCGTCGGGCGTGAACGTATCGTCAACGTCCCGCCATGGGATGGCAGCCGGCGCGAGGCAGGCGAAGTCCGGGCGCTGCGCAAAGGGCAACCCTTCGCGAGCTGCCATCTCTACACGCATCCGCTGCGCCGAGTTCGGGCGATGGTGGATGGCGAGCTGTGAGGACGGCGGCAAGCCGGAACGCAATGACGTTGGTGGATCTCGCGCTCAGATGGCGCGAGCAATTCATGCGACGGACTGGACGCGTGATGCCCGCGAATTGTCCGAACGCAAGCGCATTCTGCGAGAGACTCGAGGCTCGATCAAACCTCCACCTGTTCGTACAGCTTCTAGCAGCGGGGAAGGACCGCGCCTTGATTACAAACGGGACACATACGATCTGTGACGCGTAACAAGGCCCGCAACGAAACGCGAAAGCGCTTAAAATAGAATCAGTTACGCTCCATTGCGCCCGTAGCTCAGGTGGATAGAGCATCGGCCTTCTAAGCCGAGGGTCGCAGGTTCGAGTCCTGCAGGGCGCGCTTCTTCTTACTCGAGGGGCTTCGCCCCTCGAACTCCCCTACACGCTCGCTCGCGGGGGCCCCGCGATCCCCGCTCCGCTCCCGTGGCTCTCTCGCTGGCGCTCGTTTGCATCCGAGGGGCTTCGCCCCTCGAACTCCCCGACACGCTCCCTCGCGGGGGCGTCCGCAAGCAGGAGCTCAAGGCGTGGCGAGCTACCTGGCTGTGAGAGGGATCCCCCGTTTGCCCTTCGGGACGCGCAGAACCTCTTTCGTGCTCGCCGTCGCCAAAATCCGAATCTTCTCCTCGATCGACCAGTCGCGCCTCGGGCGCTTCGCCGGCATGACTGGAAGAGCACTCGCCTCCTGCAACCACCGCGAGAGCGTTTGCTGGCGCAGGCCGGTTTCCAATGCCAGCTGCCGCGCACTGACCGCATCTTTGCCGGTCAAGCGCGTCACCATCCTTTGTTTAAAGGCCAGGGAGAATGGCTTCGTCACCGAATTGTTGCCTGCTCGCCCCGCTGATTAACCGTGCCAGCGAGCGACAACTATCCTGACGTAATTCATCCTCTCCAGGCATCCTCCAGCATCGCGGCATACCACTGCCATTGCGGCCACTCGCTGACTGAGTCACAGCTCGGGCTTCCGGAGGTGCCGATCTGTTCTTGCACTATGAGGTGGTACGCCGCAGCCACCCTGACGTGCGGGCTCGCCGACACAATGCCAGCGTCTCAAGTCGGGCAGTTGGGGTTGCGTCTCAAAGGCTGGCAGACGACGAAACCGCCCCGCGCGGCTGAGAGCGCCACCTCCACTCGCGGACCAGGGCCACCCGATACCCGATATACGATGGACAGACGGATCGCCATTCGAGGCGACGTCCCGCGGCGCCTCGAGCACTGCCGGCATAGTCGGACCATCGATGGATCAGAGCTCATTTACGGGTTCGACTGCGGCGGGCATGGAGCTACTCGGCATCCCCCTGTTGGAAGAGCACGCCAGACGACTGGCTGCCCTTTTCTCGCTCGATAGGCGGACGCGCGGTCGCAGCGGGGCGCACCTGAGACGTCTGGACGAGCATAGGCGCGTATTGCGCGCCGTCTACACCGACCTGGCCGACGACGCCCGGCGCGGCGAGCCGTCGTCGCCCGCGGCGGAGTGGTTGCTCGACAATTTCCACATCATCTCGGCTACCGGTCGTGACGTCTACCACGATCTGCCATCTTCTTTCTTTCGGCGGCTTCCGACGATTGCGACCGATGAGTTCGCAGGGAAGCCCCGCGTCTTTGCGCTCGCTCTCGAGCTGATCCGGTGCAGCGCGGGTCGGCTCGACGCGCAGCGGCTCCAGCGCTTCATTGCTGCATTCCAGTCGGTGACGCCGCTTACCATCGGCGAGCTGTGGGCCTGGCCGAGTACCCTCAAGGTCGCCTTGATTGAGTATCTGCGAGCGCGGGCGGAGACGCTGGCCGCCAGCCGCGCTCATCGCATGGAGGCTGATCGGCTTGCCCGCGTGCTCGAAACGGGCTCGCCGGCAGCCCAGTGGCCTGCGGAGGTGCATCCCGCATTCGCCACTCGACTGCTCCAGCGTACGCGGGAGTACGGGGGGGCCGCGGCCGCGCTGCGCCAACAGTTGGATGCGGCCTTGGCCGCCCGCGGCCAGACGGTCGAGGATGCCATCCGCTCCGAGGGTCAGCACCAGGCGGCCGAGCAGGCCGCGATGGCGAACCTGATCGGCAGCCTTCGACTCATCTCGACGTTCGATTGGAGTGAGTTTTTCGAGAGCGTCAGCCTCGTCGAGCAGGTGCTCCAGCGAGACCCGGCGGGCGTCTACGCGCGGATGGATTTCAGGAGCCGCGACCGATATCGCCATGCCGTCGAAGAGCTCGCAGAACCGACTGGCGACGGCCAGCTCCGACTCGCGCGCAAGAGCGTTGAACGTGCCAGGCAGATTGCCGAGCAGACGCTCGATGCACGGGGCGCGCACGTCGGGTATCACCTGATCGGCGCAGGGCGTCGGGCCTTCGAGCAGAGCGTCGCGTGGGTGCCGAACGTGAGGCAACGTGTTCGGCGGCTCCTTTTCGAGTATGCGACGCCCGGCTACCTCGGCACCATCGCCGCCGGGACGGCGGTGCTGCTCGCAACCGCGATCGCATACGGCGCGTGGCACGGCTGGCGCGGGACTCTGCTGATCGTGATCGCAGCGCTCGGCGTGGTACCCGCCAGCGAACTCACGATCCAGATCCTCCAGCGCGTGATCAGCCGTCTGATCCCGCCTCGCCGCCTGCCGCGGCTCGAGCTGGACGGGGTGCCGGAGTCGGCGCGCACGATGGTGATCGTGCCCACGATCTTCGACAGCGTCGAGCGCGTCGGTGAGCTGCTGGCGCACGTCGAAGTTCAGGCGCTCGGCAACCTCGATCCGCACGTCCACTTCGCGATCCTGAGCGATTTCCCCGATGCCCCGTCAGAGGCCCTGCCGCGCGACGCTGAGATCCTGGCGGCAGCACGTGCCGGCGTCGAGGCGCTCAACGCCGCGCATGCGCAGGGACAGTCGGACCGTTTCTTCCTGTTCCATCGCCTGCGCCAGTGGAACGCGCGCGAGGGCCTCTGGATGGGATGGGAACGCAAGCGCGGCAAGATCGAGGAATTCAATCGCCTGCTGCGCGGCGCGACCGATACCAGTTTCGCGTTCCACGTCGGCGACCTCACGGTGCTGCCGAGTGTGCGGTACTGCATCACGCTCGACAGTGATACGCGGCTTCCGCGGGACGTCGCACGACAGCTCATTGGCATCATCACGCATCCGCTGAACCGCGCCAGGTTCGATCCGCAGATGGGCCGGGTGACCGAAGGCTACGGCATTCTGCAGCCGCGCGTGAGCGTCACGTTCACGAGCGCCGCAGGGTCGCTGTTCGCACGGCTCTACGCGGGCCATACGGGCGTCGATCCGTACACCTCGGCGGTGTCCGACACATACCAGGACCTCTTCGGCGAAGGCATCTTTACCGGCAAAGGCCTTTACGACGTGGAGGCCTTTACCGCCGCGCTCGAGGGCTCCGTGCCGGAGAACGCGCTGCTCTCTCACGACCTGTTCGAAGGCCTGCAGGCGCGCGTCGCGCTCGTGTCGGACGTCGAGCTCGTGGACGATTACCCGTCCAGCGTGCTCGCGCACGCACGGCGCCAGCATCGTTGGATCCGGGGCGACTGGCAAATCCTGTTGTGGCTGTTCCCGTTCGTTCCAACGCAGCACGGATTCAAGCGCAACACGCTGCCGCTTATCAGCCGCTGGAAGATCCTGGACAACCTCCGGCGCAGCCTGGTTGCGCCGACGTTGCTGGCACTGCTCGTCGCCGGCTGGACCGTGCTTCCGGGTCCGTATTGGTTCTGGATGCTGACAGCGATGGGTGTCATCGCCTCGCAGCTCCTGCCGCTCTTCGGGCGACTGCTCACCGGACCCCAGAAGTCCCAATCGGTCCCGGTCTTTCTACGTAATCTTCGTCGCGATGTCGTGGTTGCGCTCGCGCAAATCTTCCTTGGTGTCACGCTGCTGGCGTATCACGCCTTCCAGACCATCCATGCGATCGCGCTCACGCTCGTACGTCTCGGGGTGACCAAGCGGAGGCTGCTGGAGTGGGAGACCGCGGCGACCGCCGCGTCGAGGGCCGCAGGCCTCGTCGGCCAACGGGGCGTCCAACGGTTTATTGTCGAGATGGTCGCCAGCCCGATCATCGCGATGATCGTGGCACTCGCGATCGTCGTGATGAATCGAAACGCGCTCGCGGCTGCCTCGCCGTTTCTCCTGCTGTGGCTGGTGGCGCCCGGGGTTGCGTACTGGCTGAGCGTGCCGGTTGGAGCCCGCGTCCGTCCGCTGACCGGCAGCGAGCGGACGCTGCTTCGCAGCACGGCACGCAAGACATGGCGCTACTTCGAAACGTTCGCCAGTGGATCAGAGGGCTGGCTGCCCCCAGACAACTACCAGGAGGAGGGAGATGCACCCAGGCTGGCGCGACGCACCTCGCCCACCAACATCGCCATGGGGCTGCTGTCGACTCTGGCCGCTCACGATCTGGGTTATCTGTCGACGAAGTCGCTCGTCGATCGCCTCGATCGGACGCTGACCACGCTCGAGAGTTTGGAGCGATACGAGGGACATTTCCTCAACTGGTACGACACCGCGATGCTGACGCCGCTGCACCCGCGGTACGTGTCAACCGTCGACAGTGGCAACCTGGCCGGAGCGCTCGTTGCACTGGTGCAGGGACTTCTCAGGTTGAGGGTCGAACCGCAGACGCGCGTTCAGGCGCTCGAGGGTCTGGTGGACACCGCAGAGCTCCTCGCGGCGGCGTCCTCATCGGTGGACCTGAGGAATCCTCGCCCCGAATCCGATCATCTCCTGCTCCGTACACCCGGCGGAGCAGCAACGGCGGACCGCGAGCACCGCGAGACCCTGACGGCGATCAACGCCCTGGCGCGCGGGCTTGTCGCCGAGGTACGCAGCGCGTTGCGCGACGATCGGCCGGTGAGCTTCGAGCCCTTCGCAGCACTCCTCGACGAGGCTGCGAGCGGGATCGATGGAGCGCTGCCACTCGATCCGGACGGCGAAGTCGCGTTCTGGTGCCGAGCCGTGCTCGACGGCATAAAGACCGTGCGAGTTCAGGGCACAGTCACCGAGGAGTCGCTTGGTGTGCTTGCGCGCCGCGCCGCTGCGCTGGGTGATGGGATGCGGTTCGATCTGCTCTACGACCGGCGGCGTCGCATCTTCTCCATCGGCTTTCGTCTCGCGGACGCGGATGGCCCGGGCCGACTCGACGCGTCGTTCTACGACCTGCTCGCCTCAGAAGCCCGGCTGGCGAGCTTCGTGGCGATCGCGAAAGGCGACGTTCCGCAGCACCATTGGTTCCACCTTGGTCGTCTCGTGACCAACATCAACGGCCGCGCGACGCTGATGTCCTGGGGCGGAACGATGTTCGAGTACCTGATGCCGCTGCTGGTGATGCGCAACTTCATCGGCACCCTTCTCGACCAGAGCTGCCGGGCCAGCGTGCGACGGCAGATTGACTACGGACGAGAGCGCAGCATCCCATGGGGCATCTCCGAGTCCGCGTACGCGTTCACCGACCGGGCGGGCAATTATCAGTACCGCGCGTTCGGCGTCCCGGGGCTCGGGCTGAAGCGCGGGCTTGCCGACGATCTCGTGATCGCGCCGTACGCCACGGCGCTAGCGAGCCTGATTGCCCCGGCTGCCGCGGCGCGGAATCTCGAGCGGCTCGTGCGCGAGGGCTTGGACGGGCGGTTCGGGTTCTACGAGGCCCTCGACTGCAGACCACACGATCGATCCGGAGACAGCGAACAGCCGTCAGGCAGCCCGCGTCCTGTCGTGGTCCGCGCCTTTTTCGCTCACCATCAGGGTATGTCGCTCGTCGCGCTCGCGAACGTGCTCTGCGACGACGCCTTCGTCAAGCGGTTTCATGCGGACCCGCGGGTGCAGGCGACCGAGCTCCTTCTGCAGGAGCGCGTCCCGCGTGAGGCAATCCTCTCAGAGCCGCGGCCGGCCGAGAGCAAGACGGCGGCTCCGCCGGTTCCGGTGTTCGCGTCGAGACGGTTCAAATCGCCGCACACCACCAGCCCGCACTCCCAATTCCTGTCGAACGGCCGCTACACCACACGGGTGACCCACGCCGGCGGCGGGTCCAGCACGTGGCAGAACCTGGCTGTCACACGCCAGCGCGACGACCGGACCTCGGACCCGGGGGGCCATTGCATCTACCTGCGCGCCCCATGGTCGGGTCAGATCTGGTCCGCGACATACCAGCCATCCTGTCAGGAACCCGATGAGTACGAGGCCATCTTCGACCTCGACAAAGCGACGTTTCGCCGACGGGACGGCGATTTTGAGACGCAGCTCCAGGTCACCGTGTCGCCGGAAGACGACGTCGAGGTGAGGCGGCTGTCGATCACGAATCGCGGCGATCGGCCACGAGAGGTGGAGGTCACCAGCTATGCCGAGATAGTGCTGACGCGCCCTGAAGACGATTTCGTACACCCGGCATTTGGAAAGCTGTTCATCGAGACTGACTACGATCCGCAGAGCGCCGCCCTGCTCTTCAGCAGGCGACCACGCAGTCCGGGCGAGGCCATCTGGGCGTTCCACGTGCTCGGTGTCGAGGGACGACTCAGCGGCGCACTCGAATGGGAGAGTGATCGCGCGCGCTTCCTTGGCCGCGGGCGTTCGTCCGCCAACCCCGTCGCTCTCGACGGCCGCGCACTCTCCGGCACTGTTGGTGCGGTGCTCGATCCGATCGCGTCATTGCGCGAGCGCGTGCATCTCGCGCCCGGCGCGTTCGTGCGCCTGACGTTCGCCACCGGCGTGGGGACGGATCGCACCACCGCGCTGGCGCTCGCGCGGAAGTATCGCGACGGCAGCGCGGCGTCTCGTGCGTTCTCGATGGCCTTCACTCACGTGCACATCACCTTGCAGCACCTCGGTGTGACCGACGATCAGGCCATGCTCTTCGACCGTCTGGCCTCCCGCGTCTTCGGATCCGACGCGTCGTGCATCAGCCCGGAGGACCTCGCGCACAACATGCGCGGGCAATCGGACCTCTGGAGCTACGGTATCTCGGGGGATCTCCCGATCGTGCTCGTACGCGTGACGGAGGCCACCGCGGTGCCACTCGCACGGCAACTCCTGCACGCGCAGGAGTACTGGCGCCTCAAGGGGCTGAAAGCCGACGTCGTCATCCTCAACGAACATCCGGCGGAGTACCTGGACGAAACGCAGCACTCTCTCGCAGGGCTGACGCAGGAGCCGCGATGGGCCGGCTGGCTCGACAAAGCAGGGGGGATCTTCCTGCTTCGCTCCGACGGCATGCCCGAGCCGGACCGCAGACTGCTCGCTGCGGCCGCTCGCGTCGTCTTGCGCGGCGATCTCGGTGAGCTGTCCTCTCAGCTGGATCGACCGGCGCCTTGGCTGTACCCGCATGAAGCTGTCCCTGCGACGGCCGAGATCACGCAGCCGGATCCGCCCTCCGTCACACTTCCGATCCCGACGGTGATCATGGATAACGGAGTGGGCGGCTTCGCGCCAGACGGCCGGGAGTACGTCATCGTGCTCGATCGCGAGCGCGACACGCCGCTGCCTTGGTCGAACGTCGTGGCGAACCAGGAATTCGGCACGATGGTCACGGCATCGGGCTCGGCGTTCACATGGTCCGAGAACAGCCGCGAGAACCGGTTGACCCCGTTCGCGAACGACCCGATCGAGGATCCCACCGGTGAAGCGATCTACTTGCGGGACGAGGAGTCCGGCGCAGTCTGGGGCGCCACGCCGGGGCCGCTACCTCGCGGAGCGGACAGTCCCCGCTGGGTGATTCGCCATGCTGCCGGCGTCACCCGTTACCAGCACGCTGTCTCCGGGTTGGAGCAGGAGCTGGCCATCGTCGTTCCGCCCGACGATCCTGTGAAGGTTGCGGTGCTGACACTCACCAACACGTCGATGGTCATGCGTCATGTGAGCGCGTTCGGCTACGTGGAGTGGTGCCTGGGGCCGCCGCGCGCCGGCGAGCGTCGGTTCGTGGTCACCGAGATCGACGAGACCACGGGGGCTATTCTGGCGCGCAATGCCTACAACACGGAATTCGGTGGACGCGTCGCCTTCTGGCTCGCCAGCGAGCGGGCACAATCGTTCACCTGCGATCGCGCCGAATTCGTCGGTCGTAACCGAACGCTGAGCCGCCCGGCTGGGCTCTTTCGGGATCGGTTGAGCGGGCGTAGTGGCGCTGGTCTCGATCCGTGCGGAGCCCTCCAGCTCGACCTGCGGATCGAGCCTGGAGAGTCGCGCACGGTCACGTTCGTGTTGGGTCAGGGCCGTGACCGCGCTCAGGCGATCGAGCTTGCGACGCGCTACTCGTCGCTTGCCCACGCGGAGGCTGCGCTCGACAGAGCGACGCGCATGTGGGAGGACACGACCAGCGCCGTCCAGGTCAGGACGCCGGATGATTCCTTCGATCTGATCGTGAATCGGTGGCTGCTCTATCAGACGCTCAGCTGTCGAATCTGGGCCCGAAGTGGTCCGTATCAGCCGGGCGGCGCGTTCGGTTTCCGCGACCAGCTCCAGGACGTGCTGGCACTGATTTACACCCGGCCGGACTTGTGCCGCGCCCACTTGCTCCACGCCGCATCACGGCAGTTCGTCGAGGGAGACGTGCAGCATTGGTGGCATCCGCCCAGCGGGCGCGGGACGCGAACGCGCTGTTCCGACGATCTGCTCTGGCTCCCGTATGCGGTCGCCGCCTATGTCTCGCGAACGGGCGATGAGGGCGTGCTGGACGAGGTCGTGCCATTTCTCGAAGCGCCGCCTCTCGAACCGGAACAGTCCGACGCCTACATGCTGCCGCGAGAATCTTCGGAACGCGCGTCGCTGTTCGAGCACTCGGTCCGTGCCATCACACACGCAATGAAATACGGGGCACATGGATTGCCACTCATCGGATCCGGTGATTGGAATGACGGGATGAACCGCGTCGGTGAGAAGGGTCGCGGCGAAAGCGTGTGGCTCGGCTGGTTTCTCGTCGTCGTGCTCAACGACTTCGCTCCCCTCTGTGATCGTCGGGACCGCGGCGATCTCGCGCAGCGGTACCGCAACGACGCGCGGTGGCTCACGGGCATGCTGGAGCTCGCGTGGGACGGCGACTGGTACCGCCGCGCCTATTTCGACGATGGGACGCCGCTAGGGTCGGTGCAGAACGAGGAGTGCAAGCTTGATTCGCTGACGCAGTCGTGGGCCGTGCTGTCGCAGACTGCGCGGTCCCAGCACGCCGAGCGCGCGATGGAAGCCGTTCGCGCGCACCTAGTGCGGCGTGACGCAGGGCTGGTGCTGCTGCTCACCCCGCCGTTCGATCGCATGGCGCATGATCCGGGCTACATCAAGGGATATCTGCCTGGCATCCGTGAGAACGGCGGCCAGTACACGCACGCTGCGCTGTGGACGGTCATCGCGCTCGCCCGCCTTGGACAGGGCGACGCCGCCATGGAACTGTTTCATATGCTCAATCCGATCAACCACATGCGAACGCCGGAGGGCGTCGAACGCTATCGAGCTGAGCCGTACGCGATCGCGGCCGATGTCTACGCGCATCCGATGCACGTTGGGCGTGGCGGATGGACCTGGTACACCGGCTCCGCGGGATGGATGTACCAGGCCGCTATCGAGGGACTGCTCGGTCTGCGCCGCGCGGCCTCCACGTTCACCTTGAACCCGTGCATTCCGGCCATCTGGCCCGGATACTCGCTCGAGTGGAGGGTCGGCCGCGCGCGCTATCGGATCACTGTCACCAATCCCGAGCGCCTGTGCCGCGGCGTGAGCTCGGCGGAGCTCGACGGTCAACCGGTCGATCCACGCGCGATTCCACTGCTCGACGACGGCGTCACGCACGAGGTCACCGTCGTCCTTGGCGGGCGCACCGCAGAGGACGAGCATGCGGCGGGCTCACACGTTGCGGAACAGAGGTAAACCACATTCGGACGCGGCATTCTTCAACCTTCCAGGGCATGCCCCCTCCTGCACTTTTGGGGGCAAGTGTCACCCATGTGTCCGGCCCCGGAATACGGTGTTACCTATCTCTCAGGAAGGACACAGGTCCATTCGAGAAAACCGCGTCAAGAGAAGCTCACTGGTTGCCCCTTGAACACGAGACGACCACCGAGGAGGAACTTCGGGCTTGTACCTCCGTTAGAGCCTGTAACAAAACCCCTCCGGGACGAGGCTCTGGCGCAAGGTAAACACTAGGCGCGGACGTTCGCTGGGTTCGCGTCATTCGCGCGACACGCGCGGCCGATCAACCGCGTGGCACGTTCGCGTGGCAGCCTGTTGAAATGCAAGCCGACTCCGGCACAGGCACGCACCCTTCTAAGCCGAGGGTCGCAGGTTCGAGTCCTGCCGGGCGCGCCAATATGATCGTGTGAATCATTGAGCAAATAGACCGAGGGCTCGCGTCCCAGCCGTCACCGGGCTCGCAATACGTCAGTTTCCGCGTGGCAGACAAAAACGTGGCAGACCGGCGTGGCACTCGACCTACTGAGACCGACCTTCCCCTTGAGGAGACCTGCGATTTCGCGGCCCGGCAGCCGCCGCTGATCAACTCGCCGG
>DATAEK010000435.1:0-16838 GCA_036258055.1 Vicinamibacterales bacterium
GTCGTATGCGATCAAACAGGGCACGCTGGCGCTGAGCGCCAACTACAACCTGACGTTCGTCGGCGCGAACCTCTCGATTACGGCGCGGCCGGTGACGGTGACGGCGGATCCGAAGACGAAGGTCTACGGCGACGCGGACCCGGCGTTGACCTACCAGATCACCAGCGGGAGCCTGGCGTTCAGCGATGGGTTCAGCGGCGCGTTGACGCGCGCGGCCGGTGACAACGTCGGCGACTATGCCATTCAGCAGGGCACGCTGACACTCGGGCCGAATTATGACCTGACGTTCGTCGGCGCGAACCTCTCGATTACGGCGCGGCCGGTGACGGTGACGGCGGATGGAAAGACGAAGGTCTACGGCGACGCGGATCCGGCGTTGACCTACCAGATCACCAGCGGCAATCTGGTCAACGGGGATACGTTCAGCGGGGGGCTCAATCGCGATGCCGGGGAGAGCGTGGGGTCGTATGCGATCACCCAGGGGACGCTGGCGCTGAGCGCCAACTACGACCTGACGTTCGTCGGGGCCAACGTCTCGATTACGGCACGGCCGGTGACGGTGACCGCGGATCCGCAGTCGAAGGTGTATGGCGAGGCCGATCCGGCGCTGACCTATCACATCACCAGCGGCACGCTGGTGGCGCCGGACACGTTCAGTGGCGCGTTGACGCGGGTGGCGGGGGAGAACGTCGGACCGTATGCGATTCAGAAGGGGACGCTGGCGCTGAGCGCGAACTACGACCTGACGTTCGTCGGGGCCAACCTCTCGATTACGCAACGGCCGGTGACCGGCCACATCACGGTCGACAACAAGGTATACGACGGCAACACAACGGCGACGATTCTCACGCGCACGCTCGACAACGTCGTGTCCGAGGACGACGTGGCGCTGACAGGCGGGTCGGCGACATTCGCCGACAAGAACGCCGGAGTCGGTAAGGTGGTGAGCGGCACCGGCTTCTCCCTGACGGGCGGCGACGCCGGCAACTACATGCTCAGCGCATCCCCGATCTCGACGACCGCGTCGATCGATCGAAGGACCCTGCACGTCAGCGCATCCGGGCACAACAAGGTCTACGACGGCAATGCGATCGCCGGCGTGACCATCTCGGACGACCGCGTCAGCGGCGACGTGTTGACCATCGGCTATGCGTCCGCCGTCTTCGCCAACAAGCACGTCGGCATCAACAAGAGCGTGTCGGTCACCGGCATCACGGTCGGCGGCGCGGACGCCGGCAACTACAACGCGAACCCGAGCGCGACGACGGCCGCGGACATCACCACCCGCCCGCTGACGGTGAGTGCCGTCGGGCAGGACAAGGTCTACGACGGCAACGCGCTTGCGACCGTGACGTTGTCGGACAACCGCGTCACCGGCGACACCTTCGCGACATCGTACGCAGCGGCCTCGTTCAGCGATAAGAATGTCGGCATCGGAAAGACAGTCACAGTGACCGGCATCGCGGTCTCCGGTCCGGATGCCGGCAACTACTCATTCAACACGTCGGCGACGACCTCGGCGACGATTTCCGCCAGGGGGCTGACCGTTGCTGCGGATGACAAGAGCAAGATCTTCGGCAATCCGGATCCGCCGCTGACGTATCAGCTGACGGGTGGCTCGCTCGTCGCCGGCGACGCGCTGGTCGGCGCGCTGACCCGCGTCGCGGGCGAGAACGTCGGCCACTATCAGATTCAGCAAGGCACGCTGACCGCCGGCGGCAACTACGCAATCACGTTCGTGCCGGCGATGCTGACGATCGGCAGCTGGAATGTCACCGGCTTCTACAATCCGGTGACGATGTCCCCCCCGGCGACGCCGGTCTACAACACGATCAAGGGCGGCCAGACGGTGCCGCTCAAGTTCAACATCTACGCCGGGAGTGTCGAGCGCACGAGCGTGAACGATGTCTTGGGCTTCGCGCTGCAGTCGATGGCTTGCCTGACGGGGGTCGAGGATCCGGTTGAAGAACTCACGACGACCGGTGGAACGGCGTTGCGGTACGACACGACCGGCCACCAGTTCATTCAGAACTGGCAGACGCCGAAAGGCGCGAACGCCTGCTACAAGGTCACGATGACCGCGCAGGACGGATCGAAGATCTCGGCCTACTTCAAGACCAAATGACCTTGGTGCCGGAGCGGAAACGCTCCGGCAACCCCCGCCGCCTGAAGGCGTCGATCGACGCAGTCCATCCGGCATTTGGCCCGGCGTGCAGACGCCGCGGCGCTGATGCGCCGTATGATGGGATCGTCCGATCGCCGCTTCTCTTTCCAGGTACGACCAGCCTCTGCGCCGCTGAATCCTGAGAGAGCTGCGCGACGCGCTCGACCGCTGGCCGCTCGATCCGGAGACGGCATGACGGCGAGCGACTGTCCTGCAGGGAGAAACCACGTGGACGCTTCGATCGATCCGATCACTCGCAGCGGGCCTCCCGCCAACCAGCGCATCGCGCCGCTTGCGATGGATGCGGCCAGCTTTCGCGACGCCGGACACCGTCTCGTCGACGAGCTCGCGGAGCTGCTCGAGTCGCTGCCGGCTCGTCCGGTCGCGCGCGACGGGAGCCCGTCATCGGTTCGCAGCGCGCTCGGGCTCGGCGGTCCTCTGCCCGAGCAGGGCGCCGATGCGGCATCGCTCCTCACGTCCTCGGCGCGCGTACTGTTCGATCAGTCGCTCTTCAACGCGCATCCCAGATTCTTCGGGTACATCACGGCGCCGCCAGCGCCCATCGGGATCCTGGGGGATCTCCTGGCGTCCGCGCTCAACGCCAACCTCGGTGCGTGGCTGCTCGCGCCCGCCGCCACCGAGGTCGAATCCGACACCGTGCGCTGGATCGCGGAGCTCCTGGGATTTCCAGCCGACTGTGGCGGGATCCTGGTGAGCGGCGGCAACATGGCGAACCTGGTGTGCTTCCTCGCAGCGCGAACGGCGGCCGCGGATTGGGACGTGCGCGCGGACGGCCTCGCGGGACGAACGCTTTGCGCGTACGGTTCGGCCGAGACTCACACCTGGATTCAGAAGGCCGCCGATCTCACGGGCATCGGAACCTCCGCAATCCGATGGGTCCCGACGGATGACGATCTGCGAATGGACGTCGCTGCGCTGCGGCGGTCGATCGATGCTGACATCGCCAGCGGCCATCGTCCCTTCATCGTCGTCGGAACCGCTGGCTCGGTCGGTACTGGTGCGATCGACCCGCTGCCGGCAATCGCCGACCTGTGCCGTGAGCGCGGAATCTGGTTCCACGTTGACGGCGCGTACGGCGGGTTCGCCGCGGCGCTGCCGGATGCGCCCGGCGAGCTGCGCGCGATCGGCGGCGCCGACTCGGTGGCCGTCGATCCCCACAAATGGCTCTACGCGCCGCTCGAGGCCGGCTGCGCGCTCGTCCGCGATCCCGAGAAGCTGCGCGCGGCCTTCTCCTATCATCCGCCCTACTATCACCTCGAGGAGCGGGCGACGAACTACGTCGACTATGGACCGCAGAACTCGCGCGGCTTCCGCGCGCTCAAGGTGTGGCTCGCCCTGCGCCACGCTGGCGCAAGTGGTTACCGCCAGATGATCGCTGATGACATTCACCTCTCACGGCATCTCGCCGCCGTGGTCGAACGGCATCCCGAGCTCGAGCTGGCGACACAATCGCTCAGCATCACGACGTTCCGGTACGTGCCGGTCGATCTGCGCGCGCGAGTGGGGGAGGAATCCGTCGAGCGCCATCTCGACGCCTTGAATCGAGAGCTGCTCGATCGTCTGCAACGCGGAGGCGAGGTGTTCGTCTCGAACGCCGTCGTCCGCAACCGCTATCTGTTGCGCGCCTGCATCGTCAACTTCCACACCGAGCGCGCAGACGTCGAGGCTGTTCCCGAGATCGTCGCCCGCGCGGGACGCTCGGTCGATGGGGCGTTGCGTCCCGCGTCACTGCGCGCCTGACCGCCCCGCCCTCGATTCAGGCGCTCACGCAAGCATTCACTCCTCGAGGTAATCGAGATCCTTGCCGTAGGTTTCGGAGAGGAGCGCCAGCGCGACAAACGCGACCGAGAGGACGACGATGCCGATGAAGATCGCGCTCGCTTGGATGCCGAGGTACGGAATCGCAAACTGGAACGCCGACGTGACGAGCACGACCGAGCCGCGCACGAAATTGGGAACCGTCGTCGCGGCCGTTGCCCGGATGTTGGTGCCGAAAAGCTCCGAGGCCATGAGCACGAAGACTGCCCAGTAGCCGATCGCGATGCCTAGCGCGAGGCAGACCGCGTAAAAGATCGAGAGCGAGATGGAGGCGACCGCGAAATACGCGGCGACGAAGAGCACAGTGAGCGCCAGGAAGCCGGCCACCACTTTCTTGCGGTTCCGATAGATCTGGCTGAGGGTGCCGCTGACGAGGCTGCCGATCGACAGGCCGATGTAGGCGAACATCACCGCCTTGCTGGCGCTCGGCACCGGCGTCATGCCCATCGCGCGGCCGAACTCGGGCGAGAAGGTCACGAGAATCCCGATCACATACCAGGCCGGCACCCCCATGAGGATCACCGCGAGGTAGCGCCGGCGGCGTTCAGGGGTCCTGAAGAGCATCAGGAAATCGCCGCGGGATACCGCGGCGCTGGACTTCAGCTGTTCGAACATCCCTGACTCGGCGACGCCAATCCGGAGAATCAGGAGCGCGATGCCCATCGCGCCGCCGACGAAGAACGCGGTCCGCCAGCCCAGGAGATCGCCGACGAGCGACGCGGCGATCGCACCGAGGATCCCGACCGCCGAGATGACCATCGCGCCGTAGCCGCGGGCTTCCTTCGACATCACCTCGCTCACGAGCGTGACTCCGGCGCCGAGCTCCCCGGCGAGGCCTACACCCGCGATGAAACGCCAGATGGCGTACGCCTCGATCGAATGCACGAGGCCGTTTGCGGCGTTGGCGATGGAGTAGGTCGCAATCGATCCGAAGAGAACGGACAGTCGTCCGCGTTTGTCGCCGATCACGCCCCACAGGATTCCGCCCACGAGCATGCCGGCCATCTGCATGTTGAGGAGGAGCACGCCTTTGGACAGCAAGTCTGGCTGGGACACGCCGATATCGAGCAGGCTCTTCACGCGGATGATGCTGAAGAGAATCAGGTCGTAGATGTCGACGAAGTAGCCAAGGGCCGCGACCAGCACCGCCAGGAACGCGGTGGTCCCCGTCCGCTCGTGTCTGGGTTCGTCAACGAGGGGGTTCGTCCGGGCCTTGTGCATGGCCCAACACTCTATAGGAGGCAGGAGATAGGAGGTAGGAGGTAGGAGGCAGGAGGTAGGAAACAGGAGTCAGGAGGCAGAAGTTTAAGCCGGTGGCATCTCGTCAGCGGCTCACCCCGCGAAGCGTCCAGGCGGCGGTTCCCAGAGCTCGATCCGATTGCCTTCCGGGTCCATGACCCAGCCGAACTTGCCGAACTCGGACTCTTCGGTCTTGTCGTCGACGGAGCACCCCTCGGCGCGCAGTTCGTCGAGCACGTGCGTGAGGTTCGTGACGCGAAAGTTGATCATGAAGGGCGCGTCGCTGGGCGCGAAGTACTTGGAGTCGGCCGGAAAGATCGTCCACACTGTGGCGCCTTCCTGCCCAGGCTGCTCGCCGTCGCGCCAGTGGAACGTGACGCCGCCCCAGGATTGGATGTCCAGTCCGAGATGTCGCCGATACCAGGCTCGCAACGCCTCGGCGTCACGAGCTTTGAAAAAGACGCCGCCGATTCCTGTCACGCGTGCCATGTGTCCTCGCTTCGGCTGTCGGCTGTCGGCTGTCCGCTGTTCTGTCACCTCGCGCTGCGGCCTCGCACGGCGGACCGCGTACTGCCGGCTGACTGTCGACTGCGACGGCCGACTTCCGACTGAAGACTACCGACTGACTGTCGACTGCGACTGCCGACTCCCGACTGAAGACTGCCGACTGACTCTCAGCGGAACAACGGTCCAATCGCGACGTAGAACCGCGCGCCGCCGGTGAACCCGACGCTCACTCCCCCGAAGATCGGACCGAGCAGTGACTCCATGATGATCCCCGCGCTCGCGTCGCTCTTCCAGTCTTTCGTGTCCCAGTCGTCGAACGCGGAGCCGGTTTCGACCCAGCCGCCCACGAACATGTTGCCGCCAAGGACATCGGGAAGCCGCGCTACGCGGTGCAGGTAGCCGCCGCCCATCAGCAGATAGTTGTCCCCACGAAGCTGATCGTTGTTGAACGCGCCGAGACGCAGCAGGCCACCCAGGGAGAAGTCGTTGATGAGCGGGGATTCGCCGAACGAGCTGCCAGCACCACCGAACGCAAACAGCCGATCGGCAGCACTCATGCGTTTGAACCAGGAGGCGTCGAACTCGCCGCTGGTGAAGTTCTGCGAACCGAAGGGGACGGATTCGCCCGTCTCGAGCGTGGGCTTCCCGGCCGAGAAAAACTGCCGGAGTGAGCCCACGACGCGGGTTCCGCGGCTCGGCACGACCGGGCTGTTCTGATTGTCGAAGACCACCGACAGGCTGGCGAACTTTTCTGTCCCGTCGACCGCGGGTAGATCCGGCGATCCAACTCGCCGTCGTCCTCGCACGTCGTTGATGTCGTACCCGAGTCGGATCTCGGCGACGCGGCCCACCTCGACGCCCAGATCCAGGCCCGCGCCGGTGCGCTTGAATCGGTACTCGGCCACGAGCACGTCATCGTCGAACAGATTGCGCATGTCGCGGACGTAGTAGGCGCGCGGCGCGACGAAGACGCTCGAGGAGGCAATCGGCTCGAGCAACTCCACCGCGAAGTGTTGCGTCGTGCCGAGCACGAAATCAGCCCGGAGCTCGGAGCCTGATCCAAGTGCGTCGTACTGAAGAATCCGCGCGGCCGCGTTCACCGCGAAGCTCGTTGAATCGATGTTGTTGAGATAGAGGCCGAGCATCAAGAACGGGGGCCCGTACGACTTCTGATGCACGCCGATCTCCAGCCCTGTGGGTGTCGGCTCGTTCGTCATTCCGTAGGTGAGGTACTCGTATCGATCGGTGCCAGTCACTCGCAGGATCTCCGGCGGCATGTTGTCGCTGGTGATCGGCTTACCAAGGCTGGGATTCAGGGTCCGCCGGATGTCTCGCTCCACGCGCGGTGAGAGCGGCACACCCTCGGCCTTCATCGACAAATACGACGGCACCGGAACGGTCGTCTTTCGCTTGGCCTGCCGCGCGGCCAGGAACGCCGCGTGATCCTCCGCGGTCATGGCGTACTGATCCAGCTTGCCCGCTGCGGCATCCGCGGCAGCGAACCCGCGCGCCGCGAGCTCGTCGGTGTCGCGCCACGAGCCGGAGTTGAGGCCCTTCAAGTCCGGGTCAATCACGAGCGTCGCCTCGGCGAGCGACGTCCGCACACCGACGCTCATCATCGTGTCGATGGTTCGCCCCAGCAGCGCGAACAGCGATGCCGCGACCTTGTCGCTCGCGGCGTCGGCGCCGACGTTCACCGCGATCACGACGTCAGCGCCCATTTGCTTGACGACGTCGACGGGGACGTTGTTCAGGACGCCGCCGTCCACGAGCAACCAATCGTCCCAGTTGACCGGCGTGAAGACGCCGGGAATGGCCATCGTGGCCCGCATCGCGCGCGCCAGCGGCGGGCGGCCGAGAACAATCGCTTCGCCTTTGCGCAAGTCGGTCGCCACGCAGCGGTAGGGTGTGGGCAGGTCGTCGAAGGACTTGAGGTCGTAGTACGGCAGCGCGATCTGATCGAGCATCAGCGAGACCTGTTGCCCCGGGTTCAGGCCGCCGGGGAGGGTCAGTCCCCCCTTCAGCCCGAATTCGAGCTGCGACGGGAACAGGCGCTTGTCCTGTTTTCGCCTGATGGTCTTGTACTTGTACGGCGAGTCGGACAGGAACATCAGGTCCCAGTCGGCCTTCTTCATCAGCTCGCTGATCTCATCCGGGGTCATGCCGCTGGCGTAGGCGCCGGCGATGAGTCCGCCCATGCTGGTGCCGGCGATGACGTCAATCGGGATGTGGTGTTCTTCGAACCATCGCAGGACGCCGATGTGCGCGATCCCTCGAGCACTGCCCCCGCCGAGCGCGAGGCCGATCCGCGGCCGGCGCGCCTGCTCGCGTGGTGGATCCGGAGGCTGGGCGTTCGCGCCTGCCGTAATCCCGAACAGCGCGGCCAGGGTGACTAGCCAGATGGCACGGACGGACGGCCTTGTCATGAGCAATGGTCCTTCAGTGAGCAGGGCGAGATCCGGGCTCGCAACCACCGCGCGCCATGTTCGGCCGCATCGACTGTGGCGTGCGATGCGTCGGAGGGGCTGCGCGGAACGATCTCAGCCGTGATGTGTTGTATGACGAACGCGGCAGCATTATAGACGCCTGTTCGAATATGCCTCCGCCGCGAGCGGTCGCGAGGCGTCGGGTCCGCGCGCACGCGCAGGATCCGCTAGCCGCACGCACGAGCTTTGTGCCATCGTTGAGGTGATGGACCGTCGCGAGAGTGAACGGATACTCGAGGTGATCAGCGAGGTCCGCGCCGCCGGCACGCGGGCGGCGATTGCGACGGTCGTTCGCGTGAAGGGGAGCGCGTATCGGCGGGAAGGCGCCCGCATCATCGTGCGCGAAGACGGCACCCACGAGTGCCTACTTTCCGGAGGATGCCTCGAGCCAACCGTCGCGGCAGCCGCTGCGAGGGTCATCGCCACAGGTGAACCCGTGATCGCCTCGTACGACCTCGAAGAGGATTCTCTCCTCGGCCTCGGTATCGGCTGCAGCGGCGCCGTGGACATCCGAATCGAGCGGGTCGAGGACGATCCGGTGACGCGGGCCTGGCTCCAAGTACTCGAACGTGCGGAGGCCGCGGTGCTCGTGACGCCGCTCGCGGGTTCGACCGGGCGGCTCGTGGTTTCCCCGAACGGCGCCGTCGTTGGTGATCTCTCGAATCCCGAGCTCGTGCCGAGGGCCATTGCGCGTGCCCACGCCAGAATGGCGGCGTCGTTTCCGGCATCAGGAACGGAACAGGTAGGGGAGGCGGAGCTGTTCTTCGAGCTGAGCGAAGCACCGCCGAAGCTCGTGATCTTCGGCGCCGGACCGGACGCCGGTCCGTTGGCCAACCTCGCGGGAGACGCGGGTTTTGCCGTGACCGTCGTCGACGTGCGCGAGGCCTTTCTGACGGCAGAACGCTTCCCGCGGGCAACGCTCGTGTCCGCGCACTTCAGCCATTTTCCCGAGCGGCTTCGGCTCGACGCCCAGACCCACGTGGTGGTGATGAATCACCACCTCGAACGGGATCAGGAATCGCTGGGGTTCGCGCTGGCTTCCGATGCCCCCTACATTGGCTTGCTGGGACCGCGCTCGCGCTACCAGAAGCTTCTCTCCGGCCTGCGCAAACAGGGGTATGCCCCGGGCGACGCAACGCTCAGCCGCGTGCGAAGTCCGATTGGGCTGTCTCTCGGCGCCGAGTCACCTGAGGAAATCGCGGTCTCGATTCTGGGGGAGCTGCTCGCATTTCGCCGTGGTTTCGATGGCGGGTTCCTCAACGGCCGCGAATCGAGCCTTCACCGGCCGGACGCGATCCGCTCGATCGCCCGCTGATAGTCTTCGGGAGTATCGACGTCGAGCAGCAGTTCCGGCGGGAACTGCAGCACCGTCGTCACGTCGCGATGCCGCTGGAGGACGGGACGTGCGCCGTGCTCCAGAACGGATAATTCCCCGAAAAACCGGCGATCGAAGAGGTGCGGCGGCGCCGTGACGTCGCCGTAACGTACGCTGACGATCCCGGAGAGCTGCTTCTGGTAGGCGTCGAGAAGCTGCGCATACTCCCGTGCCGTCACGAACGGCTGATCCGCGAGGGCGAACATCGCGGCGTCGCCGTCGCCAAGCGCCTCAATGGCCGTTCGGAACGAGCTGCCCATGCCCGACTGGTACTTGGTGTTGACCGCGTGCCGACAGCCAAGACCGTCGAGTGCCGTCAGGACGGCGTAGGCGTCGAACCCAACCACGACGAGCACATCGTCGAACCCTGCGTCCATGACCTGACGAACAGTGCGCCGGACGAGCGGCTCACCCCCAAGCGGAAGGAGGAGCTTCGGCCGGCCCATGCGGGTCGAGGCCCCGGCGGCAAGAACGACCGCGCTGACCATCGGGTCATTGTATGACCCGTCGCATGAACTTTCGTTCATCTTCAAGCGATGTCTCGCGTAGTAGAATCGAATTTCCTACCCGCGCCGAACACGCAGTTTGTGATCCACGCGAGCCTGAGGAGGAGGTGAGCCGGTGATCCCCGCAGCCTTCGAGTACGTCCGCGCCCGTTCCGCCGACGAAGCCGCCGCACAACTCGCACAACACGGATCCGAAGCCCGCGTGCTGGCTGGCGGTCAATCGTTGATTCCCGCGATGCGGTTCCGCCTCGCGCGTCCGTCCTTCCTCGTCGACATCAACGCCGCTGCCGATCTCGACTACCTTCGCGTCAGCGACGGCGCGCTCGTGATCGGCGCGATCGCGCGTGATATGGCGATCGAGCGCGCGTCGTGGATTGGTGAGACGCGCTGGAGCCTGCTGCACGACGTCTCGCGCGTCGTTGCCGATCCAGTCGTGCGGCAGATGGCGACCGTCGTCGGCAGCCTCTGCCACAACGATCCGGCGGGCGACTGGACAACGGCGGCGCTTGCCGCACGCGCCGTCGTGAAAGTGCGTGGGAAGGGCGGCACCCGCGATGTGCCTATCGACCAGTTTCTCGTCGACAGCTTCACCACCGCAGCTGGCGAAGGAGAGCTGGCGATCGAGGCGCGGTTCCCGAGAGGGGACGATCGCACCGCTGGCTCCTACCAGAAGGTCGAACGCAAGGTCGGCGACTTCGCGACGGCCGCTGCCGCCGTGCAGATCTCGCTCGATGCGAACGGCGCGATCAGGGAAGCCGGGATCGCGCTGTCCGCTGCCGGACCATGCGCGGTCCGGGTCGACGACGCCGAACGCGCGCTCAAAGGCCAGAAACCATCGGCGGAGGTGATCCGCGCGGCTGCGGAGGCGGCCCTGAAGAAGAGCGAACCCAACGGCGATCTCCGAGGCTCCGTCGAGTACAAGAAGCATCTGGCCGGCGTGCTCGTCGCGCGCGGCCTGCGCCAGGCTCTGGCGCGTCTGGGGGTGCAGGCATGAAGGTTCGCATCACGGTCAACGGCGTTCTGCACGAGCACGACGTCGAGCCGCGGACGTTGCTCGCCTACTTCCTCCGTGAACAGTGCGGCCTCACCGGCACCCATATCGGCTGCGACACCTCCAGCTGCGGCGTCTGCGTCGTCGTCCTCGACGACGAGAAGGCGGTCAAGTCCTGCACCATGTTCGCCGTCCAGGCCGATGGACATCAGGTGCTGACGGTGGAAGGCCTCGCTCAGGGCGGTGCGCTGCATCCGATTCAGCAGGGATTCTGGGATCAGCACGGACTGCAATGCGGCTACTGCACGCCCGGCATGATGCTCGCGAGTTACGTGCTGCTGAAGCACAACCCAAACCCCAGCGAGGCGGAAATCCGTGAAGGCCTCTCCGGAAATCTGTGCCGGTGCACCGGCTACCAGAACATCGTCAAGGCGGTACAGCAGGCGGCGCAAGTAGGGAGGTAGGAGGTAGGAGGCAGGAGGTAGGAGGTAGGAGGCAGGAGGTAGGAGGTAGGAGGCAGGAGTCTCAGAGTCGTACTTGAAAGCAGGCTGTCGCCACTAACCAGCCGCGAGCAAAGCGAGCGGCGAGTACGCCGCGGGGGTGGGGCCCCGCGGCATTGAGAGATGCTGTCGCCACTAACCAGCCGCGAGTGAAGCGAGCGGCGAGTAGCCGCGGGGGTGGGGCCCCGCGGCTTGAGAGATGCTGTCGCCCCTTAGCCAACGGCGCGAGCGATAGCGAAGCGCTGGCAGGTCGCCTGGGTGAAGGCCCACAAGAGGTTCTGAGAGCAGAGAGTCGCCCCTAGCCAGCGGCGCGAGCGATAGCGAGCGCTGGCAGGTCGCGGGGGTGGGGCCCCGCGACAAAGTAAAAGAAGAGAGCAGTGCGATGAGTATCGAGGCAAAACCCGGCAGGTCCGTCGGCGTCGCCATGAAGCGCAAAGAGGATCCGCGCTTCCTGCAGGGCAAAGGGTACTACGTCGACGACGTGTCGCTGCCCGGCATGCTCTACATGGCCGTCGTGCGCAGCCCCTATCCGCACGCAACGATCAAGTCCATCGATATCAGCGAGGCGATGAAGGTCCCCGGCGTGAAAGCCGTGATCACCGGGAAGGATCTCGAGGCCGCGGGCCTTGGCTGGCTGCCGACGTTCCACGGACTCGACAAGCAGATGGTGCTCGCAATCGGCAAGGTGCTGTTCCAGTACCAGGAAGTCGCGGCGGTGTACGCGGAGTCGCGCGGCGCGGCTGCTGACGGCGCCGAAGCGGTCCAGGTCGACTACGAACCGCTGCCCGTGGTCGCCGATCCGTTCACGGCCAAGAAGGACGAGACGATCCTGCGGCCGGATCGCGAGGCCAAGACGAACCGTATCTACCACTGGCAGGTCGGCGACAAGGACGGCACAGCGCGCGCGCTCGACGGCAGTGCGAAGCGAGTGAGCCAGCGGATCTGGTTTCAGCGATGCCACCCGGCGCCGCTCGAACCGTGCGGGTGTGTGGCCGAGTTCGACAAGATGGGACGGCTGCAGTTCCACGTCACGTCTCAGGCGCCGCACGTGTACCGCACGGCGCTGTCTCTCGTCACCGGCATCGCCGAGGACAAGATCCACGTCATCTCGCCGGACATCGGCGGCGGATTCGGCAACAAGGTGCCGGTGTACGCGGGTTATGTCTGCGCGGTCGTGGGTGCGTTGAAGCTGGGGCGCCCGGTGAAATGGATCGAAACGCGGACGGAGAACCTGACGAGCACCGGCTTCGCGCGCGATTACCACATGGACGTCGAGCTCGGCGCAACCGCTGACGGAAAGCTCACCGCGCTCAGTGTGTCCACGGCTGCCGATCACGGTGCGTTCGACGCAGCCGCCGATCCTACGAAGTATCCAGCCGGCATGTTCGGCGTCGTGACCGGCAGTTACCAGTTCCCCGTGGCATTCGCGGAAGTGGACGCGTATTTCACCAACAAGGCCCCGGGAGGCATCGCCTACCGATGCTCATTCCGTGTCACTGAAGCCAGCTACGCGATCGAGCGGGCAATGGACATCCTCGCCGACGAGCTCGGGATGGACGCGGCCGAACTTCGCCGCCGGAACTTCGTGCCGAAAGAGAAGTTCCCGTATCCCTCCGCCCTCGGGTTCACCTACGACAGCGGCGACTACCACCAGGCGCTCGAGAAGGCGCTCGACAAGATCGGCTACCCCGCACTTCTGAAGGAACAGGCCGAGAAGCGGGCGCGCGGTGAGCTCATGGGGATCGGCATCTCCACCTTCACCGAGGTCGTCGGCGCCGGACCATCGAAGCACTTCGACATCCTCGGCATCAAGATGTTCGACAGCGCCGAGATCCGGATCCACCCGACCGGCGCCGGTATCGTCCGGGCCGGGACGAAGTCGCAGGGCCAGGGGCACGAGACGACGTGGGCGCAGATCGTCGCCGAAGAACTGGGGCTCGATCCGCAGACGATCATGGTCGAGGAAGGGGATACCGACACGGCGCCGTACGGCCTCGGCACCTACGCGAGCCGCAGTACGCCGGTCGCCGGTGCGGCGATTGCCACCGCCGCGCGGCGCGTGCGCGACAAGGCGAGGAAGATCGCCGCGCACCTGCTCGAGGTCGGCGAGGCCGACGTCGAGTGGACGGACTACAAGTTCCAGGTCAAAGGCGTGCCCACCAAGAGCGTGACGATGAAGGAGGTCGCGTTCGCGGCGTACACGAACCCCGGGCCGAACGAGCCCGGGCTCGAGGCGACCAACTACTACGATCCGCCGAACATGACCTTTCCGTTCGGCGCCTACATCGCCGTCGTTGACGTGGATCGCGACACCGGCGAGGTGAAGGTCCGCAGGTTCCTGGCGCTCGACGACTGCGGCACCGTCATCAACCCGCTCGTGGTCGAAGGGCAGATCCACGGCGGCCTGACCGAGGGGTTCGCCATCGCGTTCATGCAGGAGATCCAGTACGACGCCGAGGGGAACAATCTCAACACGAACTTTACCGATTACCTGCTGCCGACCTCGCTCGAGACGCCGCACTGGGAGACGACGAACACCATCACGCCGAGTCCGCACCATCCGATCGGCGCCAAGGGCGTTGGTGAGAGCCCGAACGTCGGGAGCCCGGCGGCGTTCGTGAACGCCGTCATCGACGCGCTGTCGCCACTCGGGGTGCGGCACATCGACATGCCGGTTACGCGGGACAAGGTCTGGCGGGCGATCCGCGACGCCGACGCGACGCGGAAGAAATAGGGGACTTTGCGCGGTGGGGTGGGATGGAGGGTCCGGCGGGGCGAAGCCCCCCGGTCTGATAACGTGAAGCTCGAATACAACGGTCAGGAAAAGATTCCGGCCAGTTCGGCTACGGTCTGGGCGTTCGTGACCGATCCCAGCAAGGTGGGTTACTGCCTGCCGGAAGTCGTCCAGGTGGATCTCAAGGATGCCACGCACTTCGACGCGACGGTCCGCGTAGCCGTCGGTCCGGTGCGCGGCAATTTCAAGTTGAAGTGCGAGCTCCTCGCCGATGCCGCGAAGCGTCACGTGGACATCAAGGTGTCTGGCGGCGGACTGGGCAGCACCGTCGATATGAACGCCGGCGCCGACGTCGTTGCCGACGGGGACGGCACGGTCCTGAACTGGCGCGGTGTTGCGGAAGTACGCGGTCCGGCGGCCGCGGTCGGCGGCCGCGTGCTCGACGCCCAGGCGCAGAAGCTCATCACGCAGACCTTCAGTCACGTCCGCGAGAAACTTTCGGCATGAGCGGACGTCCCGCGGAATTCTTCGAGAAGCTCGCGACGCTCGGCCGCGCCGGGCAGGCATTCGCGGTCGCGACCGTGGTCGCGCGACGAGCGCCGGTATCGGCTCACCTCGGCGATCGCGCCATCGTCTACGCCGACGGGCGCATGGAAGGGTTCGTCGGCGGCGCCTGCTCGCGGGAGATCGCCAGGAAGCAGGCGCTCGAAGCGATCCGTGCGCGTCAACCTCGACTGGTCTCGATTCGGCCCGATGCGACAACGATGACGACATCGGATCCCGAGCACGTCATCGTGCCCATGACCTGTGCGTCCGAAGGCGCGATCGATGTGTACATCGAGCCGTTCGTTCACGCCCGCCGGCTCGTCGTTGTGGGGGCAACGCCCGTCGCCGAAGCGCTCGCCCGCACAGCATCGAGCCTCGACTACGACGTCACGCGGGTCGTCGATGCGCGTGATCAGCGCGACGTCGAGGCGCTGCGCCAGCCCGGTGTGACCGTCGCCTCGCTCGATGCGCTCGGCGACGTCATGAAAAACGCCGGAATGGAGGCGGCCGTCGTCGTCGCGTCGCAGGGACACTACGACGAGGAGGCCCTTCAGGCAGTCCTCGCGGCGCCGGTGTCGTACGTCGGCCTGGTGGCTTCGCGGAAACGTGCGGCGACCGTGCGATCGGTGCTGGAGGACCGCGGGGTCTCGAACCTGGACGCGATCCGCAATCCCGCCGGGCTCGACCTCGGTGCGCGGACGGCGCCGGAAGTTGCCGTGTCGATCCTCGCGGAGATCGTCCAGACGACTCCCGAACGGCGATCGCAGGGCACGACCGCGTCGAGTGCGACAACGGAGTCGCCCGATTCGACCACGATCGCAGGGTCGCGCGCGTCACCAGACACAACCGCCGTCGACCCTGTCTGCCACATGGACGTCGAGATTGCGACGGCGCGTCACTCGGCCGAAGTGGACGGCACGACCTACTACTTCTGCTGCGCGGGTTGCCGGATGCAGTTCGTCAAGGATCCGCACGCCTTCCTCTCCAGCCCGGCATGATCGACGCCGCCGCCATTCGCGAGCGCTTCGGCAGTCGGGGGTTCATCGTCAACGACGCGTTCGCGACAGCGCTGCAGCTCGTGCTCGCGCTCGAGAAGCCGCTCCTCGTTGAAGGGCCCGCGGGTGTTGGCAAAACCGAGAGCGCGAAGGTACTCGCCGACGTCCTCGGCACGCGCCTGATCCGGTTGCAGTGTTACGAGGGGCTGGATTCGCTGACGGCGCTCTACGAGTGGAACTACCCACGCCAGATGCTGCACATCCGGTTGACCGAAGCGTCGGGCGCGGAGCTCGCGGCGCGCGAGGCGGAGATCTTCGGGGAAGCGTTCCTGCTCAAGCGCCCGCTCCTCGAAGCGATCACGCAGGACCGTGCGCCCGTGCTCCTCATCGACGAGGTCGACCGCGCCGACGAGGCGTTCGAAGCGTTTCTGCTCGAGGTGCTGGCCGAATGGCAGGTTACGATTCCAGAGCTCGGCACGATCCGCGCGCGCCATGCGCCGCACGTCGTGCTCACGAGCAACCGGACGCGGGAGCTCTCCGACGCGCTGCGCCGCCGGTGCCTGTTCTTCTGGCTGCCGTACCCGACGCTGGCGGAGGAGATTGCCATCCTCCACGCGAGGATTCCCGGGCTGAGCGATCGACTTGCCGCCGAAATCGCCAGGGCCATGCAGGTGTTTCGCAGCCTGCCGCTGCAGAAGGCGCCGGGCGTCGCCGAGAGCCTCGACTGGACGAGGGCGCTCATGAGCCTGCACCGCGATCACCTCGATCCCGCTGCCGTCGAGCAGACCCTCGGGTGCGTCCTGAAGGTTCGTGAAGATCAGCGTGCGCTCGAAGCGAACCGTGAAGCGCTCGATTCGATCCTGAAGGCCCCTGGCCCGCTCGCGCCCGGCGGGCACAGCCTCGAGACGGATTTCGGGTTGGGCACGGTGGACAGTCGATAGTCGGCAGGCGGCACT
>DATAEK010000009.1:0-107071 GCA_036258055.1 Vicinamibacterales bacterium
AAGGCCCCGCTCCGCTCGCGTGGCTCGCTCGCTGCGCTCGCTCGAGGCACGATTGCTTCACGAGCTCTTTCTCCCAACAAAATCGGGCCGGTCGTGCAGGCTCGTGATCCAGAACACAAAGCCGATCAGGAGGAAGAATCCGAGCACGGTCACCGAGACGACCTTCGTCGCGAAGCCAAGCGTGGGCGTGAACGCGTCGACAGAGGTGTCCCGAATGACGCCGTAGACGTGCCAGTGCTGGCGCAGGCCGGAGCGAACGTAGCCCATGAGCCCCATCAGCCAGGTGAACGTGACGGCGATGAAGATCAGCACGTATTGCGAAATCCGCGGAATGTGCCCCCACCGCACCTCACCGGTCCTCGCGGCCCCGCGGAACAGGAAGACGTCGATGGCCGTGATCGACACCATCGCGATCAGGACCGAGCTGACCTGCGGTACCGACAGCCGGATACGGACCGTCGCTTCGACGAAGTACCCGTAGACGCCCAGGAAAATGACGGTGAAGGCGGCGGCCGCGAAGATCGCGAGCTGCGCCGCGTGGCCCTTCTTCGCCCACGACACGGTTGCGACCTTTCCCGTCCGCCGATACAGGAGGAAGCTCATGAAGGTCGTCAGAATCAGAATGTTCACGGCGGTGTTCTTCGCCGACATGACACCGAGGTAGCCGAGCACCGGGTGCGCTCCGCCTCCCATCGCCCGGAGTTCGGACACCGTCGCGATGATCGATCGCGGCGTCGCCCAGACCATGAAGCAGAGCGTGATCGCGAAGAGCAGGTACTTGATGAACTTCTGAAGCGGCTGCACCCCGTCGACCCGCCCCATCCCGAGCCAGAGGTAGTAGTTGGCCGCGAGAAAGAGATTTCCGATCAGCACCGCCTGAATGATGAACAGCCACGAGAAGGCCCCGCCCATCATCGTGAGGCCGAGCGTCTGCGAGAACGCGTAGATCTCCTTTGCGAGCCAGTAGCCGGCGAACGGGAGCGGGAGGAAGGCGCTGATCGCGACGAAGTTCCCGATGTATCCCATCCAGTCGTAGTGCGCGCGCTCCTCGTCGGTCTCCGCCTGCAGGAACTTGAAGGCCGCGTAAGCGGCGGCGACCGATCCGCCGAAGGCGATGTTCGCGATGAATCGATGGACGTTGATCGGCATCCAGGTGTAGTTGTAGACCGCGTCCCAGACGGAGAGCACCGCCCCTTTGCTCGAGACTCCGTTCGGCGACATCATGAACGTGAGCCAGGCATTGGCGATCAACATGATGCAGGTGCCGACGACGTTGAGGCCGAGCCCAAGACCCAGGTGCACCAGGGGATGGAACTTCCCCCAACCGTAGTAGTAGGTGTAGAGGAAGAAGGCTTCGGCGAAGAAGAGCAGGACGTACGGGAGGAAGGTGGGGGAGAACACGCTCATCAGGTAGTTCGTGAACTTCGGATACAGGATGATGAGCATGAACGTCAGGAACGCTCCGAAGGTCGCCGTCAGCGAGAAGGAGACGGAGAGGAGCTTCGTGAACTCGTACGCGAGCAGGTCGTATCGCCGATCTCCGGTCTTGTAGCCGATCGCCTCGACGATGAACGCGAAGATTGGGACAGCAAGGACGAACGCCGCGAACAGCAGGTGCAATTGCGCGACCGACCAGATGGCCACGCGGCTCCCGACGACGGGAAAGGTCCGGTACTCGGCCTCGGTATAGGGTGTCGCCTTAGCCTTGCTCTCCGCCGCTGCCTTTTCGGCGGTTGCTCCATCCGCGCGGGGCGTGGCGTCGACGGTCGCGGCAGGCGCCCGGTAGGGTTCTTTGTATTCGTTGTGGGTCACGAAGACCGACGCCATCCAGACGACGCCGATGAACATGGCAACGCCGACAACGGGACCGAGAAGGATCAGCACCTTGCGGTTCATCGCGCTGTTCATCACGCCATTGGCCACGGTGCCTCCCCTTACTTGGTGTCCGCTGGCGCGGCCGTCGCGCTTGCCTGCCGCTTGCGCTGGAGTTCTCGGACGTGGGCGATGATCGCCCAGCGGTCAGCCGAAGGGATCGGCCAGCGGTACGCGGGCATGAGCCCCTGCCCGTTGGTGATGACGTCGAAGATCTGACCGTCCGTGTACTTCAGGATCTTCTCCTGATGGAAGGATGCGGTGGGGACGTTGCCTCGCTGGAACAGGATCCCCTTACCGTCCCCTCGCGCGTCGTGGCAAGGCTGGCAATAGATCACATATCGCTGGCGGCCGCGCTCGAGAACCGCCTCGTCCACGGTCATGGGAATGGTCGCGACGAATTGCCCGTCCGCTCCCTTCCCCGTGAAGAAGGCCGTGTCCTCCTTCAGCCCGCCGATGGGGACCGTTCCCGGAACTGGCTGGCGCATGGACGAGCCGTCGTAGAAGAACGTGCTGGCCGTCTGTGGAAGCACCTTCGGCTGGTCATCCATGCTCGGATTGATATGGATGGGGGGGCGGCTCGACGTGCAGCCGCGCGCGCAGCCGGTGTGGACAACGAGAGACGTAAGCGCGAGGGCGCCCAGCACGCGCCGTGTCCGGGCGGTCATGCAGGGTGCCTCTCTTCGGTCCCTGGGCGCCAGACACTCGCGTTGGCCCGCACACCCTCGAGGTCGGGATTCGGGTTGCGCACCTTGGACAGATAGGTCGTCCGGGGCTTGGTGTTCAGCTCGTCGAGGAGCGCGTAGTTGCGCGGATCGGCCTTGGCCTTGGCGACCCGGCTCGATTGATCGCGGATATCTCCGAACTCGATCGCCGAGGCGGGGCAGGCCTGCTGGCAGGCCGTCTTGACGTCGCCGTCGCGAATCTCGCGTCCGCCGAGCCGCGCGTCGATCTTCACCCGATTGATCCGCTGCGTGCAGTAGGTGCACTTCTCCATGACGCCCCTCGCGCGGACCGTGACGTCCGGGTTCATCGCGAGCTTGAGGATGTCGGGCGTGTCCTTGGTGAAGTTGAAGAAATTGAAGTGGCGCACCTTGTACGGGCAGTTGTTCGAGCAGTAGCGGGTTCCGATGCACCGGTTGTAGACCATCACGTTGAGGCCCTGCGCGTCGTGAACCGTCGCTGCCACGGGGCAGACCTGCTCGCAGGGTGCATCCTCGCACTGCATGCAGGGCACCGGCTGGAAGACGACCTCCGGGTTTTCTTGAGGGTTCTGAGCGTCGCCGGAGAAGTACCGGTCGACCCGGAGCCAATGCATCTCGCGCCCCTTCGCGACCTGGACCTTGCCGACGACCGGCACGTTGTTCTCGCTCTGGCACGCGACCATGCACGCGTTGCACCCGATGCACGCGTTCAGGTCGATCGTCATCCCCCACTGATGTCCCTGGTCGTAGGTACGTTCCTTCCAGAGGGAGAAGTGCGGCGATTCCTTCTCGAAGACGCCGTGCGCGGTGATCTCTTCTCCCTCGGGCTTGGCGGCCTCAGGCGCCGCGCCTCCATGCGAAGTCTCGGGTCGCTCCGTTCCGCCGGCCGGCTTCGATCGAAGCGCGGTGAGCGTCGACTCGCGCACCACGGGGCGCCCCTCCATGCTGCCGTGTTCCTGGGTCGCCGAGAGCGGATACGTGCGCGCGAGCTTCGTGAGCTTGCCCCCGCTGTCGAAGCCGGATGCCTTGGAGTTTCGGACCGTGAAGGCGTTGAACCCGACTCCCGACCCGATTCGGCCCGCATGCGAACGGCCATAGCCGAGCGTCACGGCGACCACGCCGTCCGTCATTCCTGGGAGGAGCCACACGGGGAGCTCGATCGAGCGGCCGGCATAGTCAAGGCGGACCCAATCCCTGTTTACGAGTCCGAGCGATTCGGCCGTCTTCGGGCTGACGAGCGCAGGGTTGTCCCAGGTCAGCTTCGTGAGGGGATCGGGCAGCTCCTGCAACCACCCGTCGTTCGCGAAGCGGCCGTCGTGAAGCGAGGGTGAAGGGAGGAAGACGACCTCCAGGCCATTCGGACCCCCGCCGATCGAGCGCGCCAGCTCCGCTACGGGCTGTCCCGTGAGGCTGGGGACAACTTCTGGAAGCTCGCTGCCGGACAGGAGCCCGTCATTCAGGACGCGGTTCCACTTCTTGTCGAAGTCGGCCTCGCCCAGGATCGGTTTCCAGGTCTCCCGCACGATGTCGTAGCCGGGACGATCCTTGCCCCCGAGCATCAGCCCGAGCACCTCGACAGGGGTTCGTCCGCCGAACAGCGGGAGGATTAGCGGCTGAACGACGCTGAGCGTGCCTCCAACCGCGCGCACGTCTCCCCACGACTCGAGGTAATGCGCGCGGGGAACGTGCCAGGTCGCCTTGACGGATGTTTCGTCGACCGAGTGCCCGAGCGCAATCGATTGAGGGACCTTCGCCATCGCCGCGGCGAAATCGAGATCAGCGGGGGCATCGAAGACAGGATTGCCGCCCAGGACGACGAGCGTCTTGATCGTCCCCGCGTTCATGGCGGAAACGAGCGAGGCGAGCGAGCTGACGCTCGGAAGCGCCGCATCCTTCGTCTCGTAGTAGCTGACCGTCTTGCCTGTGTTGCCGAGAGAAGCGTTCAGCGCGCAGACGGCGGCGTGGACGGCCGCGGGCTGCCGTTCCCCAGCCACGATCAACCCTTTGCCGCGGTTTGCGAGCAGATCCTTGGCGATGGCGTCGATCCAGCGTGGGTCGACACCGGGAACCGCGCCGCCCGCCAGGTTCGCGGCTCCGGCCTCGGCAGGAGCGAGGCGTGCCGCGAGCATCGCAAGAAAGGCGGCAATCTGGCGGCTCTCGAGACGGAGCCGATGATCTGCCATCGCGCCCGTGAGCGAGTAGACCGCCTCGACGGCGTAGAGGCGGTTCATGGCGCCGCCGGAGGCTCCCGCACGTCGTCCGTCCGCGAAGCCTCGCGCGTGGCGGATCATTTCCGGGTCGGTCAGGAGCGGGTCGGCGTCGAGCGCGAGAATGACCGAGGCTCGATCGAGCCGGAGCATGAGATCGAGGTCGCGCCCCGTGGCCTGCCGCAGTCCGGCGAGCCGGTTCTCGTCGCTGACGGCGTCGTAAGTGGCCCACTGCAACCGGGGGAATCGGGCACGGAGCTCGGAGGCCAGGCGCGCCAAGGTGGGGGAGGAGAAGGATTCTGAGAGGACCGCGAGGCCGGCACCGCCGTCCGCGGCGTGAGCCTCGGACAGCGGGCCCCAGGCCGTCACGAAGTCGCTCCAGGACTTCGGGTCCCCTTTCAACCTGACCGATTGCGAGCGGTCGGGATCGTAGAGGCTGAGTACGGACGCCTGGACGCGTGAGCTCGAGGCACCGAGCGTGGACGGGTGCGAAGGGTTCCCCTCGATCTTGGTCGGTCGTCCCTCGTGGCTCTCGACGATCAGGCCGTAGGCGCTCCGCCGGAACGGCATCGTTGTCGCGTAGTAGCGGGGGATCCCCGGGACCACGTCCTCAGGTGCGGTGACGTAGGGGACGATCTCTTCCACGGGCCGCCGGCATCCCGCGAGCCCCGCGAGCGACAGCGAGGCGCCCAGGAGCGTCATCATCTCGCGCCGGGTGACGCCCGCGGGAAGCTCGGACGCTCCCTCCGGGAACTCGCGCTCGAGAAAACTCCGGGATTCGGGGTGATCCTCGAGCTCCTCGAGGCTTCGCCAGTATGTCCGTGTCACCGGTGGCACCCCGAACAGTCAGTCGGTGGATTGACCGGTCGGCTGCGCTGGAGCTCCGCCGCGAGCGTTCCGGTGTCCCGCGGGGGAGTCCACTTCATGTTGGTGACCTCCGAGACGGGACGTCGGTTGGGACCGGGGTTGCGATGGCAGTCGAGGCACCAGCTCATGCTCAAAGGCGTCATCTGAGTGACCCTTTCCATCTCGTCGATACGGCCGTGGCAGGTGACACAGCCGATTCCTGACGCCACGTGCGCGCGGTGGGTGAAATAGGCGAAGTCGGGAAGCTTGTGAACGCGAATCCAGTGCATCGGCCGACCGCTGGCGGCGCTATCCCGAATCGGCGCGAGCTTCTCGCTATCCCTCTTCACGAGCTGATGGCAGTTCATGCAGGTCTGGGTGGGCGGAACGTTCGCGACGGCAGAAATCTCGACCGAGGCGTGACAGTATCGGCAATCGAGACCAAGCTCGCCGACGTGGAGTTTGTGGCTGTACGGGACGGGCTGAACGGGACGGTAGCCCACGTCTGTGTACCACGGGGAAAAAAAGTACCAGACGCCCGCGATCGCGAGGATCGGACCGAGGCTGCCCGCGATCGCAGCCACGATCGGAAGCTTGTTCCACCAGGGGGGGAAGATTTGGGCCAATGGCTAGGACTCAGGGGCGCTGGAGGACAGTTGCCCAGGCCCGCGAGTCCGCGATTGAACTGTGATGCCACATCCTCGCGCCCCAAACGAATTTCGTCGCAGAGAACGACCGGAACGCCGTCGATTGAAGCCGGAATCTTATCCACGAACTCAGACCACGGTCAAGCACGCCGCGCCGTTCTGTCGGCCGGCACAGCGCGATCGGTCTCACCGGCGACGTCACTCGGCGATCGAATCACGCGTGAGCTGCACCAGTCCATGGTCGAGGTCGACACGAACATCCGCGCGGACACTCGAGTTCTACATCTGTGACGTGCCGACGAGACCCGAAGTGGGCTACATTCACACGGTACTGCGAGGGCACGAGCGCCGATCGCCAGCTGGCGGAGTACCGGCAGCGTGAAGGGGGGCCCGGCGGGGCGAAGCCCCCCGGACTGGTAATGACGGAGGGCAGGCGATGAAGGTCGGATTGCTCTGCGGGCGGGAGTACAGCTTTCCTCCGGCGTTCATCGAGCGCGTCGGTCAGATTGGTGCGCCCTACGCCATCACCGCGGAAATGGTGCAGTGGGGCGGCACGAAGATGGACGAGCCCGCGAAGTACCGGGTGATCGTCGATCGCATCTCGCACGAGGTCGAGTACTATCGCGGCGCCCTGAAGCATGCGGTGTTGCAGGGCAGTTACGTCATCAACAACCCATTCTGGTGGACGGCTGACGACAAGTACTTCAACTACTCCGTCATGGCGAAGCTCGGTGTCGCGATCCCGCGCACGGTGCTGCTTCCCCAGAAAGGCTACCCGGCCGACGTCGATCTGACGTCGGAGTCGCTGCGCAACCTCGCCTATCCCGTCGACTGGGACAGCCTGCTCGATTACGTGGGGCGTCCCGCGATTCTCAAGCCGTACTCGGGCGGCGGATGGAAGCACGTCTACAAGGTGAACAACCGCGAGGAGCTTCTCGAAGCGTACGATCGGACATCGCCCTACTGCATGACGCTCCAGCAGTTCATCGACTTCGATCACTACGTGCGCTGCTTCACCTTCGGCAAGACCGACATCACCCCCGTGGCCTACGATCCGCGTGAGCGGAGATACCTGGTCGAGCACGAATATCTCTCCGCTGACGTCGGCGCCCGCGTCATCCGCGATGCGCAGACAATCAACCAGGCACTCGGTTACGAGATGAACACGATCGAGTTCGCGGTCATGCAAGGTGTCCCGTACGCGATCGATTACCTCAATCCGGCGCCGGACTTCGAGCGCGATCGCATCACCGAGTTCTACTTCTCCCATGTCGTCGAGAAGATGGCGCACCTCGTGGTCGACCGCGCGATCAACGGCCATGCGGCGCAGTGCTGGCCGCGGTGGGAAGAGATGCTGGGCATCGGTCCGGCTTCCGGGTTCACCGGCGCGCCGGGGATTCGCTGAATGGACGCGGCCGGCGAGTGGCACGCGCTGCTCCGTCCGGAGGAGGAGCTGAGTCCGGCGTTCTGCCGGCGCTTCGCCGACGCGATGCGCGCCCGGAAGCTGACGTTCGGCGAGCGCCTCCACAGTCCATTTCTCCGGCCATTCTTTCTCACCGATCGTGATGAAGCCCGGATCCGCACGGCGTCGGAGGCGATTGCCGCCGCGGGTGAGCGCGTGGTCCGCGCCGCGCTCGAGTCGCCGTCGATGATGCGGCAGCTCGGCATGACCGAGCCCGAAATCCGGCTGGTCGAAATCGATCCCGGATACGGCACGGCAAGCACGGCGTCGCGGCTCGACGCGTTTCTGCTCCCGGACTCACTGCACTTCGCCGAGTACAACGCCGAGTCTCCAGCGGGTCTCGGCTACACTCAGCGGCTCTGTGAGTTGTTCGACACGCTGCCGGCGATGACCCGTTTTCGCGGCCCGCACCGCGTGCGCCACTACGGAACGATTGATGCGATGCTCGGGGCGCTCCTGGCGAGCTACGCCGAGTGGGGTGGACGCGCGTCCCCGCCGGTCATCGCAATCGTTGACTGGCGCGACGTGCCGACGTGGAGTGAGTTCGAAATCCTCGCCGACGCGTTCGCCGCTGCAGGCGTGCCGACGGTCATCTCCGATCCGCGCGATCTGTCGTTCGATGGCGGTGTGCTCAGGGCCGGCGATCGCGCGATCGATCTCGTTTACCGCCGCGTCCTGATAAACGACATCGTCAGCAGATCCGAAGAATGCCGCGCGCTCGTTGACGCCTACCGGACGCGGGCCGTGTGCGTCGCGAACACATTCCGCTGCAAGCTGGCTCACAAGAAGGCGTTCTTCGCGGTGCTGACCGATCCGGCGCACGCCCCGCTCTTCACGCCCACCGAGCTCGACATCATTCATGCATCGGTTCCGTGGACGCGCGTGGTCGAGGACATACGGACGCAGAAGGAGGGCCGCGAGTCAGGGCTGCTCGAGATCGCGAGGCAGAATCGCGAACGCCTCGTCCTCAAACCAAACGACGAATACGGTGGCAAGGGGGTCGTGCTTGGTTGGGAGACGAATGCGGGTGAATGGGAGGGACTGCTCGACGCCGCGCTGGCCGATCCTGTCGGCACGTGGATCGTGCAGGAGCGCATCCCGGTGCGGCGCGAAGTCTTTCCGCAGTTCGATGCCGAAGGTCGCGTGACGATGCGCGACATGCTGGTCGATTTCGCACCATACCTGTTTCGTGGACGAATGGGTGGATTCCTGACGCGATTGAGCGGCACTGGCCTCGCAAATGTCACATCTGGTGGTGGACAGGTACCGGCGTTTGTGGTCGAGGAAGGGTCCGCCTGAAGGGGACGCTACAAACGCGGATCGTCTGCTCGAAGGCGGACGTCACGCCGCCGTAGTGTCCGGCTTTGGCCGGACCACCGTTCGCATCACCGCGGAATCCGTCGAAAACTCCCCGCATTTCGCGCAATTCACGGCGCGTGACGTGTTATGCTGCACGGCCGGAGCGGAAATGCGGTGCGCATTTCCGAAAAGGAGAACAGATGGCCAAGACCGCGAAGAAGAAGACCGCCCGCAAAGCAAACGCCGCCTTCATGAAGCCCGTGACGCCGAGCGCTGCGCTCGCCGAAGTCGTCGGCGCCAAGCCGATCCCACGGACTGAGGTCACCAAGAAACTCTGGGCCTACATCAAGAAGAATGGCCTGCAGGATCCGAAGAACAAGCGGATGATCAAGGCCGACGCCACGCTCAAGGCGGTCTTCGGCGGCAAGGCATCCGTGAACATGTTCGAGATGACGAAGCTGGTCGGCAAGCACCTGAAGTAAGGCGGCTATCTCCACGGGAAAGGGCGGAATGACCGCTGCGGCGCACGACGTCATCCTCAGGCGCTTCGACGCGCCGGACGACGTGCGGGTCATGACGAAGGGCCGGTTCGAGCTGGTTCACATCGGCGGGTACACGATCGGCCGCGCCATCTACGAGCCCGGGTGGAAATGGTCCGAGCACGTGGGGCCGCTCGTCGGCGCCACGCGGTGCACAGTCGAACACGTCGGTCTCGTGCTGTCAGGCACCGCCACGGCGGCGCTCGACGACGGCCGCGTGATCGAGTTGCGGGCCGGGGAGTTGTTCTACATTCCACCAATCCCGCACGACAGCTGGGTCGTAGGCAGCGAGCCCTACGTCTCGCTGCACTTCGTCGGAGCGGACCACTACGCGCGGTGACGAGCCGCGCGTAGCCATACCGCACGGAAGCGCGGGAGGCTCTGACCATTTACCCTTTGCCCTTTTCCATCTGCCATTTCCTTGGACCCGCAACCCAATCCCTTCGCGGCGCTCTCGATGATCGTCGCCCCCGCGATCCTGACCAATGCCTCGTCCGTCCTGGCGATGAGCACCAGCAATCGGCTGGCGCGCGCGGTCGATCGGGCGCGCGAACTCGCCCGTCAGCTCGAGGGTGCGGATCCGCACACGGCCTCTGCAAAGGACGACGCGCGCCGGCTCGAGGAGCTCGATGCAACCGAGCGCCGCGTCGAGATGCTGCTGCTCGTGCTCAGGAGCTTCTACATCGCCCTCGGCGGCTTCGCGTCCGCGACGCTCGCGTCCCTGCTCGGCGCCGTTCTCGCGATCTATTCAGGCGGCCCCGTCGTGACGATCTTCGAAGTGATCGGCGTTGGGGCCGGGATGGTCGGCGTCGGGTCGCTCGTTCGCGGGTCGGCCATCCTCGTCCGGGAGACCGGCATCGCGGTCCAGGTGATTCGTAAACGCGCCGCGACCATCCGCAGCGATCTGGCCTCCCGGCGCTGAGGCGGCCCGACTGTTACAATCGAACGAGGGCGACAAAGGCTCGAAAAGGGGGTCCGGGGGACGTCCCTCGGTTTAGCGAGATGACTTTCGGTTCCGCAACAGCGGATCTCATGACCGGCGCGCACAACGCCGTGGATGTGTGCCTGGCAATTCGTCCGGGCGAGCGCGTCGCCCTCATCGCCGACGAGGCGAGCAGCGACGTCGCCGCGAGTCTGGAAGAGGCGCTGGCCGAGCGCGAGGCGCGCACGGACTGCCTGCTCATCGAATCAGTGTCGCCACGGCCGATGCCGGCGGCGCCCCAAGCCGTGCTCGACGCGCTTGAGCGCACGGACGCCGGCATCCTGTGCGTGCAGCCGCAGGAAGGCGAACTCGGCGCGCGGATGGCGATCGTCGCCGTCGTCGAACGCCGCCGCGTCCGTTACGCGCACATGGTCGGCGTGACGCCGCGGATCATGTGCGAGGGCATGCGCGCGGACTACCGCCAGGTCGATCGTCTCAGCCAGCTGCTCTGCAATCGGATGCACACCGCGCGGGCGCTGACGGTCCGGACGAAGGGCGGCACGAGCTTCAGTGCCCGCTTCGATCACTCGCTGGCGTGGGTGAAGACGAGCGGCATCATCAATCCGCGATACTGGTCGAATCTGCCTGCGGGCGAAGTGTTCACGACACCGGCGAGCGTCGACGGCACGTTCGTCTGTGACGGGACGGCCGGCGACTACTTCAACGCGAAATACGGCATCCTCGACCGGACGCCGCTCGTGCTCGAGATCCGCGGCGGACGTCTCGTCTCCGCGCAATGCGAGCGGACCGACCTCGAACGGGATTTCTGGTCTTACTGTCATACCGACGCCAACAGCGATCGCGTGGGAGAGCTGGCCTTCGGCACCAATCTCGGCCTCCGCGACATGATCGGCATCCTGCTGCAGGACGAGAAGGTGCCGGGCGTGCACCTGGCGTTCGGCGATCCCTACGGCAGCCAGACGCACGCGGACTGGTCGTCGCGCACTCACGTCGACGTGCTGACCCGCGGCTGCGACGTCTGGATCGACGACGATCAGGTGATCGCGGAGGGGCAGTACATACTCGAGAAGTTCGCGGACACGGAGGAGATGCGCTGAAACGTGCAAGGTTCAGGGTGCAGCGTTCAAGGTGCTGGTTGGTGCAGGGTTCAGGGTTCAGGGTGCAGCGTGCTCCCGGGCGCTGAATCGTCGAAAGGCCGTGTTTCTTGAGTAACGTGAATCCCCGGTTCGCTTGGGCGTTCCTGGTGTTTGCCGTGACAGCAGTGTTGGCGGCACCGGCCGCGGCGCAGGATGACGAGCTTGCCTCGCAGAAGCTGCGCGTCGACTGGCAGACGTTCAAGAAACACTACGACGCGAAGGAGATTGTGGTCGTCGACGTCCGCGACACGACGTCGTACGAGATCGGCCACATTCCCGGTGCGCGATCGATCCCGCTCCCGGACATCGAACGCGAGATCAACAACCTCAAGAAGATCACGAAGCCGATCGTCGTCTACTGCGCCTGACCGTCCGAGCACACGAGCGCCCGGGCGGCGCTCACGCTGCAGCAGCAGGGCATCGACGCGCACGCGCTGATCGGCGGCTACAACAGGTGGCTGGAAGAGAAGGGGAGAGTCGAAAGAGGCGACGGAAGAGAGGAACGGTAGCGTCCGGTTTCAGCCAGGTTTCAGCCGGACCCGATAGACAGCCGCTTCACCATCCGCTCAAATACGCGCGCATCTCGTCCTTCCAATAGGGCCAGTCGTGCCCCCCGCGCGGACCCCAGTCGTCGAGATAGTGCCGGATGCCCTTCCGAGCAAGGATCCCTGAGAGCGCGTACGAAAAACTGCTCTCCTCCCACGGTCCCGAGCCTGTCACCAGCCTGATCTCGCACGTCGACAGTTGCTCGAACACCCAGCGGTCGCTGAGATTCGACAGGTAGTCGACCGGATTGTGGAAGTAGAACGTCTCGTTGTACAGACCGTCCATGAAGCGCTGGAGATCGTAGACACCCGAGAGCGCGTACACACGCTTGAAGACGTCGGGGTAGCGGAAGAGGGTGTTCGCCGCGTGATACGCGCCGAGCGATGCGCCCATCGTCGCGATCGGGATGCCCTGCGTCTGGCAGCTCGCGTAAATGAAAGGCACGACTTCCTGACGGATGTAGTCGTCGAACATGCGCTGCCGCCAGATCCGATGAAACGGATGCGCGTTCTTGTTCAGATACGAGTCGTGATTGTTCGACCCGACGCAGAACATCTTCACCCGTCCACCGTCGATGAACTCGGCGAGCGCGTCGATCATCCCGTGACGGTGCAGCTCCCACTCGTCGCCGTGGCTGGTCGGAAACGCGAGCAGCGGCGGGCCCCAGTGGCCGAAGACCGCCACACCCGTCCCGTAGCCGAGCCGCGGAGAATGCCAGTTGTGCTGTTCGATGCGCATGAGTGTCGGCTGATCCGCGTTACTTCCGGCCCGGTCCCCAGAGCGCGCGTCCAGGCTTCGCGCCCGTGTGCTCGCCGTCCTGGAGCACCTGGACGCCATTGACGAACACGTGTTTCATGCCGACGGCATACTGGTGAGGGTTGTCGAAGGTCGCACGGTCCGCGATCGTCGCGGGGTCGAAGACCACAACGTCGGCAAACATGCCTTCCTTGAGGAACCCGCGCCGATCCAGTTCGAGATTGGTTGCCGGCAGGCCGCTCAGCCGGCGCACCGCTTCCTCGAGCGGGATGACCTTTTCGTCTCGCACATATTTGCCCAGCAGCCGCGAGAAGTTGCCGTAGGCGCGCGGGTGAGTCGACGATTTCGTGAACGGCGGCTCGGGCGCCATCGAACCGGCGTCGGATCCGAATGACACCCATGGCAGCTTGATCTGTTTGCGGATGTTGTCCTCCGAGATCATGAAATACACGGTCCCCACACGGGAATGATCCTCGAGCACCAGGTTCATGATCGTGTCCACGGGATCCTCGCCGCGCTGCTTGGCGGCCTCCGCCAGCGTTTTGCCGGTGAGCGGTTTCAGGGCGTCCGATTTGAACTCGACGAGCAGGACGCGGTCTGCCGATCCCGCCGCGAGGTACAGGTTCTCCCAGTCCTTGGTGGGCGTGCGGATGGCTGCCGCAATCTTCTTCCGAGTGTCAGCGTCTGCCAGGCGCTTGTAGGCGGCGTCGTACCCGCCGTCCAGCACCCAGGGCGGCATCGCTGCGTCGAGGCCTGTGGCGCCAGCGGGGTAGGTGTACATGTCCGCGGTAATCTTGAGCCCCTGTTTCTGCGCCGCTTCGATCAGCGCGATGGCCTGGTCCATCTTGGCCCAATTCGCCTGACCGGCCGCCTTGAGGTGATAGATCTCCGCCGGGATGCCGGCCTCGCGGCTGATGCGGATCAACTCGTTGAGGGCCTCGATGAGCCGCGTTCCCTCGCTTCTCATGTGCGAGATGTACTTGCCTCGATACTGCGCGGCGACTTTGCACAGCGCGATCAGCTCGTCGGTTGTCGCGTAGAACGCGGGTGCGTAGATGAGCGACGAGCCGATGCCGAGTGCGCCTGCTTCCATCTCCTTCCGCACCAGCGCCCGCATCTCGTCGAGCTGCTGCGGCGTGGGCTTCTTGTCCTCGAGTCCGATGACGTGCTCGCGGATCGTCGTGGCGCCGATGAACGAGGCGACGTTCGGCGAGATGCCGCGCCGCTCGAGGTCCAGGAGGTATTCCGACAGCGTGGTCCACGTGATGTCGAACTTGATGTCGCCCATCTGCTCGACCGCACGGGCCTTCATCGCGTCGGTCAGCGGTCCCATCGACGATCCCTCGCCGAAGATCTCGGTGGTCACGCCCTGACGGATCTCTCCCTGCGACTTGCCGTCAGCAATCAGCGTGTCCGTCGACCACGAGAGCATATTGATGAAGCCGGGCGCGACCGCGAGTCCGGCTGCATCGAGGGTCACGCCGGCCGGCGCTCCGGTGAGCTCGCCGAGTGCGGCTATCTTGTCGCCGCGCAGACCGACGTCCACGCGCCGTCCGGCTGTGCCCGTGCCGTCGTACACAGTCCCGCCGCGGATGATGATATCGAAGGTGGTGGGCTGGTGGTCTGGCGATGATCCCGAACGCAGCGCGAACGCGAGAACGGCCACCGAAGCGATCACGAGAACGCGGGCGAGTCGCATGCGCGCATTATAGGAGTAGTTTGGCTGCTGTCCGCTCTCGCCGCACGCTGTTGCGAATTCCGCCGGCGAGCCAGCATTTCTCAATACGCGCGGGGCCCCACCCCCGCGCGCTTCTACGCGCTTCGCGCGACGGCCTTCGGCCTTGCCGCCCGCCGCTGAATCGCGTCGGCGGGCAGCCTAGCGATCACAATCACCACCGAGCGCCGAGCCCCGAGTCCCGGGCTCGCTCACCTATCACCCCCCGGATACCCTGGCCGCTTCAACAGCGCCGGCGGGACGGCCGCCTTCGTGGCGTTGATCGTGTAGCGGTAGGCCTCGATGAACCAGCCGCTCCCATCGCGTTTGACGACCAGCGTGCACAGCCCGTCAAGTGGAGGTACGGGCTGATTGTTCGCGTCGGTGAGACCGCGCAGCTGCCACCTGCCGTCCGCGACGGCGATGTCCGCCGACAGACAGCGAATGCGCATGAGCCTCACCAGATGTCGCGAGTTGCGATACGTGCGCTGAGCGAACAGGAGCCGTCGATTCTGCTCGATGATCACCCGTCCGGGCTCGATGAGGTCGTCAGGATGAACGAAGTCACCGCCGACCGACCACAGTTTCGCGAGGCCGATCGCGTCCTGGTTGGTCCAAAACGCCGTGAACGCATCGCCAATTTGACGGATCGTCCGCTCATCACCCGGTGAGCACGTCCCGGCACTTTGGGGGACGATACCAGCAGCTGTCGGGCCGGTGTTCGCCGCAGATGCAGGATTCGGCGACGTGACGGCCGGCAGCGACGCGCTCTGTAAGTCACGCAGATCCGACTGAATCGTTGCCGTGAGTGCATCGAGGACGATCTGCCCTTTCTGCTTCGTCGCGAGCGTCGGATCGCCCCACGTGCCGCTCGCCGAGAAAGTACCCTGACCGGCGGGTTGCCGCGTGAGCTGCAGCGGGTGGGTGATCGCGCCGACGTCCCTCACGGCGCGCGACATGTCCACGGAGTCCGGATCGATCGCGAGCATCATCGACGTCTCGATCTCGTCTGCGTGGCTGCCCGCAGCCTGCCGCCGCACGCCGCGCGACACATTCTCGAGCGCCGCCTCGATCTGGGTGTACCGCAGCAGCACCCCCCCCTTGCGGGCGCACGTGCAGCGAGGTTGAGCGGTCGATCCGCGGACGCGGTCGTGCTCAACACGTAGAAGCGCCGCGGACCGTACTTCGCCAGGCTCCGTACGATGTCCGTGGTGAGATTCTGCGCGGTGGCGCTCGACAGCGACACCGTTCCCGGGTACTCGGCGAACCCGGTGGAGTAGTGATAGGTGATCGCCGGTGCGATCACGACGGCGGAGTCCTTCGCGATCCGTCGCGCCAGAAAAGTCGCCAGCGTCAGGTCCGTGCGAAGGGGCAGGTGCGGGCCGTGTTCGAGACTGGCGGCGCCGAGCGGAATCACGACCACCGACTCCGGCGACAGCAGCCGTTCGGCTTCTGGCCACGTCACCTGTTCGAGCAGCGCTCCCTTGTCCGGCCCCGGCGCCTGGCCGATCTGATGTGACGGCCATGCAACGACGACGGCGAGTGCGATGAGCGCGGCACGCATAGTGGGACTCCTCGCTGACTTCTGACGACCGCCCGGGACGAAAGGACTGTACACTGCTGCACTGCAGACGATCGATCGCAATGGATTGGGACGCCGAACGGTATCACCTCCTCTCCGACCCGCAGCAAGGCTGGGGACGCCGGGTGCTGCACCGCCTGGCGCCGGTTGGCGGCGAGCGCATTCTCGATATCGGGTGCGGTACAGGCCGGCTCACTGCGGAGCTCCTCGAACGTATGGGCCGCGGCCACGTCGTCGGGCTCGATCGTTCCGAAAGCATGCTCAGGGAAGCCGCGGCACGCTATGCCTCGCGGCCGCCATTTACGCCTTTGCATGACGCGTCGACCCATCCAAGCCTGCTGACGTTCGTTCGCGCCGACGGTGCCGCGCTGCCGTTCGTCGATGCCTTCGATGCGGTGTTCAGCACCGCCGCGCTGCATTGGATTCCCGACCACGCCGCGTTGTTCGTGAGCATCTATCGGGCACTGGCGCCCGGCGGCCGGTTCATCGCCCAATGCGGTGGCGGTCCGAACCTCGAGACGCTGCTCGCGCGGGCGCACGAGCTCATGGCCTCATCACGCTACGCACCCTATTTCGACGGATGGCACGAGCCGTGGTATTTCGCTGATCCTCCAGCCACCACACTGCGGCTCGAACACGCAGGGTTTTCAGCGATCGAGGTCTCTCTCGAGGAATCGCCGACGACCCTGGACGATCGAGCGAGCTACGTGGACTTTCTGTCTTGTGTGTGCGTGCAGCACCACATCGAGCAGCTGCCGGCGTCCGAACGCCCGCCATTCCTGGACGCGCTCGCGGCGCTCGCGGCGACGGACGATCCGCCGTTCACGCTCGACTACTGGCGCCTCAACATCTCGGCTCGCAAGCCGGTCGGCGTCGAGCAGGCCGCGTGACCAGGCCTGGGACCTGGCCCCGCTCCGCTCCCGCCTCTGCCAAGGCTCCGAACGTGGGTCGCCGGTGGCGCGTCTCGCTCGTTGTATAACGACTAACGCGATGCTGCCGTCAGTCGGGGACGCTATCACGCGCTCGTACGCGCAGAAGGCCGGTCGTCACATCGCGGATCGGGACGTGGACCGGCGCCGATCAGCGCTGATTGCGCGTCTACGTCTCGCGACCTTTCTGCCAGCGGCTGCTGTGTTCGGCTGGGCGTTCGCTTGGGGCGTGACGCCCGGGCGGCTCGTGCTCGGCGCCGTTCTGCTCGCCATCTTCGGAGTGCTCGTCGCGTGGCACGCGATCGTCGAGAACCGCGTGGCCTGGCACGACGCGCTGCGCCTCGTGTGCGAGCGCGGCGTCGCCCGCGAGGCTCGCGACTGGTCGGCGCTGCCGCCGGGCGATCCGCCGGACGGCATCGATCTCTCCGGTCATCCCTACGCCAGCGACCTCGATGTGTTTGGCCGCGCCTCGCTCTTTCAATGGCTCGGCCCGGCCGCCACTGTGTCGGGATCGGCAACGCTCGCCAACTGGCTCCTGGCTGCAGCATCTCCAGCCGAGATTGCGGATCGGCAGCGGGCTGTGGCGGCGCTGGCGCCGCTCGACGAGTGGCGCGAGCGATTCGCTGCGCACGGCCTCATCGCGTCGGGTGCGCGGAGGCACGACATCGATCGATTCCTGAGGTGGGCTGAAGGGGCGGTCCCTCCGTTCGGTGGCGGCTACGTGTACGGCATCGCCGTCGTATTGACGATGGCGATCTGGGTGCTCATCGCTCTCAACGTGATGGTCATCGACGCCGCGTTCTGGCTGACGCCGATCCTCCTTGGGATCGTGCTGTCGTTCGTGTTCAGCGGCCGCGTCAGCAAGACACTCGATCTCGCCGGCGGCGGGCAACGGGGGCTCTCGCGATACGGCGCGCTTTTCGAGCACGCCGTATCGGCGTCCGCCTCGTCGCCGCGACTGGCCACGCTGCGGGAGCGGTTATCGTCGGATGGCGCGTCGGCGCCCGACTGCATGCGGCAGCTGAACCGGATCCTGGGGTTCGGCGATCTGCGCAAGGGCGCCGCCATCTTTCACTTTCCGATTCAGGCGCTGACACTCTGGGATTTTCATGTCCTCTTCGCGCTCGAGCGATGGCGACGCCGCAATGGCCACCGCGTGCGCGACTGGCTCGCCGCGCTCGCGGATATGGACGCGCTGGCCGCGCTGGCGACTGCGAGCTTCGACAATCCGGCCTGGTGCGTACCCGAGATGAGCGACGAGCCTCTCGTCGAAGCCGAATCGATCGGGCACCCGCTCATTGCGGATGCCAGGCGTGTAACAAATGACGTGAGCGTCGGGCCCCCCGGCACGGTCCTGCTGGTGACAGGGTCGAACATGTCCGGTAAGAGCACCCTGCTGCGCGCGATCGGTCTGAACATCGTCCTCGCACAGGCGGGCGCACCCGCCTGCGCCACGCGCTTCCGATTGCCGCCGTCCGACCTGCAAACCAGCATACGCATTCAGGATTCGCTGGAAGCCGGGCTGTCGTATTTCATGGCCGCGCTGGCGCGGCTGAAGGGCGTGGTCGACGCGGCGGAGCACGAGAGGAAGGGGCGCGTGCTCGTCTATTTCCTGGACGAGATCCTGCAAGGCACGAACAGCGCCGAGCGTGCCACCGCCGTCAGGGCCGTTGCGCGCCACCTGCTGCAGGCTGGCGCAATCGGGGCGATGACGACCCATGATCTGACGATCGCCGGCGAAGAACCGCTGGCGCAGGCCGCACGTCTCGTGCATTTCACCGAAACTGTCGACGAGGATGGGACGATGCGGTTCGACTACCGGCTGAGGCCCGGGCTCGCCACGTCGAGAAATGCCCTCAGGTTGATGAAACTGATCGGGATCGAGTTGTGAAAGTCATCGGACGCTACGATCGCCGCGAAACGCTCGCGGTCACGCTGCTCTTCATCCTGCTCACCGTACTCATGACGTGGCCGCAGGTGCGCGTCCTGGCGACGCACGCTCGAGAGCACCAGGACGTGTTCTTCAATCTGTGGCGGCTCAAATGGATCGCACACGCGCTCGATGCCAGCCCGGCGCACTTCTTCGACGGCAACATCTTCTACCCCGAACCCCGGACGCTCACCTTGTCGGACGCGATGCTGGTCGAAGGCTTGATCGGCGCGCCGCTCTTCTGGATGGGTTTGCCGTCCGTGCTCGTGCACAACCTGCTGCTGCTGGCACCGATCGTCGCATCTGCCGTCGGCATCTTCGTGCTCGTTCGCGATCTCACCGGCAGCCGCGGCGCCGGCGTGCTCGCGGGGATTGTGTTCGCGTTCGTGCCGTACCGGTACGAGCACTACATGCACATGGAGCTCCAGTGGACGCTCTGGACGCCCTGGGCCTTCTGGGCGATGCATCGCACGATCGAAACGGGCCGGCGTCGCTACGGCGTCTTGACGGGCGTGTTCATCGGGTTGCAGATGCTCTCGAGCATCTACTACGGCCTCTTTCTCGCGACGCTGCTGCCGCTGTGCGGTGTGTTGCTGCTGCTCGGACAACCGTGGGCACAGTTGCGGCGGTCCATCGCGGCATTTGCCGCAGGCGCCGTCGTCACGATGGCGATATGCACCGTCTACGCGCCGTATCTGGTGACGAAAGACGAACGCGGAGGCCGTCCGGAGAGCGAGCTCGTGACGTTCAGTGCCCGTCCCTCGAGCTATCTCGTGTCGACGCCGGACAACGTGCTATGGGGGAAATCGTTTGCGAGCCGCGGCAGACTCGAGCGGCGGCTCTTTCCCGGACTGACCGCCATCCTGATCGCGATGATCGGTCTCCTCCTGCGGCCGCCGCCGCGGGCCGCGCTTGTCTATCTGGTCGCGCTGGCGGTCGCGTTCGACATGTCGCTCGGTTTGTCGGGCCACATCTATCGATTTCTCTACTACTACGTGCCGGTGTATCAGGGCCTGCGTGCGCTCGCGCGCCTCGGGATTTTCGTGGCGTTCTTTCTCGCGATTCTCGCCGGCTACGGCTACGTTGCTGTCGCGCGCGATCTCGCGCGTCCGTGGCGAGGAGCGATCGTCTGTGCTCTCGCGTTGCTGATGCTGGCCGAGTACCGCGTCCGGCCGCTCGCCCTCATCCCCTACATGAACCAGCCGCCACCGTTGTATGCCTGGTTGAAGCAGCAGCCGCGCGGTGTCGTCGCCGAGCTTCCCATGCGCGGCGAACCGCTGCCAGGCGCAGATCCGGTCTACAGCTACCTGTCGACGTTTCACTGGCAGCCGATCGTCAACGGCTACAGCGGCTTCTATCCGGACTCGTACCTCTCGCGACTGGACGCGGTCAGCGGTTTCCCCGACGAAGAATCGATGCGGCGCCTGAGAATGGACGGTGTCCGCTACATCGTCATACACCTGCGGGAGTACCCCGCAGAGAGCCGGGAGTCGATCGTCAACGTCGTTCGGAACGGGTATGGTCTCGCCGAGCTCGGGCGTTTTTCGGACGGTCAGGACGACGCGGTCGTGTTTGCGCTGCGCTGAAGGAAGAGCTGGGCAGGACTGGATATGGCTGTTTCCTTGCACCGGCTAACGCGCCATGGCGGCGATGAATGCGCGAGGTTCGTGGCGAAGGCCGGTGCGCGCGGCGTTCGTCGCGGTTGTGATGCTGACCGTGTGCGCTTGTCGATCGACCGTCCCGCACACCGACAGAGTCCATCGTTCCAGCCCGGCCAACGCGACGATCAGCGGCACCGTTCGCGGGGCTGAACGCGCGAATTCATTGGCCGATCGGCTGGTCGAGCTCGTCAACCTCGACACCGGCGAGCGCCAGCGCACGACGACGAGCCGGACTGGCGGCTTCTCGTTCAACGTGAAGCCGGCGAAGTATCGCGTCGAGGTCGCGCTCAACGGCGGCGAGTCGCTCATCACGCGACCTGGCGTCATCGATCTGAGCCGCAAAAGTGTGGACGCACATGCCGATTTCGTGGTCCGTTCCACTCGAGGAACGCGCCAGCGCCATCCAACCTACCCGGCTGATATAGGTCTCGGCCAACCGATCGTTTAGTGCTCACGGGGCCCCCCGTTTTCTAGCGCGGCGATGGCCCCACCCCCGCCGCTGTTGCTCCGCGCCGCCGCGCGTCGCAACGGCTCAAGGCTGTCGCTCGCGCAGCCTCGCACGTTGCACCCCAGCGCGCATAAGCCGCGCGCCGGGGGCCCCGCTCGAGTGCGCGGCGGCAGCCGCAGGCGCTGCTGAATCATCGACAACGCTCGTCCGAAACTTCTTCCCAGCACCGCCAGCATCGTCGGCGTGGGCGATTCCGCGGTCTCAGATATACTCCCGACGATGCCCGACTCGGAGCCCGTCGCGGACGTCGCCACGGTGCGGCTCTTCGTCGCCGTGCTCGTCTGCGAAGCGCTGACCATCCTTGCGCTCTGGGCGTTCGGACGCCACTTCTCCTGAACTCCTCTGTGACCCCGCCCTCCTTCTGACATGCACCTGCTCGACTGGATGGTCGTCATCGCGTACCTCGTGTGGATCGTCTGGGACGGTCTCAAGCGCACGAAAGGGACGAAGGGGGTCGAAGGATTCTTCCTGGCGAACCGGAGCCTGCCGTGGTGGGCGGTGGGGCTGTCGGTGATGGCAACGCAGTTGAGCGCGATCACGCTCGTCGGCACGACCGGCCAGGCGTACGCCGACGGCATGCGCTTCGTGCAGTTCTACTTCGGACTGCCGATTGCGATGGTGATCCTGTCGATGACGCTCGTGCCGTTCTTCTACCGCGCGCGCGTCTACACCGCCTACGAGTACCTGGAGCGGCGGTTCGATCTCAAGACCCGTACGCTCGCGAGCATCCTCTTCCTGTTCGGCCGGAGCCTGTCCACGGGCGCCATCATCTCCGCGCCCGCCGTGATCCTCTCGATCATGTTCCACTGGAACCTTACGCTGACGATCGTCGCGATCGGCGGGCCCACGATCCTCTACACGATGCTCGGCGGCGTGCAGGCGGTCACCTGGACCGACGTGAAGCAGATGGCGGTCGTCGTCGGCGGCCTGTTCTGCGCGGTCGGCGCGCTCATCATCGGTCTCCCATCCGACGTCAGCGTCGTCAAGGCGCTCCACGTTGCCGGCGCGGCCGGCCGGCTGAACACGATCGATTTCCATTTCGACATCCGGCAGACCTATACGTTCTGGTCGGGCCTCATCGGCGGGCTGTTCCTGCACTTGTCGTACTTCGGCTGCGATCAGAGCCAGGTGCAGCGGTATCTGACCGCGAAATCGCTCAACCAGGCGCGGCATTCGCTGCTGCTGAGCGGCTTCGTGAAGATCCCGCTGCAGGTGCTCGTGCTGATGACCGGCGTGTTCATGTTCCTGTACTACGTGTTCCATCAGCCGCCGATGCTATTCAACACCGAGTACAAGGTGGCGATCGAACGGAGCGGAAGGGTCGAGGATTACCGCAGTCTGGAATCGGCGTTCACGTCGGCATTCGAGCAACGCCGCGCGGCCGCGATCGCGTTGACTGCTGCCGGAGAGTCCGAGCGCGCGGCCGCTCGCGAGCAGTTTCGCTCAGCTTCGAACGCGCTCGCGGACATTCGAGGTCGCGCCGCTATGCTCGTGCGGGACGTGACCGGGGCCGACAACTACAAGGACAGGTTGGGCGACACGCCACGGCCGGACGTCAATTACGTGTTCCCGACGTTCGTCACGACCCGCCTGCCGCCGGGTCTGGTGGGGCTGATCATCGCCGCGATCTTCGCCGCCGCCATGTCGGCCACAGCCGGGGAACTGAGCGCGACCGCGACCGCCACGGTCATCGACATCTATCGCCGGTTGATCCGTCCCGAAGCGTCAGACGCGCACTTTCTGCTCGTGTCACGCCTCGCCACCGCCTTCTGGGGCATGGTCGCCTGCATCGTCGCCCACGTCGCCGTGCAGCTCGGCTCGCTCATCGAGGTCGTCAACCGCTTCGGATCGTTTTTCTACGGCTCGCTCCTCGGCGTCTTCGTTCTCGCGCTGGCCTTCCGCCGCGCCAACGGCCACGGCGCCTTCGTCGGGCTCATTGCGGGGATCGTTGTCGTTGCCGTCGTCGCATTTCATCCGGCGACCAGGAGTATCTCGTTCTTGTGGCACAACCCGATCGGGGTCGTCGTGGTGGTGATTGTGGGGACGATCGTGTCGGCGCTCACCGGCGGGCGCTCTCAACAGGAGATAAGGAGACCAGGAGGGTAGTGTCCGGCTTCAGCCAGGCTTCAGCCGGACGTTCGCCGGTGGCGTCCGGCTTTAGCCGGACCTCTCGTGCTAAACGAGGGAGAACGATGCGATTCCTAACTACAGGTCAATGTGCCGTCGACTGACAATAGGCGTTCCTGATCTTGTACCTCCTGCCTCCTGACTTCTGCCTCCGTGCTCATCGACTCGCCGGCGGAATGATTCCGTTCATTCTGAGGTACTCCACCATCTGGCCGTAGTGGTTCGAGGAATGCGCGAGCGCGCTCATGATCAGCCCGATGCGGGTATCCGAGCCCGGTCCGAGAGTCGGCGTGATCGGCGCAAACGCGTTCTTCTCGTCAATCGCGGATGCAGCTCGATTCAGCGCGGCGAATGATTCTTTCAGGTACGCGAGAATCTCGTCCTTCGTGCGGGCGCTGTCGGGGCCTCGCTCGTCGGCCATGTCGGCGGTGACCGGCTCCCCGAGGATGGTCACGGCCACGAGATACTGATAGGCCGCCGCGTGCTTGACCTGTTTCGCGAACGTGCGGACGCCGCGAAACTCGCCCTGGGTGGGGGCGAAGTCGTACTTGTCCCCGGGCATCTCGCTCGCCAACTCGGTGAGCTGCTTCTCAGCCGCAGCGATGAATCCGCGAACCACCTGAGACGCTGTACGCGGTCCGGCGGCTGAACCGGATTGTGCGGACAGGCCGGTGGCGGACCCAAGCAGCGCAACGGTGATGAAGACTGGACATGTTCGGATCATGGACCTTCTCCGTCGAGCCCGCGATTGTTTGCGAAAACGCTTGTGGCTGGCCCTCCATTGGATGTTAAAAGTTGAAGTGAACTTCAAGTCAAGCCCGCCGAGCGGAGCGGGGCGAAGCCCCCGGTCAAAAAATGACGATTGGTGATGTCGCGAAGCAGGCCGGACTTCGGCCCTCAGCGGCTGCGCAAGCGGCGTAGCGTGTGAGGACCGGGCGTTTCGGTTGCTAAATGACGCTGCGCAGACCCGCCCTCCTGTTGAAAACCCATTGTTATTTCACCCCAACGAGTCCGCGCACCGAATCCCTGAGTTTCTGCGGGTCGTAGCCGACCCCGTTTTTGAAGACTTCGACGTTCGCGATCGCGGAAACGGTGTTCTCGATTGCCGTTCACGACGACGAGGTCTGCCTGCTTGCCGGCCGCTATTGAGCCAATCTTCTTGTCGAGGCCCATGTAGCGCGCGCCGTTCAGGGTCGCGATCTGAATGGCCTGCGGGACGGTGAACCCCGCCTCGACGAGAGATCAAGAGATCAAGAGACGATTAATCTTCTCCTGATCTCTTGACCTCTTGTTGGTGAACGCCGCTTGTCGGGCGGGGGGATTTGCGTCACGATGACGCCTACATGCACCGAATCGCCCTGGTCGTTATCAGCATCCTGTTGGTAGCGGCCGCCCCGGCCGGACGGACCCAGCCCCGCCACGACCTCGCGATCGTCGGCGGGATGGTTGTGGACGGCTCCGGTGCGCCTCGCAAACGCGCAGACGTGGCGATCAAGGACGGCAGAATCGCGGCGGTCGGAAAGGTGGCCAAGACCGACGCGCGCGAGGTCATCGACGCGACGGGCCTCATCGTCGCCCCCGGCTTCATCGACGTCCACACGCACGCCGACGACCTTGCCGAGCATCCGCGCGCCGAGAACTTCGTGCGGATGGGAGTGACGACGATCGTCGCGGGGAACTGTGGCGGGTCGGCCCTCGACGTGGGTGAAGCCCTCAACCGGATCCGGCAGATTGGCGCCTCGATCAACTTCGCCACGCTCATCGGCCACAACACCGTCCGCCTCGCCGCGATGGGCAGGGACAACCGCATCCCGACGATCTCCGAGCTGAACAAGATGAAGTCGCTCGTCTGGCGGGCGATGACGGACGGCGCGGTCGGCTTCTCGACCGGACTGCAGTACGTGCCGGGCACCTACGCGCACGTTCCCGAGGTCATCGAGCTGGCGCGCGTGGCCGGCAATGCCGGCGGCGTCTACGCGTCGCACATGCGCAACGAGGGGACCGCGCTCGAGGACGCGATTCGCGAGACGATTCGAGTCGGGGAAGCTGGCGGATGCCGCATTCAGATCTCGCACCTGAAAGTGGACAGCCCCAACCGTTGGGGTGCGAGCGCGACGGCGCTCGAGATCATCGACGCCGCCCGCGCGCGGGGCGTCGCCGTCGAGGCCGATCAGTACGCGTATACCGCGGCAAGTTCCACGCTCGGCATCCGTTTCCCGGCGTGGGCGCTCGAAGGTGGGCAGGACAAAATCAACGCGCGCCTCAACGATCCCGACACGTGGTCGAAGATCAAAACCGAGATGAGTCAACTGCTCGCCGAGCGCGGACTCCAAGATCTCTCTTTCGCCGTCGTCGCCTCGTATCGGCCGGATCCATCGCTGAACGGTTTGTCGATAAAGCAGGTGGCGGCACGAATCAAAGGCGGCGAGACCGCGGATGCGCAGTTCGAAGCGGCTCGCGAGATGATGCTCGCGGGCGGCGCCTCGATGGTCTACCACTTCATGTCGGACGATGACGTTGTGCGAATCATGAAGCACCCGTTCGTAGGCGTTGCCTCGGACAGCTCGGCGCTGACGTTCGGTGACGGAGTGCCGCACCCGCGCGGCTACGGCAACAACGCCCGTGTGCTGGGCGAGTACGTGCGGCAGCGGCATGTGATCACCCTCGAAGAAGCGGTCCGCAAGATGACGTCACTTCCGGCGCAGCAGTTCCGCTTCGCCGAGCGCGGCCTCGTCAAGGCCGGGTATCACGCCGATCTCGTCGTCTTCGACCTCGCGAAGGTTGGCGACGCCGCGACGTACGAGAAGCCGCACGCCTATGCGACCGGAATCCCATACGTCCTGGTCAACGGCGTGGCGGTCGTCAGAAACGGCGAGCACACGGGCGCGCCGGCTGGAGAGGTGCTGCTGTCCGGGGGAAGGAAGAACTAGATGATTGGATTGGTCGTCACTCCTCCGCCAGGAGAATCACGACTGGTGCGACGATGAGCCAGGCGGCGAGGGCGGCGAGGATCCACATCGTGCTGCCCTGCAACACGGACGTCAGGCCCGTGACCTGCGCGGACATCTCGACCGCCCGCACGTAGTCCATCAACCACGCCGTGCGCTCGCCGACCCACGGAAAAGCGAGGCCGGCCACCGCGAACGCGATCACCAGACCGACGACGACGGCGATGCCCTGGGCGTAGGCAATCGGCTGCGCGACGGTTCGCGCGGCCTCCTGGCGCGCGCGGACCTGCGCACGCCACCACACCAGGCCGGCGGCCGGGACGAGCGCCTGGTCCATCAGCCGGTCGCGCTCGGACGCAAGCGTCTGGAGGAGAGTGACGGCGTCCGAGCACGTCCGGCACGCCGAGACGTGGCTGCGCAGCGCGCCGTCCTCAGGCCAGCAGCCGGTCGTGACGGCTTCGAGCACTTCGTGTTCGCGCGGGCAGTCAGTTTTCACGGCGGTTCTCCCGGGTCGTCGCCGCGGCGGTCAACAGCGCGGCCAGCTTGCGCCGCGCGCGGAAGAGCAGCAGCTTCACGCTCGCCGCCTTCACGCCGACCGAGTCCGCAATCTCGCGATGGGACGCTCCCTGTGCGTACGCGAGCCAGAGCATCGCGCGATCGCGGGGCCTGAGATGCGCCATCGCCCGCGAGAGGTCGGCGCGCCGCTGCGTGTCTTCCTCCACGCGAGGGGCGTGCGACAGCTCGGGCATCGTCTCCTGCGAGACCAGCCGATGGCCGCGGCGGCGGCTGTCGTGGACGAGGTTCGTGGCGATGCGAAAGAGGTAGTGGCGACGGTGCGCGTCGCTCTCCCAATCGAAGTTCGTGCGCAGCAAGCGGTAGTACGACTCCTGCAGCAGATCGTCGGCCGTGTGCGGGTCGCCCGTCACGTGAGCGAGATAGGCCCAGAGCGCCTTCGCGGTCCGATCGTAGAACGCGCGGAAGAGCTCTTCGTCCATCGCCAGCGCCTCGGCCGGCTCACCCGCTGCCTGCGCTCGAAGCCGTTCGAGCTCGGTCAGAGTCATGTCAGGCATGATCAGTCGTCGACGATTCGAAGAGCCCGAGGCGCCGTGACAGCAGATACGCCATCACGGCCGACAGCCCGAAGCCAACGCCGATGGCGGCGAGCAGCACACCGAAGCCGAAGATGACACCGGCGACATCTTCGGTGGCGCGGTTGCTGACATACATCAGGCCGAGACCCGCCACACCGAGCACCGCCCCGGCTTGAGCCGACCACAGGATTCGCGTGATCGGCGCGCTCATCCGCTTCGGCTCCTGTTCGAGCGGGATCGGCGCCGAGTCCAGGAACCGCCGTCCCGACGGCGTCTGGATGTAGGCGAGCAGGTCCTCATTGGTGTTGAACCGCTCCAGCAGCTTCGAGTGCACGTCGGTCTGGATCTTGGACAGCCGGTTCCAGCGGCGATAGTCGATCACCGTCTTCACGAGCCACACGAACGTGCCGGTCACCACGATCATCACCACCAGCGCCGCGAGGCCGCCCATGGCATCCTGCCACAGCCGCATCGCGTTGGAGCGGGAATCCGGCTGCCAGTTGGTCGTCTGGACCGACACCCGCTCGAGGTAGAACCCGGGATTGTGCGCCACGCCGGGGTTCTTCGCGAGGAATTCCGCGAGCCCGGGGTAGGTCGCGAGGTAGGACGGGTTCGTCATCAGCGACGGGTCCAGCTTGAGCACGCGCCCGACCCCTGGCGGATACTTCTCGAGGATCCGATTGAACTCCTCGCGGATCTGGTTCGCGTCCTCCTCGACCACCGTTGTCGGTGTCTCGCGGATGCGGCTGTGCAATTCCGGGGGAAGCACGGGCGCCTGTTCCCTTGGTGCCTGTTCCCGCGGCGCCTGTGCCGCGGCGGGGTTGGCGAACAGGCCGATTGAGAGGATGCAGGCCCAACGGGCGGCGCGGAGTCTCATGGAGTGGCGAACCTCACCCAGCAATACGTGCGGAACGGGGATGAGGTTAACAGTCCCTGGAGGTTTATCGAAGTATATGCGACCGTGAACGTCATCTCCGCGGGAATGGGACATCCGCCCTGGGTTACCGGCTCGAAACGCCACCAGGGGCTCAGTCGAAGAGCGGCTTCAGCTCTTCGCCAATCCGCCGCAACCCCTCGCGCAGGAACGGCTCCTTGCCGCCGAGCCACACGCGCAGATGACCCTCGAGTCCCACATGGGATCCCGGCACGATGAGCGTGCTCTGATTGACGCGCACGCGCTCGGCGATCTGGAGGCTCGGCACATCGGCGTCGTACTTCAGCAGCGCGATGGCACCCGCCTGCGGCTCGCGCCACGTGAGACGGCCGCCGAAGCCGTCGACCCACGTTCGCGCGATCGGCAGGTTGTGGCTGAGGATCTCACGCGTGCGCGCGTAGCAGCGCTCACGGTTCGCGGCCTGAACGGCCACTCGTGCGATGCGATCCGACAGCTTGTTGGGGCCGATCGTCAGGTAATCGTGCTGCGTCCAGCACTCGGCGACGAGCGCCGTCGGGCCGACGATCCAGCCGATACGCACGCCGGGGATGCCGTAGGCCTTCGACAGGCCGCTCGTGACGATCACCCGATCGCTCATGCCCCAGAAGCTCTCCGTGCGCGGGCGATCGATCTCCGCGCCCAGATACACTTCGTCGGCGAGGATCCAGGTTCCGGTCGCCTCACATCGCTCGACGATGCGCCGCATGGCGGCGTCGGAGAGGACGGCGCCGGTGGGGTTGTTCGGGTTGGAGAGGTAAAGCAGCTTCGTCTTCGGCGTGACCGCGCGTTCGAATTGGTCCCAATCCGGTTCCCATCCGCTCTGCTGCACCAGCCGGAATGGCCGCACCGTCGCGCCCAGGCTCCGCGCGACGCCGGGCATCTGCATGTAGTTCGGCAGCTCCATCGCCACGTCGTCTCCGGGCCGGAGCTGACTGAGGGCAACGAGGTAGTTCGCCTCCGACGTGCCGTTGGTGACCTCGATGTGGTCGACGCTCGCTCCCGAATAGATGGCCGCAATCGCCTCGCGCAGCTCGATCGTGCCGTTCGACTGGCTGTATCCGAGCGGCTGGTCCATGAAGCTGTCGAGATCGAACCCCATCTCGACGAGCTCCCTCATCGTCAGCGGCCGCACACCGCTCTCGCTCATGTCGTAGTCGACGAGGTTCTCCCAGGTCGACTGCATGCGTTCCATTGCGAACGGTTCAATCATGTCTATGTCGGTGCCAAAGGTGCCTATGGTGCCTAGGGTGCGAGGGTGCCTAGGGTGCTAAGGTGCTAGGTGCCAACAGTGCCGTGTTGCGTGCATTGTCGAGGGAACGTCAGGCACCTTTGGCACGTGCAAGCTCCACCAATCTCCCAGCGTCCATATTCCCCCCGCTGATGATCGCGACGACAGGCCCGCTCACGCGGACCGCGGCGTCGAGCGCGCCGCTCAGGACCGCTGCCGTCGTGGCGGCGCCGCTCGGTTCGGCGACCAGCTTGGCGGACGCGAAGATCCACAGCACCGCGTCCACAATCGCGGGATCATCGACCGTGATCACCGCGTCCACGAACTTCTGGACGTGCGCGAAGGTGAGGTCGCCGGGTCTGACCGGCATGAGGCCATCCGCGATACTGTGGGTGCTCGGGAGCGTGACGAGGTGGCCCGCTTCTACTGACGCCTTCATCGCGGCCGCCCCGAGCGGCTCCACTCCGATGACCTTGACGTCCGGCCGTGACTGTTTGATCGCTGCGGCGACGCCGGATACGAACCCGCCGCCCCCGATCGGCACGAGCACGGCGGCGACATCCGGCCGCTGCTCGAGAATCTCCAGCCCCGCGGTTCCCTGTCCCGCGATGATCCACTCGTGATCGAATGGCGGCACCATCGTGAGTCCGCGGGCGGCCGCTTCCTTTTCGGCGCGCTCGCGACGATCGTTCGATGTCGTCCCGGCGAGGATGACTTCGGCGCCGAACGACTTCGCGCCCTCGATCTTGATCTTTGGCGCGGTCGTCGGCATCACCACGACCGCCGGCGCGCCAAGCCGCTGCGCGGCGAGCGCCATCGCCTGTCCGTGGTTTCCGGACGAGTAGGTGATGACACCGCGTGCCCGCTGATCGGCGGTGAGCTGCGAGACCATGTTGTACGCGCCACGAATCTTGAACGCACCCGCGGGTTGCAGGCTCTCGCACTTCAGGAACAGCGGACGCCCCGCCGGAGCGGAGACGTCGACGAGCGGCGTCACCCGGGCGATCGGTCGAACCCGCTCGGCCGCTGCGCGAATGTCATCGAGGGTGACGAGTGTTGTAGTGGTGGTCATGTTCGCTGATGCTTTACAGGAGATGAGGAGACCAGGAGGAATTCTACCGCGGGAAGCCGATCCGTTGGTGCAATGGGGAGCGGTTGCTACGTCCGATAGAGTCAAGGTTCGGCGGAGCGGGATAAGTTGGCCGCTTCCTGACCCGCATCTGCCTCTTGATCTCCTGAGCTCCTGTAGGCAACCCGAGATGTGGTTGGCCTACTTCGCGACCGAGTCCGTCATCCGCTTGCCCTGCGCGTTCTTCACGTACTTGTCCAACCAATTCGCCATCTCGGCGATGACGTGCATGTTCGACTCGCGCGCCGCGTAGCCGTGCGCCTCGTTCGGCAGCGTCACGTAACGGACCGTGGCGCCATGCCCCTTGAGCGCCATGTAGAGTCGTTCGGACTGAATCGGGAACGTGCCGGAGTTATCGTCAGCTTCGCCGTGGATGAGAAGGATCGGCTCATTGATTTTCTGGGCGTTGAAAAAAGGCGACATCTTCCCGTAGATCTCGGGGATCTCCCAGAACGTCCGCGTCTCGCTCTGGAAGCCGAACGGCGTGAGCGTGCGGTTGTAGGCGCCGCTGCGCGCGATCCCGGCGGCGAAGATGTCCGAGTGCGCGAGCAGATTCGCCGTCATGAACGCACCGTAGCTGTGGCCGCCGACGCCGACCCGGGCCCGGTCGGCGATCCCCATCTCCACCGCCTTGTCCACGGCAGCCTGAGCGCTCGATACGAGCTGATCGACGTAGGTATCGTTGGCCGTCTCCCCAGGACCCACGATCGGCATCGTCGGTCCATCGAAGATGGCGTAGCCCTGCGTGAGCAGCAGCAGATGCGACGCGCCCGTGACGAACGTGAAGCGATTGGGAGACCCAGTGACCTGACTCGCGGCGCCGGCGTCGACGAACTCACGCGGATAGGCCCACACGAACATCGGCACCTTCTCGCCCTGCTTGTATCCGGGCGGCGTATAGATCGTGCCGCTCAGTTTGACGCCGTCCTTGCGCGTGTAAGTGACGAACTGGCGCTCAGCGGCGGTGATCTGCGGATGCGGATCCGTGAACTGCGTCAGCGCTGTCTTCGATCCCGCCGCGACATCGCGCACGTAGTAGTTCGGCGGCTCTTTCCTCGTCTCGTAGCGCGTCATCACCTTCGACGCGTTGTCGTCGAGGAGCGCGACGACCGTCTCGTAGCTCGCGTTGTCGGAGCGGAACAGCCGTTCGGTCTTGAGCGTCGTCAGGTTCAAGCGATCGAGGAACGGACGGTCGCCATCCGGCGACGCACCTTGACCGTTGAGATACACCGCATCGCCGACCTGCATCACCGTTCCCTTGCCCGGCCGCAGCATCGGGACCCCGGGGTTCGAGTAGGAGTCCTGCTGCTTGCGATCCCACAGCTTGCGCGGCTCGCTCCAGCTCGGGGTCATCAGCCAGGTGCGCGTCGTGCGCGTGGCCCGGTCGTTTTCGGTGAGCAGAATCGTGCCCTTGTCGGTCCAGCTGACGCCGCCGTAGCGGAACTCGGTCTTCGCGACTTCGACGGGTTCGCTGGTAAAGGGAGCCTTCGCAGACAGGATCCGATCGCGGTTCGGGACCTTGTTCTTGATGTCACCCTTGTCCAGCGCTTCGACCCATACGAGCGTGGCAGGCTCGGCCGGGTTCCATCGATACGCGCGCGGGCCGATGATGACGCCGTTAATCGGCACGGTGTCGCTCATCGGCACGTCCGCAATCGTGCGCGCTTTGTCGCCGCGCCGCGTCCAGACTTCGACGTCTTTCGGAAAGCCGTCCCACGGCAGCAGGTGCGAGAACGGGCGCTTGATTTTCTCGACGAGGAGGAACTGCCCGTCAGGTGAGACGGAGAAGCCGCCGATCAACACCGGCTTGCCGATGGCCGTGCTGCGTGCGGTCGCGGCGTCGACGTGCGCGAGCTGGGCGGTGAAGTAGTACTCGAAGAGATCCTCGTCGTGTCTGCTCTCGAGCATGTCTTCGAATGTAGGGATCGGTCCCGGCTTGCCGAAGTTCTCCTGAATGTTCGGCCCCGCCGGCACCTTGGCCTCGATCGGTGCGGCCGCTCGAGAGCTCGGCACGAAGCCGCAGACGAGGCCGGAGCTGTCGTCGAGCCAATCGCAACCGCCATTGAGACCGTTGATGGCGGTCTCCACCATTCGTGTCTGCCCGGTCGCGACATCAGCGATGTAGAGATCGATGCGGGTATCGCGCGTGTTCGTGAACACGAGGCGCTTACCGTCGGGAGAGAAGAGGATGCTGCCGATGCGCGCGTTCGCGGGTACAGCGACGGTGCGCGGCGTCCCGGACGCTGTCGCCGATCGCAGCGCTATCCCCGTACCGCCAGGCATGAGGTGCGGACCATTGTTCTGCGGATCGATCCGCTCGCCCGCGATCCGCAGCATCGGGCGCGAGACTTCCCCGATCGACGGCATGCTCCGCCGCGAGAGGACGACCATCACGTCGTGCGTAGGCGAGACGATGACCGTCGGGTTCGGCGCCGCGTCCATGATGTCGGCGATTGCCTTCGGCGGTGTGAGATACCCCGCGCTCGTCGCCGGCGCCTGTGCCGACGGACCGGCGGTGATCGTCACTAACCCAACAAGCGCTAGTACGACGTTGCGCATGGGATCCTCTTCTTCTTAATTTTGTCGTGGGGTCCCACCCCCACGACCTGCCAGCGCTCGCTACTTAATGCGTCTGGGGCCCCACCCCCAGACGCTGCAGGCGCTGCTGATCGAACGGCCGCTCCAATTCAGCGACAGTCCAGCACGGCCCTTATGCCCCAGCGCCGAGCTCCGAGCGCGTTTGCCATGTCCCATTTCCCATGTCCCATCCCATGGCCCATGGCCCATATCCCATCCCATTTACCATTTACCTTTGCCATTTACCATTTGCCATTAGTACTGCCACCACGGCGTATTTGTCCCCTCGGGCTTGTGGCGCTGAATCAGCTGCGCCATCTCTTTCAGGCGTTCGGACGATGAGACGGGACCGCTCCAGCAGTGCGGCTTGTTGTCCCCATACATGAAGAACCCTTCGTAGTGCGGGTTCTGCGTCGTCTTCATCCACTCCTGCAGCTCGCGCGTGGAGTTGTTCAGATAATAGGTGTCCATGTCGCCGGTGTAGAAGAACAGTTTGTCGATCAGCTTCGGACCGACAGTTGTCCAGTTCTTCTGCAAGTAGTACTTGAGGTCGTAGTTCTCCTTCCAGTACTTGGCGACCTCCTTGTTGATCTCGCCCGTCCGCTTGTTGAAGAGCGGTTCGAAGTAGCCGTCCTTGCCGAGCGGTCCGAACACCGCGGACCAGATGTCGAGCTGCTCACCAGATCGGCCCTTCGTGCCATTGGCAAGCTCGAAGTGGTTGCGCTGCTCGGACGTCATCACCAGCTGGCCGTTGACGCGCCGGCTGTTCGCGGTCGGAACCTTGCGCCAGCCGTCCATCTTGTAGAACGCGTTCTCGTCCTCGTAGATGTTGATGCCTTCGACGTCGCTGAACGTCACCGAGTCAGGGCAGTAGATGAAGGCGCCGCCGAAGAAGTCGGGATGGAAGATCTGGAGCGCCGCCGCCTCCCAGCCGCCGGTCGATCCGCCCGAGAGGATCCGCGCGTACGGCTCCTTGATCACCCGATAGCGCTTTTCGATTTCGGGAATGAGCTCCTTCAGAATCGCGTCGCCGTACGGTCCGTTGTTGACCGAGTTGACGGCGTACGAATCGTCGAAATAGGGTGTCGGATGCTGGAACGTGACCGCGATCATCCGGGGGAAGCCGTCACTCAGCCACGCTTTCGAGAAGTCGTTCTTCTCATCGAAGCCGTATGGCGGTGCAATCGAGAAGTGTCCCTGGATGTAGTTGACCGGATAGCTCATCGTCTGCTGCTCGTAGTCGCGGGGCAGCAGCACGACGGCGCCGAGGTAGATCGGGCGCCCCCAGAACTTCGACAGCGACGGGCTCTGGAATTTGAACCGCTTGACCGAGGTCGTATCCGCCGGCACCTGAATCGGCGGAATCACGTTGCTGGCGGTCAACGCGATCGTTCCGCCGGCCTTCGGATCGATCCTGAGCTTCTGCGGCTCGCTGTACAAGTTGCCCGGTGAGTGATTCCAGCGTTGGCCTTCCCACTGGTCGTCGTGCATCCAGACGACGTGGCCGTCGGCGCGCTTGAACTCGGAGAAGACGTTGACCATCGCCTGCACGTAGTACTCGCCGGGCGGGATTTCGGCGATCGACGCGAGCGGCGACCCGAGGTCCGTCTCGTCGATCGTGGCCGCCTGACCCGGCTTGAGCTGTTCGACGTCGCGGCCAAAGAACGGGACGCCATTGCGGCCGATCTGCAACCGCGGCTCACGGTCGTTGACGCGCGAGATCATGATGAACACGCGGCCCGTGATCGGCCCCGCGTGGGCAGACGCCGGGAACATCACCTGGAAGGTGAGCTTCGAGGAGCCGTTGGTCCCCGTCTTCTGTTCGGCTCCCGTCGTCACGGTCATCAGCGCGGCGATCGCGATCGCACCGGCGGTCGCGGCTATCCGATCGTTCCATGTGCGCATAGATACACTCCGACTCCCGAACAGGAGATCAGGAGACTAGGAGACCATTAACGTTCTCCTGATCTCCTGAACTCCTGTGAGATTTAGAAGACGAACCGCACCCCCAGCTGTCCAACCCGCGGCTGCACGAAATTCGTGCGCTGCCCGAAGTTGGTCGCGCGCTCGTCGGCGGACAGGAAGCCGAACGCGGCGTCGGTGTTGAACAGATTGAAGATGTCGGCGCTGAATTCCAGCCGCCGGGCCTGGCCCAGCTCGAATGCCTTCAGCACGCGCAGATTGACCAGGTGCACGTTGTCGGCGCGCAGCATGTCTACGTTGCGGCGTCCCGCGCGCGGAAATGCGGGGTTGAAGAACGGATCCGCGACGGAGCGCCCGTTGCTCAACACCACGCGCGGTGCGGTCGCGTTGAGCGGGAAATCACCGGTCACCACGTCCGTGCGTGGCCCCTGCGTGAAGGTGTAGAACCCGGACAGCATCACGTCGTACGGCAGGCGAACGAACGACGACACGCGCGCCTGGTGGCGGGGCGTCAGCCAGTCGTTCGTCAGCTCGTCCTCGGTGAACCCGTGGAACTGGAGCGTGTCGCGCGTCGGATTGAACGCGCGGACGATCGACTGGTGCATCCCGTACCAGTAGTTGGCATTCATGCCCCATTGCCTGGCGAAGTTCTTGGTGTAGAGCAGCTGAATCGATCGGAACTGCTGATACGAGTAGTTCGGCGCATAGGTGCGAAGCACCGCGTCGTAGTCCGGGAACGGCCGGCCGAGAAACACGCCGGTCACCGGGTCGCGGAAGAGGTTCTCGTCGTCCGAGCCCTGGAAGTCCCACGTGCGCTTCAAGAGGAACGTGACGCCAATCGAGCTGGTGTGGGGCAGCTGCTTCTCCCAGCCGGCGCTGAACTCGTTCGTGTACGTCTTCTTGTTCTCGAAGCCGTAGTTGACGCCGTACGGGAAGGCGCCGGGCAGGATCTGATTCAGATCCGGCGCCAGCGTCCGCGGCTGCGACCGCGCGACGTCGGTGGCGACGACGTAGGGTGCGTGAGAGGTGCCGTCCCCGCCGCCCAGATCGAGCCACTCGTAGTAGCGGCCGGCCGTGCCACGGATCAGACCCCATTTCTCCAGGTCCCACGCGACGCCGAAGTTCGGCGCAAACGTCGTCTGTGAGAATTCCTTGTCGGCCGTGACCGTCGGGAATCCCGGTGGCAGCACGGGGCCCAGAACCAGCTCGCGGTCCTTCGTGTAGATGCGATTCGAGTCGACGCGGAATCCCGCCTTGATCGAGATATTGCTGCGCGGCTTCCAGCGATCCTGGAAGTACCAGCCAAAGATCCGCTCGTACGCCTCGTTGGCGACGTCGGTCCCGCCGTCGTTCGCGCGGAACGTGTCGCGTTCGAAGATCACGTCCTGGGCGCCGGTCGTGCCGGGCGGCCGGAAGTAGAACTCCAGGGGCGTGATGTCCCGGCTGGTCTTGTTGCGCAGGAAGGGATACAGCTCGAGTCCGGCCTTGAAGTCGTGCGAGCCCCACCGGCTCACCGCGAAGCTGAACGACGGATAGAGGTAAAGCATCGAGCGATCGGAGTTGTCGACGACGCCGAAGCTGCCTTCCTGTGAGATCGTCGTGAGGCTCCCCGCGATATTGTTCGCGGCGTTGGTCTGAATGACCTTCGAGGCGTCGAACCCGCCCGACGGCTCGGAGTTCTGCGGCTTGTTCACCATCCAGCTCCCGATGAACTGGAAGAGTCGCGTCGGCGCCATCACCCAGGTGTAGTTGACGCCGAGGAGCGGTCCGCCGGTGATCAGGTCGCCGAACGCCGACGCCGCCACCAGTTGCGGCGTCGCGCTCGAGAGACCGCCGGTCGTCGACGGTGCCCCGATGGCCGTGCTGCGCATGACGGCGTTGGCCGCCGTCGTCCGGTCGTATTGAAACAGTCCCGAGATCCGGTGATTGGCATTCAGCTGGCTCGTGACCTTGGCGTAGACGAGGTTTCCGCGACGTTCACGCGCGACCGGCGCGTTGTTGAGCGTCTGATCCTCCTGCACGCGCCGGTACGCTCCGAAGAACCAGATACGATCGCGGCTGATCGGGCCGCCCAGCGTGATGTCCGGCTGGACGTCCTTGCGGTTGTTCGGCGCCACACCCGAGATGTTGGAGCTGTTGAAGGAGTCGGGGATGACGAAGAGCGCCGCCGAGCCGTGCAGCGCGTTGCCGCCGCTCTTGGTGACGATCGTCATGAACCCGCCGGTGCGCCCGCCGTCTTCCGCTTCCGCCCCGAGCGTTTTGATCTGGATGTCCTGGATCGCGTCGTAGTTGAAGCTGACCGAGAAGACACCGCCCCCAAACGGGTCGGTGACGTCCATGCCGTCGAGCTTCGTGCTGTTCTCGGACGTGCCGCGCGAGTTCACGCTCGGGTTGATGTCGCTCTGGTCCGGCCGCACGAACACACCTGGGACGAGCGCCCAGATATCCTGATAGCGGCGCTGGGTGCTGACCGGCAGCGACGTCAGCGCCTCGTTGTTGATGTTGACGGCAAGACCGGCGCGCTCGGGATCGATGGTCGGCGCCTCGCTCGTCACGGTGACCGTCTCGGACATCGCGCCCACCGTCAGCGAGAACTCCAGAGTGATCGTGCTGTTGATGCGGACCGTCACATGCTGCAGCGCCGTCTGAAACCCAGACAGCTCCGCCTTGGCCTCGTAAGTCGCCGGCGGCAGATTGCCGACGCGATATGTCCCGTCGGCGGCGGTGACCGCGGTGTACTGTCCGAGCGCTTCGGGGCTCTTCAGCGTAACAGTGACGCCCGGGAGTACAGCGCCGCTGGTGTCGGTGATCCGGCCAATGACGGATCCAGTGCCGCTGGCCTGAGCGAACGCCAGCGAGGCCAGAGCAAGAAAGACTCCTGCGAACAGAAGAGCCCGGCGTTCCATCGTTCCTCCTTCGCCGCGGCTGCGGCATCTGGGTGGTGTCCGCTCTCGAGCGGACCCGAGTCCGCAGCTGATGTGCCGGGCCGAATCTAGCATGGATTGGGATGGATTGCTGGTCCGTTGGCGTGGATCCACTGCAGAATGACGCGGTCGAATCATGCGGTCCTTCCTTCTCGCCTCCGTCATTGCCATCGCGGCTGCGCAGGCGCCCCCGCGCTCGGCCCCGTTTGTTCCGATCGGCGTCTGGTACGGCGGCGGCTCCGTCCGCGCGCCGATGATTGCTCGCGATCCCGCGAAAGAACGGGACGGCTGGCGCCGCGATGTCCAGACCATTCGTGGGCTTGGCTTCAACACTGTGAAGACGTGGGTCGATTGGGCGACGACGGAGCCGGAGCGGGGGAAGTACCGGTTCGAGGCGCTCGATCAGATGCTCGCACTCGCGGATGACGTCGGCCTGAAAGTCATCCTCCAGCTCTACGCGGACTCCGCTCCGGAATGGCTCGGCCGTCAGTACACCGACGCGAGCTTCGTGACGGATCAAGGTGCAAAGATCGCATCGCAGGCGTCTCCGGGCTACTGCATCGATCATCCCGGTGTGCGCGCCGATCTCGCGGCGTTCATCGGCGCCGTCACGGCACGCGCGGCGCAGCACCAGTCCTTCTATGCCGTCGACCTCTGGAGCGAGCCCCACATCGTCAACTGGGTCTGGTTCAACACGCCGGTCGAGTTCTGCTACTGCCCGTACACGCAGCGCCGTTTTCGAGAATGGCTGAAGGGCCGGTACGGCACGCTCGAGGCGCTGAATCGCGCGTGGTATCGAACGTTCCACTCGTGGGACGAGCCCGAGGCGCCGCGCTTCGGCACGATTCTCTCCTACACCGACTTCATCGACTGGAAGACGTTCGTCGCCGTAAAGCTGCGCGAGGACCTGGCGTTCAAGGCGAACGCGTCGGCACCACGCGGGCCGCGTCTCGTCAGCAGCCACTCCGACGCGCCGGCGATCATGCTGAATCCGCTCTCCGGCTTCGGCAATCCTGACGATTGGTGGATGGCCGGCGTCGTCGATCACTACGGCACGTCGATCTATCCGAAGCACGCCGCGGCCGCCACACCGTGGTCGCCGGTTCGGTTGACGTCGGCGCTCGACGGGATTCGGTCGGCGGGCGGTGACAAAGGCTGGTGGATTGGTGAACTCCAGGCCGGCCAGGGCGCGACTGGTGTTCGCGTCGCCGCGCCCGTCGACGCGGCAGATCTGCGATTGTGGGGATGGGCCGCGCTCTCACGCGGCGCGCGATCGATCAGCTACTACGCCTGGTATCCGATGAGCTCCGGGTACGAGTCGAACGGCTACGGCATGATCGAGCTGGACGGCACGGTCACCGATCGAGCGAAGGCGGCCGGAGAGTTCGCCGGGATCGTCTCGCGCAACGCGGCTCTCTTCGCGCCGTTGCGGCCACGGCCGTCGAAGGCCGCGATCGTCTACAACCGGCTTTCTTATCTAGTCGGCGGCAACACCGTCGCGCCCGGCACGATGGTCCGGAACTCGATGCTGGGCTTCTATCGCGCGCTCTTCGAACGCGACATCCAGGTGGATTTCATTCACGCAGACGACGTCGTCGCCGGTGCCGCGAGCAAATACGACGTCGTCTTCCTCGGCTATCCCTTGATGCTGCCGCAACCAGTCGCCGACGCGCTGAAGGCGTACGTGCGAGCCGGTGGAACGCTCATCAGTGAAGCGCGTCCCGCGTGGAACGATGAACGCGGCCTGGCCAACCCACGCATTCCAGGCGCCGGCCTGGACGAAATGTTCGGGGCGCGCGAGAAACGGCTGCGACCTGCGGAAGTCGTGACGATGGTCGGCGAGCGCGGACTCGACGGCGTGTTGGCGCCACTCGGCGGTCAGTCGTTCACCGGCCTGAGCTTCGCGGAGGAGCTCGAGGTCACCGGCGAAGCAGCGCAGGTGCTGGCGCGCTTCACTGGTGACGATGGGAAGCCCGGCGAGCCCGCCATCGTGATGTCACGGTCCGGATCGGGTCGCGCGATTCTGATCGGCACCTTTCCCTCCGCGGCGTTCGAGCAGGATCCGGACAAGTTCCAGTCGAGCGGCAATCTGCTCGCGACGCTGACTGCGCTCGCCGGGGTTGCGCCCGACGTGCGAATCGACGGTGCGCCTGGCCTGGTCGAGGCCCGCTTCCTCGAATCGTCGGATGCGCTGCTACTCATTGCTATCAATCACTCGGACGTACCACAGCGCGTCACGATGACGTTCACGCCTGATACACCCGAGGCCATCTGGTTGAACATGGAGACCGGGGCCTCAGTGAACTTCGTCGCGGGGCCGAACGGTCCAACCTACACGCATGCCTTCGCGCGGCGGGATGTGCTGGTGCTGATGATCCGGAAGGCGTTGAGGTGAAGGCGCTCGGCGCTCATGCCGACAGCGGACAGCGAAGGCTCGCTAAGGCACAACCCACCCAATCATCGCGGTCGACAGGGAGACTTGCAGCAGTGTGATCGCGAGAACGGCGGCGATGGCGGCGCGGTTATTCAGGCCGGCGCACGCATAGGCCGCGGGAAGCTGAAAAAAGCACGCGAGGAAGATCCACAGCCTGGTGATTTCACCCCGATTGATACCGGCAAGATCAATCGTGATCAGCACGGCGAACAGACCGCAGACCGTCACGACAATCGGCGCGCTGAGCCAATCGCGCAGCGATCCGGATGGCCGCCAGGCAGCGGCAGCGGCGATGATGGCGAGAACGACCTGCGCTGGACCCGCGGCGAACATGAACTCGATAAGGTTCGCCCGCACCCAGACCCCATACGGACGCCCCACTGCCTCATTGAAGGCCACTGCATGTTTGCCGATCGCCCGCACCGCCTGCCAGAGGTGAAAGCCTGTCGCCACGTCTACCGCCACAGCGACGGCGACGAACACCAGCACCATCAAACCAGCATGAGCCACGAAGCGCTCGACACGAATATCGCCTCGAGCGATCGCGGCGATCCCCAGTGCCCCGAGCAGCAGTCCCATGACGAGCGGCAGCGGCTCGAAGAAGACCAGCGCGTACAGCGCCACTCCGGACGCGGCGGCGTACGAGCTCCTGCCAGTCATGAACCATCTCACGGTCAGCCACGCGAACAGCAGCACGAACACCGGCGTCACCGTGTTCATGAGGGGAAAGAAGAACACACGTGAAGGTGTGAAGAGGTACAACACAGCCGCGTAGAGCGCCGCGCGATCGTCCGAGAACAGGTCACGCGCAAGACCGAACATCAGCAGAGCACCCAGGTTCGACAGGATCACGAGAAGCCAGGGAAGCACGTCTGTTCGCGTCGACACCATCTCGAGCGCGTGCACGAGAAGCGTCTTGCCCGGCAGGTTGCTCTGCGCGTGCATGGGCGCCTCGAGTCGGACTTGCTCGAAATTCGCGAGGATCTCGCCGGGCCGGCGTTCCTGTGCGAGCGTGTAGAACGAATTTGCGCCAGGACTCAGAAACACGCGTTCGATGCTGATAGGCGCCTTCGTCCGAAGGTGCCAGTGGGCGAGAGTCGCGGCGAGGATCCACACCACGACCAGTCTCCAGGCTGTTCTTCTATTGACGGGGATCGTGAGAAGGATGAGAGCGCCAGCGGCAAGTCGGGCGAACATCCGCGCGTGACGGGCGTCATACGCGGCAATGTAGGGATAGACCCAATCGCCTTCGGCCGAGCCTGCAATCCACTGCTGCGTGGCCACGCCATAACAGACAACAGCGGAGAGGATCACGCCGGCCGCGACGCCGGCCCACATGACGCGGTGGGAGGGCACGGACGGATCATACTGATCCTCTCGGGTTCTCAAGTTCCCTGCCGAGAACCGAGAACGGAGAACCGAGAACGGAGAACCGGGTTCCCCCTTGTGGCCGCCTTCAGCGGGCTGTCGAGCGAAGCTACTTGAGCGCCGAACTAAAGAACAGATCGTGATCGCCCGGTGGCTCGAAGCCCACGAGGCGCACGGCGAGCGCGATCTGCGCCCAGTGCCGCGTTTCGTGCATGAGGATGTGGAAGAGCAGCTTGCGCGACGTCATCGGCCAATCACGGTCGCGCACGTTGAACATTCGCACTACGTCCGCCTGATCGTCGTCGAGACCGCCGACGAACTGTTCCAGCTCTCGCCGGACAGACGCGCCGTAATCGAAGAGCGGCGCGACGTTGTTCGCGCTGAGCCCGGTCGACGTCGAGAGCGGATCGCCGGTCAGGCGCTGCAGGTGGCGGCGCTCGACGATGAAGATGTGATCGATCAGCTTGCCGACGCTCTGGAAGTTCGCGCCCGGCTGGACCGGCGCATCCATCGCCTCGGGATGCGCGGTCAGCCAGGTCCGCCATTTTTCCCGTTCGCCGCTCGTGTAGCGGAGGAACTCGAGGTAATCGAGCTGCATGTCGTGTGCGTCCCTTACTCCAGAATGCCCAGCTCGCCGACGGTGGCGATCCGCAGCGGTCCGAGGTTGAGCGCGCGCACGCCCGTCTCGATGACCTTGCGATCACCGACGATCACCACCGTCAGCTTGTCCACCTGGATGTAGCGATCCGCCGCCCGTTTCACGGCGTCGGCGGTGACGGCGCGCACCTGCTGAGTGTAGGTGGCGAAATAGTCGCGCGGCAAATCGTACACGAAGGCCGCCGCGAGCGATGCGGCGACGCTGCCGGTCGTTTCGAAGCCGCGGGGCAGCTGGAGCGCCAGGTAATTCTTGGCTTTCTCGAGCTCGTTCTGCGGGATCGGCAGGTGAATCCCTTCGAGTTCTTTGAAGAATTCGCGCAGAGCGTCAGCGGTCTTGTCTGTCTGCACGCCCGCGGACGCGCTGAACGGTCCCGCCGCGAGCCGCATGTCGAAACTGGATCCGGCGCCATATGCGTACCCGTGCTCCTCGCGCAGGTTCGTGTTCAGACGCGACGTGAACGCACCACCGAGGACGGTGTTGAGCACGCGGATTGAGAAGTAGTCAGGCGTCGAACGTGGCACACCGACACCGCCGATCGCAATCTGCGACTGCGCCGCCCCCGGTTTGTCGATGAGGATCACCTGACGCGCTTTCGCGGGCGCCGGTGCCGGCAGCGCCGTGGCCGGCGCTGTCACACCTTTCCACGCTCCGAACGCCGATTCGAGCAGCGGTACGACTGCCGTCGCGCTGGTATCGCCCGCGACGATCAACGCGGCATTCGCCGGAACGTAGACGCGTTGATGGAACGCCCGCAGGTCGGACGCCGTCATCGATTTGATGGCGCCCGCGGTGCCGGTTGACGGTGCGCCGTACCGGTGCGTGGCGCCATAAACAAGCCGCGGGAACACGATGCGGATGAGCGTTTCCGGATCGTCTTCGGCCTGCAGGAGCGATGTCAGCCGCTCCTCGCGCACGCGCTGCAGCTCTTTGTCGGGGAACGTCGGTCGCAGCGCCACGTCGGCCATGATCGCAAGCGCCTCCTGCAGGCGCGCGACCGGGACGTGCAGGCTGACCGCCGAAGAATCGAACGAGCTCTCGGTCGATAGATCGGCGCCGAGATAGTCGACGGCGTCCGCGATCTCGAGCGCACCGCGGTTGCCCGCGCCCTCGTCGAGCATGTCCGCGGTCAGGTTGGCGGTGCCCGGCTTCCCGGCCGGATCGGCAGACGCGCCGGTCTTGAGGACGAGCGTGACCTCCGCAACCGGCACCTTGTGGAGCTCGACGATCCACACCGGCAATCCGTTCGAGAGCGCCCGCCGCTCGATCGCTGGCGGCGTGAACGCGGGCAGCTCGCCGGTCTTGGGTGCCACCGAACGATCCGGGAGTTGCCGCGCCGAGGCGGCGACAGCGATGCAGACGACGGCGGCGAGTCGAATGAACGCGCTCATTTGGGTTCGACGACGAGCTCGACCCGGCGATTGAGCGGCAGCCATCGCAACGCGGCGGCGGTGATGTCCGAGGCGCCGAGCGCGCGATAGCGTGACAGATCCTCGTTGAAGTAGTCGGGATTGCCGGTGGCCGTGTAGTACGCGTTCAGCTGATCGCCGACACCGGAAAAGCCTTCCACTTGTTCCATCCGATCGTAGAACGACGACTCGACCTGATTGAGGGCCCGCTCGAGCTCACGCTGTTCCGGCGGCGCCTGCTGCAGCCGCGCGATCTCCTCATCGACGATCCCATTGATGCGGTCGATGATCGACGCGACCGTCGCGCCGGCGGCGAGCGGACGCGCCGTCACGACGACCTCGAACTGAGAGCCGAGCTGCTGCGACTGCTGGGTGGCACTGACATCCTGCGCGATTTGCAGGTCGTAAACGAGCCGTTTGTAGAGCCGCGAGTTCTTTCCGCCAGCGAGGATCTGCGACACGACGTCGAGCTCGGCGTCGCCGGGTGAGTAGGCGGAGGGCGTCAGCCAGTCCAGGTACAGCCGCGGCAGCTGCACGCGATCCTGAATCGTCTTCTTCTTCACCTCGGTCAGAAACGCGTGCGGGTAGTCGATCGGCGGCACGGGCGCTTGTCCTGGCTTGACGTCGGCAAACCATTTCTCGACGGCGGCGCGGGCCCGCGCCGGCTGGATATCTCCCGCCACTACCAGGCTCGCGTTGCCGGGCTGATAGTAACGCTTGAAGAAGTCGACGACGTCTTCGTACGACGCCGCGGTCAGATCCTCCATCGAGCCGATCGTCGGCCAGCGGTAGGGATGACCAGGCGGGTACAGCAGTTCGGCAATCTCGATCGAGGCCATGCCGTACGGCGTGTTCTCGTAGCTCTCGCGGCGCTCGTTCTTCACGACATCGCGCTGCCCGTTCACGCGCTCGGGTGTCATCGCATCGAGGAGATAGCCCATGCGATCCGATTCCAGGAAGAGCGCCAGCTCGAGCGCGTTCGAGGGCACGTCGATGTAGTAGTTCGTGCGGTCGGGCTCGGTCGAGGCGTTATTGGTTCCTCCGGCCGACTCGAGGCGCTGGTCGAACTCGCCTTCCTTGACGTGTCCAGATCCCTCGAACATCAGATGCTCGAAGAGGTGGGCGAGCCCCGTGCGTCCCGGCTTCTCGCGTGCCGAGCCGACGTGGTACCAGACGTTGACGGTCACGATTGGAATCGTGTGATCCTCGTGCAGGATCACGTGCAGGCCGTTTGGCAGCGTGAACTGCGTGTAACGGACTTCCAGTGGTGGAGCCGGACGCTCCGTTTGTTGGGCGAAAACCTGAAGAGGAAAGACTGATAGAAGAAGGATGACCGCGGTGAGGCGGAGTCCACGCATCGTTCGCTCCCGACGGTCTATAGTCTATCAAGCGACATGCTGTTCCCTCGCGCGCCACGGGATCTGCAGCCAAACCGGCTCACGCAGGCGGTCGATCGCGCGCGCGCGCAAGGACGGTCCCTCATTGATCTCACGCTGACCAACCCGACCAGAGCGGGATTGCACTACCCGGCGTCACTGATGGCCCCGCTCGGATCGGCTGACGCGCTCGTCTACGATCCGGCGCCCTTTGGGCTGGCACAGGCGCGAGAGGCGGTGGCTGCCGATTACGCGAGACGCGGCGTTGCCGTCGATCCAGATCGCATCGTGTTGACCGCGAGCACCAGCGAAGCCTACTCGCTGCTGTTCAAGCTGCTGTGCGCGACGAGCGGACACGAGGTGCTCGTGCCGGTGCCCAGTTATCCGCTCTTCGATCACCTCACGCAGCTCGACGGCGTGGCCGCCAGACCGTATCGCCTCGACTACCATGGCCGATGGTGCGTCGATCTGCCCGATGTCGACGATCAATGGTCGGAAGCAACTCAGGCGGTACTGGCTGTGAGCCCGAACAATCCCACCGGATCGATTCTTTCCGCCGGAGAGTGGCAGGCGCTCGCCGCGCGCTGCGCTCAGCGTCACGCGGCCCTCATCGTGGACGAAGTGTTCGCGGACTATCCGCTCGACGAGGATGGCGGCAGGGCGCTCGCGTCACAAGTGCTGACGACGGAGGCTGAGGGTCCGCTCACGTGCTTTCTGGGCGGGCTTTCAAAATCAGCGGGGCTGCCCCAAGTGAAGCTCGGATGGATTCGTGTCGACGGGCCCGACCTGCTCGTTGCGCAGGCGCTCGAGCGTCTCGAGCTCATTTGTGACACGTATCTGTCGGTGGCGACACCGGTGCAGATGGCCGCGGCGTCGCTCATCGAGTCCGGCGCCGCCGTGCGCGCGGAGATTCTCGATCGGGTGAGGACCAACTACGCGGCGTTGCGCATCGCGGCCGCGCGACACCCGGCAATCGAGGTGCTGCACGCGCAGGCCGGCTGGTCCGCGGTGATTCGCACACCCGCGACGCGGCGCGAGGAGGAGCTCGTGCTCGATCTCATCGATCGCGATGGCGTGCTCGTCTACCCCGGCTTCTTCTTCGACTTTCCCCATGAATCGTTCCTGGTCGTGAGCCTCCTGCCGCCGCCGGACGTCTTCGCCGATGGCATCGGTCACGTGATGGAGCGCGCCGATGTCTGACGCGCGGAGCCGTTTCGACTCCGGCCGGCACGCCGGCGTCATCGCGCCGCTCTTCTCGATCCCGTCGCGCGAGAGCTGGGGCATCGGCGAGATCCCGGATCTGGCCTGGTTGTCGTCATGGCTCGCAGCGGCCGGACTCGACTTCGTCCAGCTGCTGCCGCTGAACGAGATGGAAGAGGGCCAGAGCTCGCCGTACTCGGCGCTGAGCGCGATGGCCATCGATCCGATCTACATCGCGGTGCCCGAAGTCGAGGAGTTCGTGGACGCTGGCGGCGAGCTCTCGCTGGCGACACCCGATCGTCAGCGTCTCGACGCCGCGCGCAGTTCTGAGATCATCGACTACCCGGCGGTGCGTGTCGTGAAGACCCGTGCGCTGCGGGCCGCGTTCGCGCTTTTCATCGACCGCCACGAAGACGGCCGCTCCGCACGCGGCGCCGCGTTCCACGCGTTCCGGGATCGCGAGCGCTGGTGGCTCGCCGACTACGCGCTCTTCCGCGCGCTCCACGACGAGCACGGTGGACGCTACTGGCTCGAGTGGGAGCCGGGTCTGCGCGATCGCGATCCGGCAGCGCTGGCCGCTGCCAGCAAGCGGCTGCACACCCTGGTCCGCTACTACGAATACCTGCAGTGGCTGGCCGACGAGCAGTGGCACAGCCTTCGACGCCGGTGCCGGACGATGGGGATCTTCGGCGACTACCCGTTCATGGTGAACGGTCACAGCGCCGACGTCTGGTCGCGACAGCACGAATTTCGTCTCGACTGTTCGGTCGGCGTGCCGCCCGACGCGTTTTCAGAAACAGGTCAGGACTGGGGTCTTCCGGCGTCACGCTGGGACGTCATGGCCGCGGGAGGCTACGTCTGGATTGCCAACCGTGCGCGCCGCTGTGCGGAGCTCTACGACGCATTCCGGATCGATCATCTGGTTGGCTTGTATCGCACCTTCGTGCGGGAGCCGGACGGTCGCAAACACTTCCTTCCGCCGGACGAACCGCACCAGCTCGCCCAGGGGGAGGCGCTGCTCGGCGTTTTCCGCGCGAGTGGCGCGCACCTGATCGCCGAAGATCTCGGGGTCGTCCCCGACTTCGTGCGCGCGTCTTTGGCGCGGCTCGGCCTTCCGGGCCTCAAAGTGTTGCGCTGGGAGCGGGACTGGCACGCCACCGGACATCCTTTTCACGATCCCGCCGCGTATGCACCGTCGTCGGTCGCGATTACCGGCACCCACGATACGGAAACGCTGGCCGATTGGTGGGACGGCGCCGACCTTGCCGAGCGCGAGTCGCTGATCGCCATTCCCGCAATCCAAGGAACGGGAATCGATCCGCAGGCGCCGTACTCCGATGTCATCCGGGACGCGTTGCTCACGGCGATTTTCAGCGCGGGCTCCAACATCGTCATCGTGCCGGTGCAGGACGTGTTCGGCTGGCGCGAACGCGTGAACACTCCGGCCGTCGTCAGCGATCGGAACTGGTCCTGGCGGCTACCGTGGCCGGTTGATGAGCTGATGACGTCACCGCAGGCCCGAGAGCGGGCCGAGTTCCTCCGTCAGCTGGAGAGATGACGCGGTGAATGGCCAGAATTGGCCGGCAATTTGATACGATTCCCCGCATGCTCGATGCTTCGACCGGCGTTTCTCCCGAAGCGATCGCCGCCGCTCGCGAGCGGCTCGACGCGCACGTCCGCGACATCGTCCGCTGGCACTTCGACCCCGCCACCGGCTGTCCCTTCTGGCTCGAGCGTGCGAAATCACTGGGCTTCGATCCGATCGCGGACGTCGGCGGCTTCGCGGATCTCCATCGCTTCGGTCCCTTCGAGGACGAATGGCTGCGCGGCGGTCCCGTGCGCCGATGGGTGCCGCGGGGATACGACGACAAGCCGGTCTTCGTCTTCGAGACGGGAGGCACGACTGGCATTCCCAAGACGCGGATCAACATCGAAGACTTTCGCATTGATTACGAGCTCTTCAGCCTCAGCCTGCCCGACGAGTCGTTCCCGAAAGGATCGAACTGGCTGATGCTCGGGCCGAGCGGCCCGCGCCGCCTCCGGCTCGCGGTCGAGCACCTCGCGCAACATCGCGGCGGTATCTGCTTCGGTGTGGATCTCGATCCGCGCTGGGTCATCAAACTGATCCAGAAGGGATGGGGCGAACACCTCCAGGCCTATAAAGACCACGTCCTCGATCAGGCGGTAACCGTGTTGAAGGCAGGCCACGACATCAAGTGCCTCTTCACGACGCCGAAGCTTCTCGAGGCGTTCGCGTTGCGGCTCGATTCGATGGGGACGTCCATCCGGAAGGTCGGCATCACGGGGATCTTCTCGGGTGGTACAGAGTTCACGCCGCAATGGAACCGCTTCGCGCACGAAGAGCTGCTCGACGGCGCGTACATGACGCCCACCTACGGCAACACCCTGATGGGGCTCGCAGCCAGCGCCCCGTCCGGCCCGCACAACAACTACAAGATCACGTATCACGCGCCACAGCCCCGCGCCGTCATCGACGTCGTTGACCTGGACGATGCGACGAAGGTCGTGGACTACGGGCAGACCGGCCGCGTGCGATTGACGACGCTCACCAAGGAGTTCTTCATGCCGGGGTTCCTGGAGCGCGACGAGGGAGAGCGCGAGCCCCCGTGCGATCGCTATCCATGGGACGGCGTGAGCGGCGTGCGACCCTACCGCGGGTTTGCGGCGACAACCACCATCGGGGTCTACTGAATTGCCCTTACAGCTACCTGTTCTCCGCTGGGGTCAACCCTATACCAGCATGGACGTCGACGAAGTCGTCCACTTTGCGACCGGCGAGCCGATCGCGCGAGTGAGCCGCGCGAATGGCGGCCTCATCGAACGCGACATGCGCAAGGCCCAGCGTGCGCGCGACGTGCTCCGCGAGATCCCGATCGACGATCTCATCGACCGTGTCGGCAAGGCGGGTGAGCTGTACACGAACGCGGAGCTGCCGATGGGGGACGGCACGCAGACACCGGATCAGTTCGTGCGCGCCCAGTCTGCCAGCACCGGACTTCCCGAGCGTCTCTGCCGCGCGAACATGAAGAAGAACATGTTCGTGCTGGGAGAGATGCGCAAGATCCTCGGGTCGCTGACCCGCGGGCTCTCGCTCGACGTGCTGACGTGCGGCTACGGCGAGGAGCGAGGGGTTCCGCTCAGTTACCAGGCCCAGGGCCCCGTGCTCGGGCTCGTGCTGCCATCGAACTCCCCGGGCGTGCACACGCTCTGGCTGCCGGTGATTCCGCTGCAGATCGGGCTGGTGTTGAAACCGGGTCCGCAGGAACCGTGGACGCCGTACCGCATGGCCGAGGCGTTCTTTCAGGCGGGCATCCCGCGCGAGGCGATCTCGGTCTATCCGGGTGAGGGCGATGTCGGCGCGGCGGTTCTCGCGAGCTGCGATCGCAGTCTGGTCTTCGGCGGACAGCCGACGGTCGATCGCTATCGCGGCAATCCGAAGGTCCAAGCGCACGGTCCAGGCTTCTCCAAGATCATCCTCGGCGACGACGAGGTGGATCACTGGGAGAAGTACCTCGATCTGATGGTGGACAGCGTATTCGGTAACAGCGGGCGTGGCTGCATCAACGCGTCCGGGATATGGGCAAGCCGCCACACGCGCGAGATCGCCGAGGCGCTCGCGCAGCGGCTGGCGGCGGTGCGTCCCCTGCCACCCGATCATCCGGAGTCGAGTCTGGCCGCGTTCACGGTGCCCGGCGTTGCGGACGCGATTTCTCAGGGCATCGATGTTGACGTGAAGGCAGCTGGCGTCACCGAGGTGACCGCAAAGCATCGTGAGGGGGAGCGACTGATCAAAGAGGAGCGGGCGGCGTACCTGCTTCCGACGATCGTGCACTGCGCGTCATCGGACGCGGCGATCGCGAAGAAGGAATACATGTTCCCGTTTGCGACCGTCGTCGAATGCCCTGAAGACAAGATGATCGGCGCGATCGGCCCGACGCTGGTGTGCAGCGCGATCACCCACAATCCCGATTTCAGGCGCCGCCTGCTCGACGCGGTGCACATCGATCGCCTGAACCTCGGTCCCGTGCCGACGACACAGCTCAACTGGCTCCAGCCACACGAAGGGAACCTCGTCGAGTTCCTCTTTCGCGCGCGCGCGTTTCAGACGGCGTAGCCTGACTGCGGACCGTTCCTAGCGGCGTTGCTCGTAGACGCGAATCGTCGACGACTCCCCGTTTGCGGTCACGGTCGCGAACGCCGTGTCGTTGGCTGCGAGCTCGTTGACGTAACCCGACCCATCCTGTACGACCTGCAGCGCCACCGGCCCGGCGATCCTGATCGCAACAGGCGTGCTGCTCAACCACCCGGAAATCCAGCCATTTACCACTCGGCGGTGGCTGTAAAACCGGCCATCGATCGCACCGACCGGTTCAGGAACGTCGCTCTGAGCGTTCAACGCGATCAGCCGGCTGCGGCTGCCGTCGTACACGCTGCACAGGATTCGTCTGCTCGGCTGCGTCTCGTCGAAACAGTCGGCCCGCAGCCGCGATCGGCCGCCGTCGAAGCTCTTCGCCGAATCGGCGCGGCGTACGGTGAGCGTGGACCGCAGGGGTTCACCGACGAAAGCCCGGAGCGGGGCCCAGAGCCCGCGCAACGCGGTGGTTTCGTAGTTGACGTTGACGACGAGAGGTCCGAGGCTGGACGCCGCGAGCGCAATCGGCCAGCTGCCGTCGCGACTCTCACGCAGGGGCCATCGCGTCCGGTGGCTGTCGGTTGTGCCGAGCGTGCCCTCGACGTCGGCAAGCTGACCGTCGTCGTCCCAGCCGAGAATTCGCCATCGACCTGTCATCGGGTCCACCGACAGAGTCGACCCGAAGATCTCCTCGATCTCCTGCTGCCAGACCACGTCATGATTGCCCGTCACACTCAGCTCGCGAAGGCGTGCGCTGCCATCGCGCTGCTCCAGGAGGACGACATGATCTTCATCGGCGAAAACGAGGTCATCCGCCTCGATGGCTGCGAGCGGTTCACCGGCCGCGCCGACATGAAACGTCGTCACCTCGGCATCGTCCCCCGCACGCGTCGTCTCGGACTTTAGAGCGAGATACTCACCAGCTGGCGACAGAATGATCTCTGAGACGTCGAACGACACGAGGAAGGAGCGCACGGGCTGACCGGCTATCCTTTTCAACGGCATCGACGCCATCGGCAGCAGAAGCGGGTCAGTGGCAAAGCGATCGAGGAACGCGATCGACCCTGCAGCCGCCGCAAACAATCCGGCCGCGCAAGTCAGCGCCGCGCCGGCTCTGGCCGTGCGTTCCGGCCGCGTCGCCAATGCTGTTGCAAGCGCCAACGTGAACACCGCGGCTGCGGGCCACGCGCGTGCGTGATGATGGAAATCCACGAGACCGAGCCCGTCGGACAGCAGCATCGCCCAGCCGCTGACGCTGCACAGGGTCAGTACTGCGAGCAACACGCGCATCCGTCTGGGCTTCACCTCTGCCCGGACGCTCCACGCCATCCAGATGAGCACGCCCCCGAACACGATGAGCAGTGCAGCCAGGCCGGCCGCTGACGAGATCAGCTTAGGATCGCTATTGCGAAGCGTCAGCAGTCCGCTCGTGACCGACGCGACACCGGCCGACGCGAGGAAGGGCGCCGACTGTTCGATCGACGTCAGTGCAGCGAGCACGAGCATCGCGAACTGACCGAACGTCAGCGCGATGAGCGCCGCAAACGCTGCGAGCACTTTGACCGGGCGAGGCCAGTGGCGTGACAGATCCTCTGGTTCGGCGAGACGCAGATCCGCGACGTCGAGTGCCGACTGTATCGCGGCCAGGTCAGACGCCGCGACCGGGATCTCCCATCGCTTGCCGTCGCGCTGCACGGCGATCAGCCGTACGCCCTTGCCCTTTCCGGCGTCCAGACGAAGCTCCGTCAACCCGTTGTATTTGAGAACGTGCGTGGCCGCGTTGCGGCGCTCGATGATTTCGAGAGCCTGTTCTGTGAGCGTGAGGGTCCTGTCTTCGCTGGAGAAGCTGAACGACGGCGTTGATGTAAGAGGGGCGGGAGCAACCGCCGCCGCGGCGCGAATTGCGCGGATCCGTCGCGCCAGGCTCGGATGTGTCGCCTGGCGCTCGCGCGTGGCATCCCACCGCCTCGGGATCCGGGCGAACGTATGGAGCTTCGTCAAGCCTGAGATGAGCGCGTCGGCGTTGCCGGTAAGCGCAACCGCGCGGAGATCACTCTCTGTCTCATGATGCTGCCGGAACCGCGCGCGCATGATCAGCGCCAGCACGATCGCGCCCGTCCAGACGATGACAATGCCGGTGGTGGATTCAACCACGCGCGCCAGTGGAATCGTGGCAACGCCGATCGCGATGAGCACACCTGTGACGAGACCGGCCCGCCGCATGTAAGTCGGGTTGTAGTGTTCGAGGTGAGCAATCTCGTGCGCGCAGATGGCCACCGCTTCGTCCGGCTCGAGCATGGCGAGCAGAGTGTCGGTGAAGACCACTGTTGAACGACGGATTCCGGGCAGCGCGATAGCATTGGCGATCGCACCGCCCCGGAGATCGAAGTATTCGAAGCGTGGAACCTGGATCCCGGCCGCGGTCGCCAGCGCGGTGAAGCGCGACACCAGGGCCGCGTCCTCGATCGGCCGCGCACGCAGAAGGAAGCGCACCAGATCGTTCGACTTCACGCTCCACGCCAGTAACAGTCCTGCCGGGCCGACCGCCAGCAGCCAGCTGTTCGCGCCTGTAAGATTCGCGAAGAGTGGCATCCAGATGAGGCCAAGCCAGAAACCGCAGAACGCCAGGAGGCCCCGCGCCACGAACCAGAGATAACCCGCGAAACTCCAGGTCTCGTTGTAGAGGGACCTGCGCAGCGGATACATCGCGGCAATCCGTCCCGTGACCACGAGCGGGATCGTCCAGAACCACTCAGCCGGCCATCCAACGATCAGCACGCCGACCGCGACACCGAAGACCGATCCGCTTCGCCGCTGGTTCGCGGCCAGTCGCTCGGGAAGGGTCGGGTCGTCGATCACGCGCACGAACGCCCGCCCGGACCACCACTGCAGCAATGCGGGGATCAGAGCGATCGTGAGCGCGACCGCTTCACCGTATGGAAGATCGTCTAACATGCGCGGCTGACTGCGGCGGGACCTGCAGTAGCAGGCAAGGCGCGTGCCTGATTCTATCGGCGAGAGTTCCTCGAGTCGATGCAGGGCGTGTCAGGCAATTTGTGGCACTATCGTCAGGCGCGACCCCGATCGCAGATACAAGCTCGGACCGGTGCTTACAGTTTCGCGATCCGGTGACGCCGCGTGATGAGTGGCGTGACCGGTGTTCGTGTCTACCGTGGCCGAAACGCCCTGCGATAGACTGGCCCGACGTGCGGATCCTGTCGTTCACGGGCGGAGCGGGGACGATGTATTGCGGCAGCTGCCTGCGCGACAACGCGTTGGCGGCTGAGCTCCTCGCGCGCGGGCACGATGTCGTTCTAACCCCGGTCTACACGCCGACACGCACCGACGAACGCAACGTCAGCCAGAACCACGTCTTCTTTGGCGGCATCAGCGTTTATCTCGAGCAGCACTCGCCGATCTTCCGCCACACGCCACGCTTCCTCGACCGACTGTGGGACGCCGAGTGGGTGATCCGCATGGCGACTAATCGTCAGGTCAAGGTGGATCCCAGGAGCCTCGGCGAGCTGACGGTGTCGATGTTACGCGGCGAGGAAGGTCATCAACGGAAGGAAGTGACGAAGCTGCTCGAGTGGCTGTGCAGCGAGCCGCGATTCGACGTCGTGAACCTGCCGTACACGCTGCTCCTCGGCCTCGCTGAGCCGATCCGCCGTACCTTGAACGTGCCGATCAGTTGCACGCTGCAGGGCGAGGATCTGTTTCTCGACGGGCTCGGCGAACCGTACCGGCAGCAGTCGCGTGACCTGATCAGAGAAGCCAGCCGGCACGTGGATCTCTTCATTGCCGTCAGTCAGTACTACATGGACTACATGCCCGGGTATCTCGGGATCCCGCGTGACAAGATGCGCCTGGTACCGCTGGGCATCAACCTCGATGGCTACACCCCGAAGCCGCGAGAGCGCAGCGGCCCGTTCACGATCGGATTCTTCGCGCGCATCGCGCCAGAGAAGGGCCTGCACGCGCTCGTCGAGGCGTATCGCCAGTTGCGATCGCGGCCGAACATCGGGCCGTCCCGGCTGGTGGCGGCCGGGTACCTCGCACCCGAGCACCGCGAGTATCTCGATGGCATTCGCAGCCGTGTGCGCGAGTGGGGGTTCGAGGATCAGTTCGAGTATCGTGGCGAGGTCGATCGCGCGCGCAAGATCGCGTTCCTGCACAGCCTCGACGTCCTGTCGGTGCCGGCGACGTATCAGGAGCCGAAGGGCATCTTCCTGCTCGAGGCGATGGCGAGCGGTGTGCCGGTCGTCCAGCCGCGTCGCGGCGCATTTCCGGAGATCGTCGAACGGACCGGTGGCGGGCTGATCGTGGAGGCAGACAACGCCGACGCGCTGGCTGATGGTCTGCTTGAATTGTGGAACAACCCTCGACGCGCGGCGGCGCTTGGCGCGGCCGGGGCCGCGGGCGTGCGCGAACACTACCACGTAGGACGCATGGCCGAGGCCGCCGAGGCCGTCTATCACGAGCTGAAGAAGACGAAGACGAACTGATCCCACTGTGCTCATAGCTACCAACATCGCGAAGTCGTATCCGACTCCACGCGGCGACCTTCAGATCCTCTCGGATGTCTCGCTCGAGTTGAACCGGGGTGAGGCCATCGCCATCATGGGCCCTTCGGGCAGCGGGAAGAGCACACTGCTGTACGTCCTCGGTGCTCTCGAGCCGCCGACGAGCGGGACCGTTGCGATCGAAGGGGAGAACCCGTACGCGCTCGGCGAGCGCGATCAGGCCGCATTTCGGAATCGGCGCATCGGATTCGTGTTCCAGGATCATTCGCTGCTTCCGCAGTGTTCGGTCCTCGAGAACGTGTTATCGCCGACGCTGGTTGCGCCCGCCGGTGAGCGCGACGCGGGGAGCGATCAGCAGCGCGCCCGCACGCTGCTCGAACAGGTCGGTCTCGGAAGTCGCCTCGACCATCGTCCTGGTGAGCTGTCCGGGGGCGAAAAGCAGCGCGCCGCGCTGGCGCGTGCGCTGATTCGTCAGCCCGTCCTGATGCTCTGCGATGAGCCGACGGGCAATCTCGACAGCGCGGCAGCCGACGTCGTCGCGTCACTGCTCCTCGAACTGCACGCGGCGCAGCACACGATGCTCATCGTCGTCACGCACAGCGCCGCCCTCGCGGAGCGCTTTCCCATGCGCTACGAGATGACGGCGGGGACGTTGAAGAAGGCAGGAGAACAGCCTTGAGCCGCAGCGAGCGCGAACGCGCGAGCTGCAGCGTCTGGGGGTGGGGCCCCAGACGCATTAAGTAAAGAGAGCGAGCGCTGGCAGGCCTTGGGGGTGGGGCCCCAAGGCAAACTAGGTAAAGAAGTGCGTTTTCTGAAATTCGTCATTCGGACCGCGACGTTCTATTGGCGCACGAACCTGGCGGTGGTGCTGGGCGTTGCGACCGCGGTGTCGGTGCTCGCCGGCGCGCTGATCGTCGGCGACTCGGTCCGGGGAAGCCTGCGTGACCTCGCGCTGGGACGTCTTGGACGAACCGATACCGTCGTCAGCTCGACGGGGTTTTTCCGTGACGGGCTTGCGGCGGACGTCAAAGCCGCGTCGGGGGTCAGCGGCGCGGCGCCGCTGATCGTCGCCAGCGGGTTCGTGACGCATGAGGCGAGCGGACGACGGGCATCGAACGTCCTGGTTTACGGAGTCGACGAGCGGTTCTGGTCGTTCAACGGTGAAGCCTCACGCGACGGCGTGTTCCTGTCGCCCGCGCTCGCGCTCGAGCTCGGCGCGCTCGAGGGGGATGTGCTGCTCGCGCGTGCACAGAAACCGTCCGCGATCCCCGTGGAGTCGTTGTTCGGCCGCAAGGAAGATGTCGGGCGGACGTTGCGGCTCCAACTATCGGGCACGTTGCCACGCGAGCATCTCGGCGAGTTCGCGCTTCAACCCCAACAGGCCGAGGTCCGCGCGCTCTTCGCGCCGCTGCGTCGGATTCAACGCGACCTGGCCGTGCAAGGGCGCGTCAACACAGTCCTCGTGAGTGGCGCACACGCCGATGAACGTGCGGTCGCTCCGGCTCTGAAGCTCGACGATCTCGAGGTTCGCGTCGGAGGGACAGCCGATGGCTCTGCGATCGTCGTGGAGAGTGGCAGCGGCATCATCGCTCCGGCACTCGAGACCGCGACGCGAAAGGCTGCGGAACGTCTGCACACCGACGTGATACCGGTGTTCACCTACCTGGCGAACACGATTCGACACGGCGATCGGCAGATCCCGTACTCGCTCATCACGGCGACCAATCTCGACGCGCTGCCGCAAGTCTCGGCAACAGCGGGAGGGTCAGGTCCGGCTAAAGCCGGACGCGGGTCAGCTCCGGCTAAAGCCGGACGCTACAAGCCCGTGGACAGCGGGCAGAGGACAGCAGCGGCGCCGGGAGCGTCAGGCGACGACGCGATCGTTCTGAACGATTGGGCCGCCGGTGAGCTTCAGGCCGCACCCGGCGATCGAATCGATGTCGACTACTACCTCTGGAGCCCTGCGGATGGCCTGCAAACCCGAACCGCCAGCTTCGTGCTGTCGCGGGTCGTTCCCATCGCCGGGCTCGCGGCCGATCGACGACTCGCGCCGGAGTATCCGGGCATCACCGCGGCGAAAAGCCTCGGGGACTGGGATCCGCCGTTTCCGATCGATCTTTCACGCGTCCGTCCCGTCGATGAAAAGTACTGGGACGAGCACCGGACCACTCCAAAAGCGTTCATTCCCTACGCGCGCGGCCGCGAGCTGTGGCAGTCGCGATACGGCGCACTCACCTCGATGCGTCTCGCCGTTCCGGCTGGGAGCGACGTGACGGAGGCGTCGAAAGCTATCGGCGACGAGCTCCGGGGTGCGCTGTCACCCGCATCGTTGGGCGTAACCACCTACCCCGCACGCGCCGCCGCGTTGCAGGCTGCCACGGGCGCGACGGACTTCGGCGAGTACTTCACCTACTTCAGCTTCTTCTTGGTTGTCTCCGCGCTGTTGCTCGTCGTGCTCTTCTTCAAGCTGGGAATCGAACAGCGCCTGCGGCAGATCGGCATCCTGCGCGCCTCGGGCTACACCATCGCAAGCCTTCGTGGTCTGCTGCTGTCGGAAGCGGTCGTGCTCGCGGTCGCCGGCGCCCTCATCGGCCTTGCCGGTGCCGTCGCCTACGGCCGGGTGATCATGTACGCGCTGACTACGTGGTGGATCGGCGCCGTGGGCACAACGCTCCTGACTCTGCACGTCTCGTGGCCGTCGCTCGTCATCGGCGCGGCCGGCGGTGCGCTCGCAGTAATCCTGTGCGTCGTCGTGTCGCTTCGGAGCGTCGGCAAGCTCACCCCACGATCGCTTCTTACGGCGCAGGCGATTGATACCGAGGCAGCGGCGGGACCGTTGCGCCGCGGCCCGTGGATGGTGATTCTCTTCACGGTACTCGGCGTGTTGCTCCTGGCCTACGGGTTCGCCGATCGCACGGCGCAGGCCGGTGCGTTCTTCGGCGCCGGTGCGGCGCTCCTCGTCGCGTGCCTGCTGTTCTTCTCGCGCTGGCTGCGCTTCCGCGATCGCCGGCTAATCGCAGGCCGAGGAACCTGGGCGGTCTCGCGGCTCGGCTTCCGGAGCGCGTCGTTCAGACCGGCCCGAAGCGTTCTGTCGGCCGCGCTCATCGCTTCCGCGGCGTTCATCATCGTCTCGGTCGATGCGTTCCGTCGCGGCGGGGCTGAGATCTCGAGCGATCCACACTCGGGAACCGGCGGATTCGTGCTGCTCGCGCAGTCGGAGATTCCGCTGCTGCACAACCCCAACGATGCCGCGGGGCGTGACGCGCTGTTGATCCGCGCCCCCGAACTTTCACCTGCGCGTTTCACGCGCTTCCGTTTACGTCAGGGGCAGGACGCGAGCTGCCTGAACCTGTACCGCCCTACCAATCCGACGATCATCGCGCCGGAGCCGGCGTTCGTCGAGAGCAACCGGTTCACGTTCGGCTCGTCGCTGGCGTCGACTGATGCGGAGCGGGCGAATCCGTGGCTGCTGCTCGAGCGCCGCGCCGACGACGGCGCAGTGCCGGTAATTGCGGACGCCACGTCGCTCCAATACGTGCTGCACGCGAGCGTCGGCGATCGCTTCTCCGTGGATATCGGCGCCGATCATCCATTGAATCTGCGCTTCGTCGGCGCGCTTCAGGACAGCGTCCTTCAGGGTCAGCTCGTCATGGCGGAGTCGCGGTTCACCGAGCTTTTTCCGCAGCAACAAGGCTACAAGTTCTTTCTGATCGACGATCCGTCGGTCCACTCGGCGGCCGAGGCCTCGGCGCTTGCGGGCATCGTCGAGCGCGAGCTCGAGCCCTTCGGCGTGGATGCGGTCACGACCGGCGAGCGGCTCGAGGCGTTTCATCGCGTCGAGAACACCTACCTGTCGACGTTCCAGGCGCTCGGCGGGCTGGGTCTGCTCCTCGGCACGATTGGTCTCGCGACCGTGATGTTTCGAAACGTCCTCGAGCGGCGCCGCGAGCTCGCGCTCCTTCGCGCCGTCGGCTACGACGCACGCCGCGTGTCGATCATGATTGTCGCGGAAGCTGTGCTCATCCTGACCGCAGGGCTGGCCGCCGGTCTCGTCTGCGCCGTCCTGGCGGTGGCTCCCGCATGGCTGAGTCGAGGCGGCACGTTACCCGGCGCTGGACTCTTCGCCCTGCTCGCCGCAGTGGCTGTCGCTGGTCTCCTCTCATCGCTCGTCGCTACCCGCGCGGCGGTGAGCGGCGGAATGCTCGAAGCACTCAGAGCGGAATGACGGAGGAATTTATGCGCTCACTTGTCCTCGTTTTTCTCCTGTTGGTGTGTGCCCTGTCTCTTCGAGCACAGGACTGGAATCAGTGGCGCGGACCGTCGAGGACCGGCGTCACGGCCGGGTTCAAGGCACCGGCGGTCTGGCCCGATCGCATGAAGCAGATCTGGAAGGTGGACGCGGGTGAGGGTCACGCATCTCCGGTCGTCTCCGGAGCGCACGCCTATCTGCTGTCACGCGTGAGCGATCGGGAGGCAGTTACGGCATTCGATCTCGCGACCGGCAAACAGATCTGGCGGCAGATGTACGACGCGCCGTACCAGGTGAACCCGGCGGCGACCACGCATGGCAAAGGGCCAAAGTCCACACCGGTCGTCGACGGCGGGCGGCTGTTCACGTTCGGTATCAGTGGGATTCTGTCGGCATGGGACGCATCCACGGGCCGCCTGCTGTGGCGCAAGGATTTCAAGAGCGACTATCCCATGACGGTGCCTGACTTCGGGACTGCGATGTCGCCGATCGTCGTGTCGAATCTGTTGATCGTACACGTGGGTGGTGGAGGAAAGGGCGCGCTCATCGCGCTCGATCCTCAGACCGGCGCCAGCAGGTGGGCCTGGACCGGCGATGGTCCGTCATACGCGTCGCCGATCGTCGCGGACTTCCGCGGCGTCCGCCAGATCGTCACGCAATCCCAGTCGCACGTCATCGGCATCGCGCTCGCTGACGGCAAACAGCTCTGGCAGATCCCATTTACGACCGACTACGACCAGAACATCGTGACGGCGGTCGTCTCCGGCGAGCTCGTCGTCTACGGCGGTGTGTCGAAGCCGCTGACGGCCGTGCGTGTGACGCAATCTGCGGGGAAGTGGACGACCGAGCAGGTCTGGCAGAATCCGGATGCCCCCATGTACATGAGCTCATCTGTCGAGCTGAGTGGCTTGCTGTTCGGCATGACCCACCGGAACCGCGGACAGTTCTTCTGTGTCGATGCCAAAACGGGGAAGACTTTGTGGACCACGCGCGGGCGGGAAGGGGACAACGCGGCGGTCATTGCGGCCGGCGGGCTGCTGATGACGACGACGACGGAGGGAGAGCTGATCGTGTTCCGTCCCAACGCGCAGTCCTTCGATGTCGTCAAGCGCTACACCGTTGCGGAGTCGCCGATCTGGGCGCACCCGGTTCCCGCCGGAGCTGTGATCCTGATCAAGGACGCGACGTCGCTGTCCGCATGGGGATTCTGAGCGCGAAGGCCACGTGACCGCTGGAACGTCGCCGCCTTCGAGCTCGGCTCGTGAGGCCCCCGCGGACGCCAGAGGCCGGTTACGTCCCGATACAGAACAGTTGATCGTCGGTGCGGATGAAGATCTGGCCGTTCGAAATGGCCGGTGATGCCACGGCCCGGGCTCCGATCGCGTTCCGCGCGACAACCTGTGGTTGCCGGCCGGCCTTGAGGACGATCGTCTCGCCGTTCTCGCTGACGAAATAGACGTGCCCCGCCCCGGCGACCGGCGATGCGGAGAACACGCCGTCCACGCGTTCCTGCCAGATCCGCTGACCCGTCGCCGCGTCGATGACGGTCAGGACACCGACGTCATTGGCCATGTAGACTGCGCCCTCGTAGTAGAGCAGCGACGACACGTAAGGCGCACCGGTGCCGACCTGCCAGGTGACATGCGTGGCCGTAATGTCGCCGCGTCCGCCCGGCTTGATCGCCAGGTAAGGACCGCTGCGGTAGCCGCGGCTGGCGTAGATGATCCCTTCGTGCACGACCGGTGACGGAATGGGGAACCGATTCGTGTCGCCGGTAAACCACAGGAACTCCCCGGTCCGCGCGTCGTAGGCGTCGATGCGCTCGCTCGAGTTGACGATGACTTCCGCGCGGCCCGCGCTCTCGACGATGAGCGGCGTACTGTAGGAGGAGCGTCCCTTTCCCCGATCGGCTTTCCAGCGATCCTTGCCGGTGCGTTTGTCGAGCGCGAGGAGATATGACGCCGAGGGCTGATCGCAGAGCAGGATCAGGAGATCGTCGTAGAGCGCCGGCGAGCTGCCGTGCCCCCATTGAATGTCGAACGGCGCGATCTCCTTTCCGAGATGCCGCTGCCAGACGATAGCGCCGTTGCGATCGAGCGCGGCGATTTGCCCGGTCCCGAACCACGCGAAGACCAGCGAGCCGTCGCTGACCGGGCTGGGTGTCGCGAGATTGTGCTTGTCGTGGACGGGGGTGAGCGTGCCCTCCGCCTCGATCCGTCGCTCCCAGACGCGCTTGCCGCCTGCGCGCGCAAAGGCTTCCACAACGAAAAACGTCTTGCCGGCGTCGACCGGATGTCCCGCGCCGAGCGCGCGCTCGCCTTGCGCCGCCGCGTCACCGCCCTGCACGAGCCGCGGGTGATTCCCCTCGCGTCTGAGGCCGGCACCGATCTGCGAGGTCACGAAAACCCGATCGCCGCTGACGATCGGCGTCGAGACGCCCACGCCGGCGATGGGTGCTTTCCATGCCACGTTCTCCGTCGCGCTCCAGCGCGTCGGAAGCGTGCGATCCGGCGCGACGCCGCTCGCCGCGGGTCCGCGCCACTGCGGCCAGTCATCGGCGTTGAGGCCCGCACTACCCAGGGACACGACCAGCAGAGCAACGAGATGTCGAAGTCGCATGCCGGGATTCTACACGGCGCTGCCAGGCTGGCGCTCCTTCCGTTGACCGGTCACGACTTCAGCGGAAGCAGCGCGACGAAACGGGTGCCGCCCGTCGCCTCGGTGTCGAGCTGAAGGCTCCCGCCGTGCGCTTCCGCAATCCAACGGGCGATGGGAAGGCCCAGACCGCCGGCTCCCGACGATCCAGCGGGATCGAGACGGACGAACCGCTCGAAGATTCGCTCACGATCGCCGTCGGGGATCCCGGGACCCGGGTTGGAGACGTCGATCCGTACTGAGCCCTCGCTGCGCGCGATGCCGACGCTGACGGTTTCACTCGATGGCGTATAGCGGATAGCGTTCTCCAGCAGGTTGAGGATCATTTGCCGAATCAGGGTCTCGTCTCCCTTGAACTGCACGTCGTCTGTTGCGTGCGCGGTGATGCTGACGTGACGCGCGTCGCCGAGGACGCGCGCCGCGGCGACGCAGTCCTCGACCACCTCGTTCAGGTAGAAGTCCTCCGGCTGCAGCGGTTGCGCCTCGCAATCGGCCAGCGCCAGCATGAACATGTCCTCGACCATGCGGGTCAGCCGCCGCGTCTGCTCCGCGATGAGCTCGAGCGACTCGCGATACTCCGCCGCGGGCCGTTCTTCCCGCGCCAGCGTGACCTGCGCCGCGGTGCGCGCAACCGAGATCGGGGTTCGGAGCTGATGTGACGCGTCAGCCATGAACTGACGTTGCGCGGTCAGCGCCGCTGACAACCGATCGAGCACCCGGTTGAACGCGCCGCCCAGGATACCGAGCTCATCCGCCGCATTCGGGATGTCGAGCCGCTCATCGAGACGCCGCGTGTCGATGTGATCAGCCTGGTGCGCCATCAGCGCGAGCGGCCGGAGCGCCTGACGGCCGGAGAGCCATCCGCCGGTGGCGGCCACGAGCAGCGCCACGGAGATCGCGATGGCCAGCGTGTAACCCACCGTTGCGCGCTCGCGCGCGAACGGCTTGAGCGACGTCCACGTCACGACTCGAACGACTTCGCCGCTCACCGTGACGTCGGCAGCCCGCGCGCGCACCGGGCCACCAGCCGTTTGCAGGGTGACCGGGGATTCGGTCGAGATCGTGGACACCAGCGACGACAGATCCGGTGCACCCGACGACCGGGACGCGAAGATACGGCCGCCGCGACCGATGATTGCGATGCCGCTTCCCGGAATCTCGAGCTCGGACAGCGCGTCCTGCGCGGCATCCGGCACGGCCAACCGCTCAGCGATCTCGTTGCGGAAAACCCCCGTCGCGGACGTGAGGTCCCCGGCGAGCAGGTCGTCGATTCGCGCGATCCCCAGCCGGGCGTGCACGATCGAGAGCGTGACGGCGACAACCGCCAGCACGATGAGGACGACGGCGCTGTACCAGGCGGTCAGCCGCGCGCGGATTGAGAGAGCCACGATTGGTCTCGCCAGTCAGTAATGGGGACGGTCACTCGGGTGGCGTCAGCGCATAACCCTCGCCGCGGCGGGTTCGAATCATCGACTCCCCACCAGCGTCGTCGATCTTACGCCTCAGGCGCTGAACGTAGACATCGATGACGTTCGACAGCGGGTCGTACGAGTCGTCCCACACGTGCTCGGCAATCTCCGCACGGCCGATCACCCGGCTGGCATGGCGCGCGAAGTACTCGAGCAGCGCGTACTCGCGTGTGGTCAGCGGCAGCCTGCGCCCGCGCTTGGTGACCTCGCGCGCTCGCGTGTCGAGGACCAGCGGCCCGACGGTCAGGCGTTCGGGGAGCGGCGGCCGGACGCCGCGCCGGATGAGCGCGCGAAGCCGCGCGAGCAGCTCGCCGAAGTCGAACGGTTTCGTCAGGTAATCGTCGGCGCCGCTGTCCAGTCCCTGGACGCGCGCCTGAACCGCGTCGCGCGCAGTCAGCATGAGGATCGGGACCGAGGAGCTCGCACTGCGGAGCCGGCGGCAGACACTCAGGCCGTCGATGTCGGGAAGCAGGACGTCGAGGATGATCGCGTCGTAGTCGGTCGTGCTGGCCCGAAAGAGAGCGGTCCGGCCGTCAGCGGCGACGTCTACGGCATACGCCTGCTCGCGCAGCCCCTTTGCCAGCATCCTGGCTGCGTCCGGTTCGTCTTCTACCAGCAGTAGCCGCACGTGTGTCAGAGCTCTATCACGTCGATTCGGTGACAATTACGCACGGCGGGCTTTGAACGCCGCATAGAGTCCGGGCACGATCAGCAGCGTGATTGGCGTCGAGAGCGTCAGCCCGCCGATGACCGCCAGCGCCAGCGGCTTCTGCAGCTCGGCGCCGGATCCGAGTCCGAGACCGAGCGGCAGCAACCCGAAGAGCGTGCAGAAGGTCGTCATGAGTATCGGCCGCAGCCGGATGCGGCCCGCGTGCGCGACGGCGGCGTCGAATGGCTCGCCGCTCTCGTGCAGCCGCTCCGTGTAGTCGAGCAGCATGATGCCGTTCTTGACGACAAGGCCGATGAGCAGGATGAGACCCATCGCCGACGACACGTTCAGGTCCGTTCCGGTCAACAGCAGGAGCAGCAGCGCTCCACCAATCGACAACGGCGCGGCCAGCAGGATCAGAAAAGCCGGAATGAACGCCCGGAACTGGATCACCAGGATCGTGAACACGAGAAAGATCGCGATCCCGAATACCATCAGCAGCTCGCGGAACGCCTGGCGCTGCGATTCGTACTGCCCGCCAATCTCGTAGGTGTAGCCGATTGGCAGCTTCATCTGCGCCAGCCGCGAGCGAATCTCGTCGACCGCACTGCCGAGGTCGCGGCCTTCCAACCTGCCGGTGACCAGTGCCATGCCGCGCAGGTTCTCGCGCAGGAGCTGTGCCTGTCCATCCGAGCGGCTCGTTCGGGTGACCGTCGTGACTGGAATCAGCTGCCCGTCGGCGGTGCGCACCAGCGTCTGAGCCAGCTTGGCAGGGTCGAGCCTGAATGCATCAGGATAACGCACCCGCACCGGGATGCGGCGATCGAGCAGCCGCAGATCCGTCGCCACGTCGCCGAGCCACGCCGCCGAGAGCTGCACGGACACCTGTTCGGCTGACAGCCCGTAACGTGCGGCGGCCACCGGATCGACGGTCCAGGTTGTTTCGGGATTCCCTTGCTGCATGCCCACGACATCCACGACGCCCTCGATCTTGCCGAGCATTTCTTCGACCGGCTCGGCAAGCTCTCCGAGGACGGCGGTATCGTCGCCGAAGATCTTCACTTCAATCGGCGTGGGGTTGCCTTCGAGATCGCCGAGCATGTCCTGGAGGAGCTGCACGAACTCGATTTCCGCTGTGGGCGCTGCCTCCTGTAACGCCGGCCGCAACGCCGAGATGATCTCCTCAGCCGAACGCGAGCGCTCGTTCCGCGGCTTCAGCCGCACCAGGATGTCGCCTGTGTTCTGCGGCGTCGCGAAGAGCCCGAGCTCGGACCCCGTCCGCCTGGAGTAGGCGGCAACTTCCGGCGTGGCGGAGATGACCTTCTCCATCGCGCGCACCTGACGATCGGTTTCGTCGAGGGCGGTGCCGGCCGGGGTCAGGTAGTCGATGACGAATCCACCCTCGTCCGCCGGAGGCAGGAACCCCGTGCCGATCTTCGTGTACAGGCCGACCGTCGCAACCGCCAGTAACACCGCGACCGCGACGGCGACGAACGGACGGCGCACCATGAAACCGACCCACCGCTGGTACAGTGCGGTCAGGCGGCCCGACGTCATCGGGCGCGCGGTGTGGTGTTTGAACGCGCGCTGCGCCAGGAGCGGAACGACGGTGATGGCCAGGCCGAGGGAGAGGAGGACGGCGACGCTGAGGCTCAGCGACAGCGCGCGAAAAAACTGACCCGAGACGCCGGACAGCAGGCCGAGCGGCGCGAAGACGACGACCGTCGTCAGGGTCGAACTGACCAGGGGCGCGATCAGCTCGGACACCGCCACATCCACCTGCCCACTGCCTTCCGCGGCGCGCCTGTAAATGTTTTCCACGACCACGACCGCATCGTCGATGACCAGGCCGATGGCGACGGCGAGGCCGCCCATCGACATCAGGTTGATCGAGCCGCCGAACACGCGCATGAAAGCAAAGGTCGGGATGACGGCGAGCGGCAGCGTCAGCGCCGCGATCGCTGTGAGCCGCAGGTCACGCAGGAACACGATGAGGACGATGATCGCGAGGAACCCACCGATCAGGATGGCGTCCCGAACGTTGGCGATCGCCGAGCTGACGAATTCCGCAAGGTCGTAGACCTTGGTGATGTGCAGACCGGCGGGCAGCGCGTGCGTCAGATCACTGACGGCCGCCTCGAGTCCGCGCTTGAGGTTCAGGATGTTCGCGCCGATCTGCTGGGAGATGCTGATTGAGACCGCATCACGTCCGTTGCCGGTCACGAGCAGGGTGCGATCCGGAGAGCCGGGAAAGACTTCGCCGAGATCCGCGACGCGAATCGTCGCGCCGTTCTTCGACAGCACCGGCGCTGATTCGATCTGATCGATGCTGGTCCACAAGCCCGACGCGAGGCTGAGGTGCTGCTGGCCTGACTCGGCGAATCGCCCGACCGGGACAAGCTGATTCTGTGCCTTGAGTGCGGCGGAGACATCCGGGACCGTCAGGTTGGCCGCCGTGAGCTTTCGCGGATCGAGGACCACCTCGATCTCGCGCGTGTCGCTGGCGAGCACCTCGATCCGGCCTGCACCGGGGACCCGTGCAAGCGACGGCCGCATCACGTACAGCGCGTAATCGTTCAGATCTGCGGTCGGCACGCTCCCGGTCAGGCTGAGAATGAACATCGGGAAAACGGCCGGCGTCAGCCGCTCGACGATGAGGTCGGTATCCGCCGGCATGTCCCCGCGAATCTCCGCGACGCGGTTCTGCACCTGTTGCAGCGCGACGATCATGTCGGTCGATGGATCGAACTGCGCCGAGATCTCCGCGCCGCCTCGGATGGTGGTCGATCGAACTCTGCGGATCCCCGGAACCTCCCTGACCGCCTGTTCGACCGGCCGCGTGACGGTCAACACCATCGATTGCGAGGGCAGCGTTCCGCTGCGGGCGATGATGACGATGCGGGGGAATTCGAGCGGAGGGTAGATGCTGCTGGGCAGCGACCACGCCGCGATGGCGCCGGCCACTACGAGCGCGATCGACACGACGATCGCCGCGCGCGAGTGCCGGATGGCTGTGGAGGCGACGCTCATTTTGCCGTGGCGGCGAGGCTGATCGAGGCGCCGTCGGGTAACCCGGTTTGCCCGCGCACGATCACGAGCTCACCAGCCTTGAGCCCGGATTTCACTTCCACGTGCGATTCATCGGCGACGCCCACCTCAATCTTCCGGCGGTGGGCTTTGCCCCCTTCGGCGACAAACACGGCGGTCTCGTCCCCCTCGCGCACGATCGCGGCGACGGGGACCACGAGGACGTTCTTGTGCTGCTCGGCATCGATGTCGACCTGCACCGGCGTTCCGGCCGCGAGCTTGGTATGCGCTACGAAGGCGAGCCGCGCCTGTGCGGCGGCGGCGCCGGGCAGCACGGCGGCGGGCCGCGTCAGGACCTTCAACTCTTCCGGATCTCCCTCCGTGGCCGACACCAGCTTCGCCGATGCGCCCGGAACGATCCGCGGAACGTCAGGGATGGGGATCGCCGCGCGTACTTCCAGGCGCCGCGGATCGATGACCCGGAGTACGGGCTCGGTGGCCGAGGCATCGACGAAGTCGCCGGGGTTGTGCGTACGCTGGGCCACTACGCCGTCGAAAGCCGCCCGGACGACCGCGCGCGCGGCCAGCGTGTCGGCCGAGCCTAGTGCTGCCGTCGCTTCGGCGAGGGCGGCTTCCGCGTCGGCGATCTCGCGGTCTGCGTCCTCGACCTCCTTCCGCGCCGCGACCCCGCGATCGTACAGATCGTGCGCGCGGGTCTGCGCCGCTTTCGCGTTCTTGATGCGCGCTTCGGCGTGCGCCACCTCGGCGCGCTTGGCGGCAGCCTCCGCACTGAGGGACGGAATGTCGAACCGCACGAGCACGTCACCGCTGCGGACGACGTCCCCTTCGGCTTTCGGCATCTCCGCGATGCGCGCGGCCTCCGGTGCGCGAACGAGGAGATCGGCACCCGGTGCCGGCTCGATCGATCCGGTGGCGTGCACCTGAGTGAGGATCGTGCCGAAGGCGGCGGCCTCGGTCGTGACGGGCACCACCGTCTGCGTTTCGACTTGCTCGGGTGCCTCGTGCGAACAGGCGGCGAGCACGAAGCCACAGGCGACGACGACGAAGACGCGACGCGGGAAGGTCATGGGAGCGGGGTTCCCATCGCGCGCTCGAGATCCGCGAGTGCATTCTGGAAGTCGAGCGCAGCCTGCAAGGCGCGCAGTCGAGCGTCGCGGGTGGCCTGAAGCGCCAGCAGGAACGCGGAGATTCCGGTCTGTCCCAGCTTGTACGAATCCTCGGCCATGCGCTCGACCTCGGTTGCCTGAGGGAGAATCTGATCGCGGTATCGCAAGTACTGCTGGCGCTGCGCGTCGGCCACGGTCGCCGCCGACACCGCGTCGCCGGTGATCCGGGCGAGCGCTGCTGCACGCTGACCGGTCAGCTGGGTCAGCGCTGCCTCCTCGACGCGCACCCCCGCGCGGTGACTCGTGACGATCGGCACCGTCATCGCGACCGCCGCGCGCCAGCCGACGTTGAACTCCGGGTCGGCGTTGCGGGTGATCGTCCCATCAGGCGTGATGTCCGGGACGCGATTGGCCTGCGCGAGCGCCAGCCTCGCGCGTTGCTCGGCGATCCGCCGATCGATGACCGCGATCTCGCTGCTCGATGACTGCGCCCGCGTCGCCGCATCGGCGGGCGAGACGACCACGCCGGCTTCCGCCGGTGTCGCGAGCGCGGGTGCGGCGTCGAGCGGAAAGGCGAGGAGCGCGTTGAGCTGTACGCGCGCGCCGTCCGCGGCGGCCTTCGCGCTTACGGCGTCGTTGTCGACCTGTGCCAGCGCGAGCTCGGCTTGCAGAACTTCGAGACGCGGGGCGCTGCCCGCCGTGAAGCGCGCCTGCGCCGCGTCACGGACACGCGTCGCGAGGTCCCGGAGCTCGCTGAGCAGCGTGAGCCGGGCCTCGGCGATTACGCGGGTGAAATACGCGCGACGTACGGCGTTCCGCACTTCGATCGTCGTCTGCGCGAGCTCCGCCTCACCGGTTCTGAGTGTGGCCTCGCCGACGGCCACGCGCTTGCCGCGCTTCCCGCCGAGCTCGATCGGTATCCCCATGCCGTAGGCCTCCTTCGGCGTCTCGCGCTCGAACTCGACGTGCGCTTCGGGGTTGGGTCGCTCGCGGGCGACATCGATGCCGGCCAGGTCGACCGGCCGGCGCAGGCGCGACGCGGCAATCGTGGGGTTGGCCTCGAGCGCGCGCGCGAACGCGGCGTCGAGCGTCAGGACAGGAGGCGCTTGCGCGGAAGGTGCGGCGGACAGCAGAGACAGTACGCCTCCGACGGCCAGCACTACTGCGCTGGCCCTGCATCCATCGCGCATTGCGCCCATTATTGACCAGCCGATGATGAACGGCCCATGAACTGTACGGATAAGCTGCGAGGGTTCAAGCGCATCATGGAATTCAAGCCGCGCGGCCGCTACTCAGATCGAAGGACCTGAACCGGATCGAGGCGCAGGGCGCGGCGTACAGGACTCGCGATGGCACAGACGGCGATGGTCAGCATGAGGCCGCAGGTGGCGATCAACGTCAGCGGATCGGCAGGCGTGACGCCGAACAGCACGCTGCGGAAGAGTCGGGCCATCACGAGTCCAGCACCGAGCCCGAAAATGAGCCCGATCGCCACCGGGAGCAGTCCCACACGGGCCACGAGCCCCGTCACTTGAGCGGCTGTCGCGCCGAGCGCCATTCGAACGCCAATTTCTTTCGACCGTTGCGCGACGAGCTGCGAGACGACACCCCAGATGCCCAGACCGGCAAGCCCCAGGGCGACGGCGGCGAAGCCATTGAGAATCTCGATGAGCACGACCGACTGCCGCAGGTCGGCATCGAGAATCGCCTCCATCGACTGCACGTCGAACAGCGGCTGCTGCGGATCGTACGCCGCGATCGCTCTCCTCAATGTGTCGGCGAGGGCTTCTGGTCTCCCGGTGGTTCTGACCACAATCGAGAACGCTCGCTGCGGGTGCTGCGCCAGCGGAAGGTAGAGATATGGTAGCGGCGGCTGATCGGCATCGTCATTCCGGACGTCACCCACGACGCCGACGACGGTGCGCCAGATGCCCTGGGGCTCATCGCCCTGACGGAGCCGTACGCCCAGCGGCGATCGTCCCGCCCAATAGCGCCTGGCCAGCGTCTCGCTGATGACCGCCACGAACGGTGCGCCCGCGTCGTCTCCAGGCGAGAACTCCCGTCCTTCCTTGAGCGGTAGTTTCATGGTCGCGAAGTAGCCCGGCGACACGACGTAGTCGATGGCAAACGCGCCTTCGTCCGGTCGCAACCCCGTCGCGCGCCCCTCGATGAGAAGGCTGCGATTCGGATTGAAGCGACTGCCCGCGAACGGCAGGCGGCTCGCTCCGGCCGCGCCGGTGACGCCGGGGATCGCGCGGCCACGTTCGATCGCTTCTGCGAACCAGCGAGCCGCCGCTTCCTCTGACACTGTGGCCGGCAGCGCCACGCGCGCACTGAGAAGGTGAGTGACGTCAAAACCTGGCTCGAGCCGCTGCAGCGCGTTCATCGTTCGCGCGAGCAGGCCCGCGACAATCAAGAGGACGACGGCCAGCGCGACCTGGGCGCCGACGAGCACACGCGCGATGCGCCGCTGCGAGCCGCCGGAGACGTTCCTGCCAGCCTCGTGCAGCCCCTCGACGAGGTTGATCCTCCGCGAGGTCAGAGCCGGCAAGAGTCCCGCAACCACCGTCGCAAGCAGCGCGCCCGCAGCGGTCACGCCCAGCATGCGAAGGCTGAGCACACTGCCATCGACCCACGGCGACTCGAGCGGAAAGTTGCTGTCGAAAAGAGCGATGACCCAGCGTGCAACGAACAGGCTCGCGGCGGCCCCCACCAGGACGATCACCCCGCATTCCATCAGCAGCTGACGTGCGATGCGCCAGCTGCCCGCGCCTAGCGCCTTTCGCACGGCGAACTCGCCTCGTCGCGCCACACCGCGCGCCAGCAGCAGGTTCGCGATGTTGAAACAGCCGATGACGAGGACCGTCACAGCCATGGCGAGGAGCAAGCCGAACGCGAGCCGGGCCTGCGGTCCGATGAACTCATCCCGCAGCGGCTGGGTGTTGATCGTCCATCCGCGGTTGGTCGCTGGATACTCGGTTTCGAGCGCGCGGCCGATCGCTTCCATCTCGCCACGAGCCTGCCCGATTGAGATTCCAGGCTTCAGGCGCCCCCACACGAACAGGCTGCGGTCGGCCCGGTCGGTCGCGAGCGTCTCCAGCGATAGCGGTACGAGGATGCCATCGAAGTCCGGCCGCGGCGGCAGGACGCCGACGACGGTGACGGGTTCGCCGTCGAGGCGGATCGTCTGCCCGACGAGATTTGGGTTCGACGCCAACTGTGTCCGCCAGAATCGCTCCGATGCGATCGCCACGCGCGGCGCACCCCGCCTCGCGTCATCGTCGTTGAAGCTGCGTCCTGCTGCCGGACGAATCTGAAAGAACTCGACGTACCCCGGGCTCACCTCGCTGCCGCTCACGCGCACCGGCAGACCGGATCCTGACAGATTGAAGAAGCGTCGACGGGTCGCGACAATCTGATCCACGGACGTCGCGCGACGATGCCAATCGAGGAAATCGGCAGGGGACACGGCTCGCTTGGTCTCCGATTCGCCGCGGTTGTGTGACCAGAGGGCGACCCGGCGCTCCATATCGTCGACCGGCCGAGAGACCGACATGACTCCGGCCACGAAGCTGAACACCGCCGTGGTCGATCCGATCCCGAGCGCTAGTGTCAATACCGCGGCAGCCGCGACCGATGGCGCGCGGCGCAACTGCCGAAAGCCCATCCGGACATCGGAAAAGAGATCGTTCACGATGCCCTCCGTGATCTAGAACGCATTCGGCTGACGCCGGACTCTGCCGTAGCAGCTGTCTCGAGTTCCTGATCTAGGATAGTTCTCTTGGAGGTTGCGCCGGTGATGAGACGGATCGTGCTCGCCCTCACCCTCGGACTGGCCGGAGTCGCGACGCTCTCTGCGGACAACTGGCCGCAGTGGCGCGGGCCCGAGTTGAACGGAGTGAGTCGGGAAACAGGGCTGCCGCTGACGTGGAGTCAGACCGAGAACGTCGCGTGGAAACTCGAGATGCCGAGCCGCAGCGGGGCGACGCCGATCGTCTGGAACGATCGTGTTTTTCTCAACGTGGCCACCGCGCTCGCGTCAGGTGAGCTCGAGCTCTGGTGTGTGGACCGCGCGAAGGGTGCCGTGCTCTGGAAGCGCCCGCTCAGCGGCGGCAACAACCAGCAGCGCAAACAGAACATGTCGTCACCCTCACCCGTGACCGACGGCACGAACGTCTGGGTCATGACCGGCACGGGCATTCTCAAAGCGTTCGATTTCAGCGGCGCCGAGATCTGGCACCGCGACATCCAGAAGGACTACGGCCGGTTCGGCCTGAACTGGGGCTACGCGTCCTCGCCGCTGCTGCACGAGAACGCCCTGTATGTACAGGTCCTGCACGGCATGAAGACCGACGATCCGTCCTACGTACTGCGGATCGACAAGAAGACAGGCGAGACTATCTGGCGGGTCGAGCGGCCGACCGACGCGATCCGGGAATCCCCTGATTCCTACACGACGCCTGCGCTCCTGAAGTACGGGTCCACGACCGAGATCGTCATCACCGGCGGCGACGTCGTGACCGGGCACGATCCGGCCACGGGCAAGGAACTCTGGCGGATCCGCGGGCTCAATCCCACGAACCGTCCCGACGGCCGGATCGTTGCGTCGCCGCTCGTCGTCGGCTCGACGGTGATTGCGCCGTCGCGCGAGAACCCGATCCTGGGGATTAAGGCGGGCGCGCGCGGCGATGCGACCGATACCCACACCATCTGGACCTTCGATCGCGGTGGTCCTGACGTGCCCACGCCCGTCAGCGACGGCCGACACCTCTTCGTCGTCAACGATCGCGGCGTCGTCCACTGCGTGGACGTGACGAACGGACAAGTGCTGTACGGCCCCGAACGGCTGAAACCCGGGACGTACAGTGCGTCGCCGATCCTCGCGGACGGCCGGATCTACGTCACGAACGAAGACGGCCTGACGTCGGTCTTCTCAGCCGGTCCCAAGTTTCAGCTGCTCGCCGAGAACGCGATGGACGAGTACACGCTCAGCACAGTCGCGATTTCGCAGGGACAGATTTTTCTCCGGACAGAAAAGCATCTTTATGCGATCGGAACGGCACGGAACGAGTGATCGTTCTCGCTGTCCGCTGTCCGCTGTCCGCTGTCCGCTGTCCGCTGTCCGCTGTTCGCTGTTCGCTTTCCGCTGTCCGCCGTCCGCTGTTCGCTTTCCGCTCGGGCAATTCCGACACGGGCGGCTAACACGAAGCAGGTTCACGCACGTGCCGCGGAACATGCAGCCTGAATACCGCTCGGGTAAAGGCCCGTCTGCCGAAAATTGCCCGAGCCGACAGCGGACAGCGGATCGCAAACAGCGGCAGGCGGCTTTCTCGATCGCTAAGCCGCCGGCCGAAAATACAACACCATCGCCGCACCCACCGCCGTGATCAGGAAGCCGAGATACAGCATCGGATTCGGCGCGGTCTTCGGCGGGTGGATGACCATCGTGTAGAGAACGTTGATGAGCGGGGCGCCGCCGAACACGAGCGGCATGACGTAGGTCGGCGAGCCACCCGCGCGAAACGAATAGATGATGCAGACGGCGCCAATCGCCCCGAGCGCGCCGGCGATCGTCGCGGCCGTCGTCCCGGAACCGTTGAAGCCGCGCAGCTGATCCTGTGACAGGAGCGCCGCCACCGGCACGAGCACGCCAATCAGGAAGTACGCGACGCCGACGCACAACAGCGCGCGCATGGGGCTTCCGAGCTTTACCTGCCCCTGGTGCAGCATCGCGCCATACACGCCCCAGGAGAGCACCGCACCGGCGACATACGCCTGCCAACTCATTGAAACCCCCACAGAAAAGTAAGAAATAGAAACGTTGAACGGCGACGCCAATTGTATCTGCCTTGCGTCGCGCGGCGACAACCGGGCCGGCTCTTCGCTGAACGGCCGGGCGTGTGATAAACACGTCCAATCAGCATGTCGAGCCGTATCCTCTGGGCCGTCGTCATCTTCGCGCTCTACGCGCTTCACCAGGACGTCTGGTTCTGGCGGACCGCCGAGCCTCTGGTCTTCGGATTCCTGCCGGTGGGTCTCGCCTACCACGGCGCGTACTGCGCGGCCGCCGCGCTCCTCATGTGGGCGCTGACGAAGTACGCCTGGCCCGGCCACCTCGAACAGGACCGTCGTTGATTCCGGCCGTCATCGTCTTTTCCTACCTCGCGGTGGTTCTCTACATCGGCATCTTTGCGTTTCGCCACGCGGAGCGTGGCGGTGGACAGGCCGAAGAGTACTTTCTCGCGGGCCGTTCGCTCGGCCCCGCGGTGTTCCTGCTGTCGCTCTTCGGCACGAACATGACGGCGTTCACGATCCTTGGGTCCGCCGGCCATGCGTTTGCGAACGGGATCGTCACGTTCGGACTGATGGCGTCCTCGTCGGCCTTCATCATTCCGCTCACGCTGTTCTTCATCGGCACGCGGATGTGGGCGCTCGGCAAGCGCCACGGCTTCATCACGCCCGTCCAGATGTTCCGCGACAGGTGGGAATGCGGCCACATCGGGACCGTCATCTTCGCCGTGCAGGCGGCGCTGCTCGTGCCCTACATCATCATCGGGGTCATGGGGGGCGGCACGGCGCTCAGCGGCATCAGCGGCGGCGTGGTGCCGTACTGGCTGGGCGGGGCGGTGGTCGCGCTCGTCGTCATGAGCTATGTGTTTTTTGGCGGTATGCGCGGCACAGCGTGGGTGAACACGTTTCAGACGGTGCTGTTCCTCTCGTTCGGTGCCGTGGCGCTCGTCGTGATCGGTCGCGGCCTCGGCGGCTTCGACACCGCGATGGAGACGCTGCTCGCGTCGCCGGCGACCGCGCCGCTGCTGACGCGCGAGCGCGTCTCTCCGCTTTTCTTCTTCAGCTACACGTTCATTCCGCTCTCGACGATTGCGTTTCCGCACATCACGATTTTCTGCCTGACCGCGCGCCGGCTGGTGCAGTTCAAGCGGACGGTCATCTTCTATCCGCTCTGCATTCTGGCGATCTGGCTGCCGTGCGTGTTTCTGGGCGTGGCGGCGAACTCGATGCGCGACGTGCCGCGGATTCAGCAGAAGCTGGAGGCCCGACAGGCGCTCGCCGTGGCGCCGGCGTCGATGTCCCCGGACGACCGCGCCGCGCTGCGACGCCGCGCCGCGGGCGACGACGTCGTGCTGGTGATGCTCGATCGCTACGCGCCGCTCTGGCTGGCGGGCCTGCTGGGCGCCGGGATCATGGCCGCGGTCATGGCCAGCGACTCGCAGATCCTCGCGCTCTCGACGATGTTCACTGAGGACGTGTTCGCGTTCTACGGCGGGAAGGCGCGCTTCGGCGAAACGGTACAGGTCCAGACAGGTCGGATCTTCGTCGTCGTGCTGACTGTCGTCGCTTACGTCGTCGCGCTCCGCGCCCCGCAGGGCATCTTCGATCTCGCCGTGCAGTACGCGTTTTCCGGCTACGCCGCGCTTTCGCCGCTCCTCGTGGCCGCGCTCTTCTGGAAACGGAGCACCAAGTGGGGGGCGTTCGCCGTGGCGGTGTGGACCGCGTTCGCCGTCCTCTACACCGCGCGCGTGCCGGGCGCGCTGGCGTGGTACGGGCTCATGCCGGTCGTGCCGATGACGGTCATCTCGTGCGGGTTGATGGTGATCGTGTCGCTCATTACCCCGCCGCCTTCGGCGGCGACAGTGGCGCGATACCGCTGAAACGCGCAACGTTCAGGGTGCAACGTTCAGGGTGCCGGTGCAGGGTGCACCCTGAACGTTTTCAGCGTCAGCGCTAGGCCGATTCGAACGTCCTCGCCATCGCCACCTCGCCGACTGCGACCGGCGCCTCGGCCTCGGACTCCACCGCGACGTGCTTCCGGGCGATGAGCATGTAGATCGACGGCACGACGAATAGCGTGAACATCGTGCCGATGATCATGCCGCTGACCAGCATGATCCCGATGCTGTTGCGCGCGCCGGCGCCAGGCCCCGTCGCGATCACCAATGGGAAGTGGCCCATGACGGTCGCCGCGGTCGTCATCAGGATCGGCCGCAGCCGTGTGCCGGCCGCCTCGATGACGGCTTCGAGCTTCGTCTTCCCGCGCTCCTGCAGGTGATTCGCGAACTCGACGATCAGGATGCCGTTCTTCGCGATCAGACCGACGAGCGTGATCAGTCCGACCTGACTGTAGATGTTGAGCGTGGTCAGGCCCAGGAACGAGAACGCCAACGCGCCGGACACCGCGAGCGGCACCGAGCCGGCCAGGATGATGAATGGATCCCGGAAGCTCTCGAACTGCGCGGCGAGCACCAGATAAATCAGCACCGCGGAAAGCAGAAACGTGCCGAGGAACTTGCTGCCCTCTGTCCTGAGCTGACGTGACTCACCCGCGTAGTCGATCGTGAACCCCTGCGGGAGAATCGCTTTCGCCTCGTTCTCCAGGAATCCAAGGGCCTGATCCAGAGGAACCGGCGGCGGGATCACGCCCTGCACGCGAACCGCGTTGAGCTGCTGAAACTTCTTCAGCTCGCGCGGTTCGGCGGTCGTCTTCAAGCTCGCGAACGTCGAGAGCGGAACCAGGTTACTGGAGGAGCCGCCGTAGCCTTTCGCGCCGTTCGATCCCGACGTGCCCTCCGGCCGGTCCGAGCCGGTGATGTACATGCTCGACAGCTGATCCGGGGTCAGGCGCTCCGTCCGCTTGACCTGCGGAATGACCTTGTAGCTCCGGCCCTGGATGCTGAAGCGGTTGACGTAGTCGCCACCGAGCAGCGTCGACAGATCGCGCCCGGCCTTGCTGAGATCGACCCCCTGCGATCGCAGCTTGTCGCGGTCGAACACCACCTCCGTCTGCGGCTGATCGAATTTCACGTCCGCGTCGGCGAAGATGAACATCCCGCTCATGAACGCTTTCTGCACGAGCTGAGTGGCGATATCCCGGATCTGCTGCGGCTCGCCTGCAGACGAGATCACAAAGTCCACCGGGAAGTCGCCGCCGCCGGGGAGCGGTGGAGGCGTGAGCGGGATCGCGCGGATACCCGGTATCTGCGACAGCGGTCCCATCGACGCCATCAGCAGCTCCTGCGCCGTCCGGGTGCGCTGGCTCCAGGGTTTCGTCACCATGCCGCCGAAGCCATTGCTCGGGCCGACGATCTGAAAAGTGCTCGCTGTCTCGGGGAGCGTACGATAGACATCAAGGACCTGTGAGGCAAACAGCCTCGTCTGATCGAGCGTGGAGTTGCCCGCAGCCTGCAGCACCGAGAACACGACGCCCTGATCCTCGGCCGGGGCGAGCTCGCGCTGCGAGAACATGTAGAACGGCACCATCAAGCCCGCCACGATTACCCACAGGGTGAGCACGACCGGGCGGTAGCGGAGCGTTGCCCCAAGCGTGCGCGTGTAGAACCGCCGCACACTGTCGAACCGCCGGTTGATCCAGCCTGAGAAGCCGCGCTCCGTCCCGCCGGCACGCAGCAGTCGCGCCGACATCATAGGGGAGAGCGTCAGCGCGACCACGCCCGACACGATCACGGCGCCCGCGAGGGTGAACGCGAACTCGCGGAAGAGCGCGCCCGTGAGGCCGCCCTGGATGCCGATCGGCGCGTATACGGCGGCCAGAGTGATCGTCATCGCGATAATCGGCCCCACCAGCTCGCGCGCGGCCTCGATCGCCGCCCGCCTTGGCGGACTCCCGAGCTGGATGTGCCGCTCCACGTTCTCCACCATCACGATCGCATCGTCCACAACCAGGCCGACAGAGAGCACGATCGCGAGCAGCGTCAGCAGATTCACCGTGAAACCGGACACGAGCATCAGGAACACTGCGCCGATGAGCGAGACCGGAATCGCGACGACTGGGATGATCACCGAGCGGATCGACCCGAGGAACAGGAAGATGACGACGATGACGATGAGGAGCGTCTCGGACAGCGTCCGTAGCACTTCGCTGATGGCGTCCTGAATGTACTCCGTCGAATCGTAGGGGATGCCGACCTTCATGCCGGCCGGCAGCTGCGCCTGAAGAGCCGGGATCTGGTCCCGCACCCGCTTGATGACATCGAGCGAGTTTGCCGTCGGCAACACCCAGACGCCCATGAACGTCGCCGTCTCGCCGTTGAAGCGGACGTCCTGCTCGTAATTCTCCGCGCCGAGCACGACATCCGCGATGTCGCCGAGGCGCACGACGACGCCGTCCTGCTCCTTGACGACGAGCTGACGAAACTCCTCGGGCGTCCGCAGGTCCGTGTTGGCGATGAGGTTCACCGACACCATCGACCCCTTCGTTCGTCCGAGCGCGGACAGATAATTGTTCTGCTGCAGCGCTTCCCGCAGCGTCGACGGCGAGATGTTGTGCGCGGCCATCTGGTCCGGCTTGAGCCAGATCCGCATCGCGAACGTCCGGTCGCCGAGGATGTCGGCGCGCTGCACGCCGCTGACCGCGCTGAGCTTCGGCTGGACGACGCGCGTGAGGTAATCGGTGATCTGGTTCTGATCGAGGTTCGCCGACGAGAACCCGATGTACATCGCGGCGAACTGGTTGTCCGCCGTCTCGAGCTCGATCACCGGCGCCTCAGCTTCGGGCGGCAGGTTGTTGCGGACCTGCGCCACCTTCGCCTGTATCTGCGTCAACGCGGCGTTGGTGTCGTAATTGAGCTTCAGGTGCACCGTGATCGTGCTGAGGCCCTGCGCGCTCGACGACTCCATGTAGTCGATCCCGTCGGCGCTGGCGACGACGCGCTCGAGCGGCGTGGTGATGAAGCCGCGCACGAGATCGGCGTTGGCGCCGACGTACACCGTGGAGACTCTGACGATGGCGATATCGCTGCGCGGGTATTGACGCACGCTCAGCGCCCGGATCGCCTGCAGCCCCGCAATCAGGATCACCAGGTTGACGACGATGGCCAGGACCGGCCGCTTGACGAAGAGGTCAGTGAACCTCATTTAACTGTCCTCGGGTTTCGGAGCCTTGTTGTTGGTGGGCTTCACTTTGTTGTTCACCTGGACCGCAGCGCCGTTGCGCAGCTTGAACACGCCCGACGTAACGATTTCCTCGCCCGCCTTCACGCCGGAGACGACCGCGATCTGGTCGCCGCGCGTGGCGCCAAGCTTCACGAATTGCTGGCGGACGCCGCGATACGGTTTGCCCGCGGGATCCTTCATGTCGGAGACGACGAAGACCGAGTCGCCATACGGCGCGTAGCTGATCGCCGAGGCCGGCAGCGCGATGATCGACTGGCTCGCGCCCGCGGTCGCCTCCACCTGGACGAACATCCCGGGACGCAGCTTGCCGTTCGGATTCGCGAACGTGGCCTGCACCCTCACATTGCGTGTGGTCTCGTCGACGACCGAATCCAGCGCAGTCACCCGGCCGGTCAGCACGACGTTGTCCAGGTTGTCAGCGGTCAGGCGCACGCGCCGCCCGGCCTTGAGCTGACCAGCCTCCTGCTGCGGCACGCCAAAGTTCACGTAGATCGGATCGAGCGCCTGGAGCGACACGACCGGATCACCCGCGGAAAGGTACTGACCGAGGTGGACCTGACGGATGCCGAGTACGCCCGAGAAAGGCGCGTGGATGACTTTCCGCTCGATCGTCGCGCGAATCTCGCCGACGCGAGCCTCGGTCGATTTCTGTTCGGCGGCGGCGCGGTCATAGTCGGCGCGCGCGATGGCGCCGTCCTCCACGAGGTTCTCCATACGCTTGAAGTTCAGCTGCGCCAGATCGCGCTGCGCTTCAGCCGCCGCGAGTTGCGCCCGCTCTTGCCGCGTGTCCAGTTCGACGAGCACCTCACCGTCCTGGACCGCGCGGCCCGATTCGAAGCGAATGCGATCGACGATTCCCGGCAGGTCGGCGCTGACGGTGACGCCTTGCACGGGTGCTGTGGTCCCAATCGCGCTCTGGGTGGACGGCCACTCATCCATCGCGGCCACGATCGTCGTCACTGCCTCCGGAGGGGGCTGGAACGCGGCGCCTTCGGCCATCGCCGTCTGAATCTGCTTGAACTTCACGAAGCCGAGGCCGGCGATGATGGCCGCCATGACGCTCAGCATCAGGATCATCCGCTTGACCATTTGCGTTTTCTCCTACAGGGCGTCCGGGCAGGCCCGACCCTGAAGGTCGGGCCTACGAGGACGCTCAATTCGTCGTGTCTTTCTTCACCGCAGCGGGATCCCAACCGCCGCCGAGCGCGCGATACAACTGCACCAGGCTGGACAGCTGCAGCTGGCGCAGGCGCGCGAGATCCAGTTCCCCCTCGAACAGGTTCCGCTGTGCGTCCAGTACCTGGAGATACGTATCGACGCCGCCCTGGTACCGCTCCGTCGACAGCCGGGTTGAATTGCGAAGCGCCTCGACGAGCCGCTCCTGCTCGGTCCGCTGATCGTTCGTCTTGTGATACCCCGCGAGCGAGTCGGACACTTCTCGCAGCGCGGTGTAGATCGTCTTCTGATAGTTGACGACGAGCTCGCGCTGGACGGCCTCCGTGAATCTCACGTTCGCGCCCGTACGTCCGGCGTTGAAGATCGGTGCAGCCGCGGTGGCCGCCAGTGTCCAGTTCGTCGCCGCTCCGGTCAGAAGATCACCAAGCGCCTGGCTCTGAAGTCCGAAGACACCGGTGAGGCTGATCTTCGGAAAGTACTCGGCCTTTGCCGCGCCGATCCGCGCGTTGGCGGCAATCAGCTCCTGCTCGGCCTGGCGGATGTCCGGCCGCCGTTCGAGCAGCGTCGCCGGCAGACCCGCCGGTACCGTTGGCGGCAACTTGAACGCTTCCAGCTCGAGACCGCGCGGGACGTCGCCGGGAACCTGCCCGAGCAGCAGGCTGAGGGCGTTCTCCGTCTGCGCAATGTCGCGCTCGATCCCGGCGATCTGCACACCAGCGATGCGCAGCAGCTGTTCTGCCTGCTGAACGTCGAGCTGGGTAGCGATACCGCGATCGAAACGCGTCTGCGTCAGACGCAGGCTGTCGGTTGCGATCTGCTGCGTCCGGCGCGCGATGGCCAATTCCAGATCCAGCGCGCGCAGCGCGAGGTACGCGTCCGTCACGTCGGCGACGAGCGTGGTCACAACCCCGCGCTGCGCTTCCTCGGTCGCGAAGTACTGAGCGCGCGCGGATTCAGTCAGCCGCCGCAGACGTCCCCAGACATCGAGCTCCCATCCCAGGCTGAAACCGGCCTGCGCGTAGCCAAAGTCGCGGTCGACGGTCACCGGGATCGACGCGTTGTTGCCGCCCACAGTCGGGATACGCGTCTGGACCACCCCGGCCGACGCATCAACCGACGGAAACTGTTCGGACCGCTGGATCCGGAAAAGCGCACGTGCCTGCAGCACGCGCTCGGCGGCAATGTGCAGATCGAAGTTCTGTTTGAGGGCTGTGGTTACGAGCTGAGTCAGCGTCGGATCCTGAAACAGATCGAACCACTTGGTATCTGCCAGCGATGCCGCGCCGGCATCCGTGGCCGCTGCTCCGCGGTAGCTCGAGGGTGTCTGCACGACGGGCCGCTTGTAGTCCGGTCCGAGCGTGCACGACGCGGCCACCACGCTGCACAACGCGATCAGAACGAAACGATTCGAACGACGGCCGATTCGATCGAGCATCACGACTCCACCATCTCGCGAATCTCACGGATCAACTCGCGCAGGACGCAGCCGCGGGTCAAGAACCGAACCCCGGCGCGATACATGCGCGTGAGGAGCGCCTGACCGGCGCCATCCACGAGCAAGACGTCGGTCAGATCCACGCAGATCCTCTGCTCACCAGATGCGACGGCTGAGTGCCAGGAGGCGTCCACTTCGCTCACCCAGTCACCCGAGATGCGACCTTCGAGTTTCAGGATGAGCCGTTCACCGGCGCGCTGTTCAGTAATGCGGAGCATCGATCATCATGGGTTGCGCGAAGAGTAGGAGCGAAGGTCGTGCCCAACCTGCGACGCGACGTTCCCATCGCGCTAACGCGCTGAACGATCGGTGTTTGTGCGGAAAGTGAAGTGAGATGTTGGCGCCAGGTGCCAACTACGGTCGCGCTAACGGGCTGGCGGCGCGCCAATCGGCTGGCGCTGACGCTGAAACGTACAAAGTGCACGCTGCACCTTGAACGTTTGGGGGTATTACCTCGCCCGCGTGATGCCCAGCTTCCGCATGCGGAACTGCAGCGTGGAGCGCTTCATCCCAAGCCGAGCCGCGGCACCGTTGGGTCCGCCGATGACCCAGTTGGTGCTCTCGAGCGCGGCGACGATGTGGCGGCGATCCGTTTGCTCGAGCGTTTCCCGCGCCGGCTCGCGGACCGCGGCCGGCGCTCGCGGCGTCAGCGTCGCCGTGGGGACGTCGAGTGTCATCCCGGGGGAGAGAATAACCGCGCGCTCGATGAGGTTCTGCAGCTCGCGAATGTTGCCGGGCCAGTCGTACGCCACGAGATGAGCCATCGTCTCGGACGGGATGTTCTCGATCGACTTCTTCATCCGGCGGGCGAACTGCTGGCCGAAATGCCGCACCAGCATCGGGATGTCTTCACGGCGCTCGCGCAGCGGTGGCACGTGCACCGGAAACACATTGAGCCGATAGAAGAGATCCTCACGAAACTTCTGTTCCTCGACGAGCGAGGCCAGGTTGCGATTGGTTGCCGCGATCAACCGGGCGTCGGTGCGCAGCGTCCGCGTGCTGCCCAGCCGCTCGAACTCGCGTTCCTGAATCACGCGCAGCAGCTTTGGCTGCAGTTCGAGCGGAATCTCGCCGATCTCGTCCAGGAACACCGTGCCGCGGTGCGCGAGCTCGAACCGGCCAATCCGTTGGCTGATCGCGCCCGTGAACGCGCCCTTCTCGTGACCAAACAGCTCACTCTCCAGCAGCCCCGTCGGAATCGCGGCGCAGTTCAGTTTCACGAACGCGTGATCCCGCCGTCCGCTCAACTGATGGATGGCCCTCGCGACGAGCTCCTTCCCTGATCCAGTCTCGCCGGAGATGAGGACCGTCGAGTCGGTCGGCGCGACGGTCTCCACCTCGCGCAGGACCCGCCGCAGCGCAGCGCTTCGGCCGACGATGTCCTCGAATAGTTGTTCGGATCGGATCTCGTCTTCGAGGTACAGCTTTTCGCGCGCGAGCTGCGCGTTGAGCTGCTCGCTGCGCTCGTACGACATCGCGTTGGTCACGGCGATCGCGATTTGGCCCGCGACGCGCGTCAGCAGCCCGAAGCGGTCCGGCGAGAAGGCGTCCGGCGCGAAGGCGGCCATGTCCAGCGTGCCGATGACCCCCTTCGCCGTAGCGAGTGGGACCGCACACGCCGATTGGATGTCGTACTTCATGAAGAAGTCGCGCGTCTCGGCGTATTCCAGCAACTCGGCCCTCGAGAAGATGCGCGGTTTGGCCTCTTTGAACACCAGCCCTGATGGCGATCCGTCGATCGTATGTTCGTACACTCTCGACGGCTGCGTCGGCTCCTCGCAGGCGCCGCTGTCGCTGACGCCGCTATCGCACGCGTGCTTCCGGAGGACGCCGGCCTCGGGATCGAACAGTGTCAGCGCGGCCATGTCCGCGCAGCAGACCCTCCGCAGCGCCGGAGCGACCGCCCGGAAGAGCGCCTTGGTGTCGAGCTGCGTGACGACGGCGTTGGTCACCTCGAGGAGCAGATCGAGCTGGTCGCGCTCGCGCTGGAGCGCTGCCTGGTGTTCGCGCACGGCGTCGAGGCTCTGCGCGTTCTCGACGGCGACCGCCACGAGCTTTGCGACCTGCGCCATCAGCTCGAGATCCTCGGGTGTGTAAGCGTCGGGCGTGAGCGCGCCGAAGTTGAGCGTGCCGAGCGTGCTTCGCGCCGTCGTCAGCGGTACGGCACAGTAACTGGCGACGCCGTACTCGACCAGCAGTTCGCTCGGATAGAGACCGTTCGCTTCGGTTCGCGGGATGTAGACGGGGCGCTCCGTCCGAACCGCCAGGCCCGGATATGAGTTGAACAACGTGTACCGGTTGCCGATCAGCCGGCTGGCATTCGCATCTCGCGGATCGTAGAACCGTCGGACCAGCCCATCGCTGTCAGGGTCGCGGAGTGCGACCGCGAGGAATGTGAACTCGAGGAGCGGATCGAGATGGCGGCGCAGGCTCAGGAAGAGATCGTCGAGGTCCGAGTACGAAGCCAGCGCGCTTGCCACGTCTCCGAGCGCCCGATAGCGCAGATCGACGCCATCCGCCTCACCGACGAAGTCCATCGCAGTCCTCATGGTCGTATCGTCATTCCCTGCTGGGGGTATACGTGTGATGGGACCCAAGAAACCCATATTCATCATCCAGTCCGTCCATCCAGGCCGTCTATTACGTGACTGGTAAATTGCTCCACGCGGTCCCCGATCTCTAGTCGATCGGGATCATCTCTTTTCGACGTGCATCAGGACCACACGGGTTCCCTGAGCCGGATTCTGGGATCAGTTTTTCCGCGGTTGAGCTCGGGATAGTCCCAATCGATTGCGACATTTGACGAGAATTCGAAGGATTTCGATAAGTCCACCCAGTTTAGAACGACCTTCGATAAATCTCAGCGGCGCCAGCAGCATCGAACGGTCGCGGGTTGAACGTGCCCGTCCACTGCTGCGCTGCCTGCGCGGCGAGCTCGGGAATGGCCGACTCCTCGACGCCGACGTCCTGGAGGCGCGTGGCGAGGCCGCCGGCGACCACGAGCTCCTCCAGCCGTCGCGCGAGCGCTTCCCCGGCGTCATGGTCGCCAGCGCGTCGGCGCGGGGATCCGAGCAGCATCGCGTAGCGGTCGGTCGCTACGGCGGCATTCCACCGTACGACCCGCGGGAGGAGGATTGCGAGCGCCTGACCGTGGGCGAGATCGTAGCGCGCCGTCAGGGGATTGGCGCAGGCGTGCGCCGCTCCCAGCATCGATTGTTCGATTGCCGTACCGGCAAAGTACGCACCGGCGAGCATGCCGGCGCGCGCCTCGAGATTCGCCGGCTGAAGCAGCACGCGCTCGAACGCATTCGACAGGAGCCGCCACGCCTCGTGTGAATACATGTCCGAGAGCGGCGTCCGCTTCGTCGTCACCGCGGTTTCAACCGCGTGCGCGATCGCGTCGAAGCCCGCCATGGCCGTCACGGCGGGCGGAGCGGTCAGCGTCAGCGTGGGATCGAGCAGCGCCAGGCGTACTGCCGCAGACGGATCGCCGCAGGCCATCTTCATGTGCGTGGACGCGTCCGCGATCACCGTGTAACTCTGCGCCTCGCTTCCGGTTCCCGCCGTCGTCGGAACGCCGATCATCGGCAGCAACGGCCGGGACGCTTTTCCGTAACCGCGGTAGTCCGCCATCGATCCGCCGTTGGTCAGCAGGAAGTTGATGCCCTTCGCGGAGTCGAGCGAGCTGCCGCCGCCGAGTCCGATGACGGCATCCACGCCGAGCGGCGCCGCGAAGGCGCGGCCCGCTTCGACCATGGCGCTGTCCGGATTGGCTCCGAAGTCGTGCCAGGGATAGACGGCGACGCCGGCTGCGCCGAGCAGACGGGTCGCCGTCGCGACGTGTCCGGCCTGGACGACGCCGGCGTCGGCGACGAGCAGCGTGCGGGTGAATCCCAGCTCGCGAGCGAGTTGTCCGAGTCTGTCGATCGTACCCGCGCCGAACACGACGCGCGTGCGCGGATGAAAATCGAAGGGCAGCATCGTGCAGTAAACTCTATCACCCGCTTTCGGCCGAACAGGCCGGTCGTGACACCAGTGATCCCGAGCAGGAGTCCGCTAGCGGCAACGATCGCCCCCGAATTGGATGCAGCCGCTCGGTTGTCGCGGCCGCGGAAGTTCGTCGACGAAAACAGGTCGAACGCTACTGAATGAGCTGAGACGAGCCACCAGAGACGCCCATGCAGAGAACCGAGACGACGACCGGCCAGGGACTGACCGCAACCGAGTGGCTCATCTGCATCATCGCCGCGATAGGGTTTGCGTTCGACACCTACGAGCTGCTCATGCTGCCGCTGATCGTAGGGCCCGCGCTCGGAGAACTGGTGCACGCCCGCGTGGGAACGCCCGAATACGCCAGTTGGGTCGGCGTGCTGTTTTTCGTGCCGGCGGTCTTCGGCGGGATCTTCGGTCTGCTCGGTGGCTACCTCACGGATCGTCTCGGACGACGCCGTGTGCTCACGTGGAGCATCCTGCTGTACGCGTTCTCGGCGCTGGGAGCGGGTTACGCGACGAACATCTACTGGCTGCTGGCGCTTCGCTGCACGACGTTCATCGGCGTGTGCGTGGAGTTCGTCGCGGCGACGGCGTGGCTGGCCGAGCTCTTCGCGGCGGAGCCGAAGCAACGCGAGCGCGTGCTCGGCTACACCCAGGCCTTCGGTTCGGTGGGTGGCGTCATGGTCACGTGGGTCTACTACTTTTGCGTCCAGCACGCGGCGAGTTTTCCGGCGATTCACGGTGGGCACGCGGCTTGGCGCTACACGCTGATCTCGGGTTTGATTCCAGCCGTCCCGCTGATCGTCATCCGCCCCTTCCTGCCGGAATCCCCAATCTGGAAAGAGAAGAAGGCCGCGGGCACGCTCCGGCGTCCAAGCCTGGGGGAGCTCTTCGCGCCGGCGTACGCGAAGACCACGATTGTCACCACGATCATGTTCGCGTGCGCGTACGGTGCTGCGTTCGGCGCCATCCAGCACATGCCGCGCATCGTCCCCGGGATGCCGGAGGTGGCGTCGCTCGCACCCCCCGTGCGTCAGCAGATCGCGAGCGTCGTCCAGTCGTATCAAGAGTACGGCGGGCTCATCGGCCGCATCCTGCTGGCGATTCTCGCCGTCCGGATCGTGTCGCGCCGGTCGCTGCTCTGGGTCTTCCAGATCCCGGGGCTCTTCGTCGTGCCGATCGTGTTCTATCTGTCAGCGGACTCGTCGCTCACGTTCGCGAAGTTGGGGATGTTCCTGGCGGGACTGTTCACCGTTTCGCAGTTCAGTTTCTGGGGCAACTATCTGCCGCGTATGTATCCGACGTATCTGCGCGGCACCGGCGAGAGCTTCGCCGCCAACGTCGGCGGCCGGATGATCGGTACGTTTGCCGCGTGGGTCACGCCGCAGCTCGCGACGTCGATGCCCGGGTCGCCGACACACCAGCTCGCGTACGCCGCAGCACTTGTCGGGCTCGTGGTGTACGTCGGCGGGGTGATCGCGAGCTTCCAGCTCCAGGAGCCGACGCAGGAAGAGCTGCCGGAGTAGGAGTAGGGGAGACCTCGGTCCTGATCTCCTGGCCTGATGTCTTGGTGAACTGATCGATGTTGTCGACTTCACCAGCCACACACGCCAGCCGCATGCTGGTCGCGCTTCTGCTGGCGACGAGCGCGGTCGCCTGGTTCGCCCTGTGGCGCTGGGGCGCCTCGCCATACGCGCACGGGGTCCATCTTTATCACGATGCGAGCGGCCCTGACGCGGGTGGTTTTCCGGCCTTCGTCATCGGCTGGACGTTGATGACCGTCGCGATGATGCTTCCGACGATTTCACCTCTTGTCGTCGTGTTCGCACGTGCGGTGGATGTCCGAACCGATCGCGTTCTCTTGATCGCGTACCTCGTCGCGGGATACCTCGCGGTCTGGGTTCTTGCGGGCGTTGGCGCGTACGCGGCCGCCATCGGAATTCGCGTCGCGGCGTTCACGATCGCTCCCCATCGTGCGGTCTGGATGATTGGGGCCGGCGCGCTTCTCATCGCAGGTCTCTATCAGTTCTCGCCGCTGAAAGACCGCTGTCTCGAGCACTGCCGCTCTCCCTTCAGTTTCATGATGGAGCGCTGGAGCGGCGAGGGTCTCAGAGGTCAGGCGCTTTCAGCCGGTATTCGTCACGGCCTCTTCTGTGTGGGGTGCTGCTGGGCGCTGATGCTGCTGATGCTGCCGCTCGGCGCGAGCAACCTCGCGTGGATGCTGCTCCTCGGCGTGGTGATGGCTGCGGAGAAGAACGCACCGGGGGGCCGCCAGATGTCGAAGCCGATTGGGGTCATCCTCCTGTTTCTCGCCGTCGTTGTCGCGATACGCGGCCAGTGATTTCCGCGATCGCGCGACGACGGCATCAGTGAACCGTGTCGGCAATCTTTTCGAGGAGGCGTCGTGCCGCTGTCAATCCAGAGCCGTCGCGTCGGCGAGGTCGTCGTGCTCGCGTGCCGAGGACGCATCGTCGAGGGCGCCGAGTCGGTTGCGCTCGGCCAGCAGATCGCGGGTCTCCTGCCCGACGAGCCCTGCATCGTTCTCGATCTGGCCGGGATTGAGTTCCTCGACAGCAGCGGCATCGGGCTTCTGGTGCGGCTCCTGAACCGAGCCCGAGCGGCGCAGGGCGATCTGAAATTGTGCCGCGTGCCCGACAGAGTCCGCGAGATCCTCAGGATCACGAAGCTCGCGGCGGTCTTCGACGCGCACGCGGCGGACGTCGATGCAATCGACGCCTTCCTTCGAGAGCCCGCTGCAGACGGGGTGGCGAGACGGTTCAACGTTGATGTGCTCTGCGTCGACGCGTCGGCCGACGTTCGCGCCTACATCTCGGAGGCGCTGCGACAGTCCGGCTACGGCGTGCTGTCCGCTTCGAATCTCCCCGATGCGTTCGCACTGTTGCGGGCGTCACGGCCGAAAGCGGTTGTCGTCGGCGCCGCGCTGCGGGAGGCGCGGGACACGTGGAGCGCCGCCGCGTTCAACGATCTCGCCAATGCGCTGACGGTGATCGAGCTGCCTGCGGATTTCTCGGGCCGCGACGCGGCAGAGGCGGGAGCTCTGCTCGAGCGTGTGCGCGCCGCGATTGGCGATCGCGACGTCAAGCCCAGCGCTGCCGGTGAGGCGTAGCTCGGCCGAACCGCTTTTTTCCGCAGTCCACGTCTGCATTGCGCTGCCGATGGCCGCGTCGCGGGCGTATTCTCGTTCGATGACCGATCGCACGCGGCTTTTTCATCAGCTCCACGAGTCTGGCTGCTTCGTGATTCCCAATCCATGGGACAAGGGAAGCGCCCGCCTGCTCGAAAGACTCGGCTTCCGGGCCCTGGCGACGACGAGCTCCGGCTTCGCATGGTCGCAGGGGCGTCAGGACAACCACGTGACCGTCGACGATGCCCTCGCGCATCTACGCGCGGTCGCGGGAGCTGTTGCCATCCCGGTCAGCGCTGACTTCGAAGGCGGATTTGCCGAAACGCCCGACGGCGTCTCGGCCAACGTGGCTCGGGCCGCCGTAACCGGCGTCGCCGGACTCTCTATCGAGGATTCGACTCGGAATCAGTCGAGCCCGCTCTTCGATTTTGCGCTCGCGGTGGAGCGGGTTCAGGCGGCGCGCCACGCGATTGACGCAGCCGGGACGGGCACGCTGCTGACCGCGCGCTCAGAGGGGTTCATCGTTGGCCGACCCGATCTCGAGGAGACGATTCGACGATTGACGGCGTTCGCAAACGCGGGCGCAGACTGCTTGTACGCTCCAGGCCTGCGATCCAAGTCCGACATCAGCGCGGTCGTCCGGGCGGTGGCGCCGAAACCCGTGAACGTCCTCGTCAGCAGCGACTTCACCACTGTCGCCGAGCTTGCGGAACTTGGCGTTCGTCGAATCAGCGTGGGCGGGGCGCTCGCGCGCGCGGCATGGACGGGGTTCTTCGATGCGGCCCGCGAGATTGCCGGTCAGGGCACTTTCACGAAGCTCGGTCGCGCCGTGACCTCCGGCGAGTTGAACGGATCGTTTCCAGCCTGACCCGTCGTCGCACCAACGAGTGAGGCATCGGTGACGTCAGCGATCCGGACACACGTCACGCGTGCCGATGCATGTCGGGCATTCCGAGGCGATGGACCGTGTCCTTTTCGAAATCGAACTCGATGAGGACGACGGGTTCCTGGCCGACGACCCAGCCATCGTGGCCCGGTTCGATCACCACGATCTGCGGCGCTTTGTGCTCGATCACGCAGCCGTCTGCGTATTCGATGTGGATCTCGCCGTGCGCGAGGAATCCGACGTGCGCGTGCATGCAGAGGTCGGTGCCCACGACCGGCTTCATGTCGGTCGACCACCTGAAGCCCGGCGGGTAGATCATCCGCTTCACGCGGGCGGATCCCGCGCGCCCCACCTCGAGCAGCACGTGACCGATCTCCCGGCGTTCGACGCCCTTGAGCGGCGCCATCAGCGGAAGTGCGGTCACCGCCCTTGCCCGAGCCGACGCCGGCCGAGAGGTCGCGGCGGCTTTCTTCACCGCGGCTTTCTTCTTCGAGGTGGCCTTGCGCGCTGTCTTCCGTGCGACCTTTTTCTTCGTCATGGATCCTCGCTGTGCTGACACTAGCACAGGGATGGTTGCGCGACGAAAGCCGCTTTTGCGTGCCACGCGCGCGGTCAATTAGGATGGTGCGCTGGGAGTGAGTTATGAGGACGCGCATGTTTCCGATTGTCCTGACGGGTGCGGTGCTGGCGGCGTCGCTCGTCGCACAGGAGCCGTCCGACACGGTGAAGTGGTCGGGCGCTGGCAGGGTCGCGATCGAGTCCACCGTGCTCGCGCCGAACGGATGCTATTCGGCCGGGAGGCCCGTTGCCGGTGTGCCCGCGGGAGCGACCGTGGTCGAGCACGCCGCGCTGGTGACGTTCCCGCTCGTGCACGCCGACGGTGTCATGTGCACGCAGGCATTAAAACCGGTTCACTTCTCGATCACCGTCGACGCGGCAGCCGGTACGCAAGCGATCGTGATCTACACGACGGACACGTTGGCGAAATCTGTGACCGCTCGCGCACTGTCACTGCCGCGCCGCTGACAGGGAGGTGAGACATGCCGAGTGCGACTGCCGGAGACGTGCAGAAGGCGGCTGAAGCATACGATCACTGCTGGCTCGAAGGCCGGCCGGAAGATCTCCGTCAATTCCTCCACGCCAACGTCGTGTTCGCCGGCCCGCAATTCGAGCGGCTCGCGTCGGGCGTCGATGCCTGCGTGCGGACCTACCATGACTTCCTGACGCAGGCAAAGATCCACGGCTTCACGCCGTCGGACTACATCATCGACCTCGCCGGCGATTCGGCGGTGATGACCTACCGATGGACGATCGACTACGAAATCGGCGGCGCGCGTCACCAGGACTCGGGTCAGGACCTTCTCGTCTGGCTCCATCGGGCGGGGCGATGGCTGATCACCTGGCGCTCGCAACGTCCGGACGCCGCACCGGCGTGATCGACGCCGGCAACGTCAGCACATCCCTACGAGGACAATTGGCCACTGCGCGCAAACCCAACCCGGTGAACCCGACGTTCTTTGCCGATCCGAAGGCATTCCGTCAGTGGCTGCGGAAGAACCATCGCACGGCTGAAGATCTGGTCGTTGGCTTCTACAAGCGGGACTCGGGGAAGCCCAGCATCACGTGGCCGGAATCGGTCGACCAGGCGCTCTGCTTCGGCTGGATCGACGGCATCCGCCGGCGGATCGATGACGAAAGCTACTCGATTCGTTTCACGCCACGCAGGCCGCAGAGCGTGTGGAGCACGGTCAACATCAAGCGCGTGGCGGAACTCGAAAAGCTGGGCGTGATGCGGGCCGCCGGGAAAGCGGCCTTCGCGAAGCGCAACGACGAAAAGTCACGCATCTATTCGTACGAGCAGCGGTTTCACGCGAAGCTGGAGCCGCATCAGCAGCGGTTGCTCAAGGCCAACGAGAAAGCCTGGATGTCCTTTCGAGCGCAACCCCCCTGGTTCCAGCGACAGGTCACGTACTGGATCGTGAGCGCCAAGTCCGAGGAAACGAGGCTACGGCGGCTGCAAAAGCTGATTGACGACCTGGCCCGCGGACGGCGACCATAGGTCAGCGCAAAGGAGGCGGCCATGTTCACCCGCGCACGACGGATGGCCTGCTCGTTCTGCGGCAGGAAAGCTGCCGATGTCGCCAAACTGGTGGCCGGTCCTGCGACCTACCTTCGGCCCCCTCCTTACATCTGCGACGAGTGCGTCGCGACGGCCACCCGGATCATGGAAGAGGCCGATTCGAACCCGGCGAAGGTCACCAGGTTCGATCAGCCCCGGAGCGAGTGAGCGCGTCATTGTCGACACACGCGAAGCCGCGGCGGCCCCCCCTGTGGCAGCGGGTCCTGTCGGTCAGCGCTGCCGTCATCATAATCGTCCTCGCGTATCGAGAGCTTCCGCCCGATCCGGACATATGGCGCTGGTCACTGTTCGGCGCCGGTCTCGGTCTAGCTGGTGCGGTCGTCGGCGCGGCGGTGGCGTTTGCCGTGATCGTCCATCGACGGCGGACGGACGCCGCCCGACACGTGCATAATTGATCTCGACACGATTCGCCTGCCCGAATCGAAAGCGAGATCATGGGATACACCTGGCTCTTGACGTTGGCGCTGGCGGCACAGACCGCCGGCGGCCCCCCGCAACCCGCGTTCAAGTACCCTCAGGTCGACCTACAGGGACGCCTCTACCGATCGGTCTTCGCACCGGGTCCGGGCACCCTCTCATCAGGGGACATCGCGACGCTGCCCGAGAACCTGCGCAGCCGTTTGAGTCGGTTCCTGGTCCAGCGTGCCGGGTTCACCTCGCATTACGAGAGCGCACCGGCCGATATCGAGAGCGTGGCGCGGGACGCGAAGCGACGCGCGATCGAGCAGTCGGTCACCGCGCTGATCGAGAGTCCGGACGCCGCCGCCCCCGCGCTCGCGTTCGTGAAGGGCGCCCCGATCGCCTACGAATGGGAGGGAATGCCTGACGGTCCGCTCGCGGAATCGGCGTACGCAGAGCAGACGCTGAAAGAGCAGCCGACGACCCTGCTCGCACCCTATCTCTATCTTTTTATCGCGCAGCGTCAGCGCGCCGCCGCCGAGGCTGCGGACCGCACGCAAGACAAGGCGGTCACGACCGCGGCCCTCGCGAAGTACCGTGACTATCTCTCCCGCGCGCGCAGTGCACCGGATCCCATCTTCGCGCTGATTGCGGATGACATGGAACGCATGCCGTACGTCTACGTCCGGAAATCGAATGACAAGAACTGACCTCATCGCGGAGCACGCATGCGTCATGTGTGGACGGCTCTCGTGACGATCGGTCTGAGTGTGACAGCGTCGGCGCAGACACCGGACTGGAAGGCGGTTGAGGCGGAGGCGCTCCAGACGCTGCAGCGCTACGTCCGGATCAACACGTCGAACCCACCCGGCGACGTCACCAGGGCCGCGGATTTCGTCGCAGGGCTTCTCGAGAAGGAAGGGATTCCGGTTACGCGCTACGAGTCGGTTCCGGGACGATCCATCGTCCTCGGGAGACTGAAAGGCGCGGGTCATGCGAAGCCGCTCCTCCTGCTGCATCACATGGACGTGGTGCCGGCCGACGCCAGCCGCTGGACCCACGATCCGTTCGGCGCTGAAATTGCCGACGGCCGGTTGTGGGGGCGCGGCTCGATTGACATGAAGGGCCCCGGCGTCATCCAGCTCTACTCGTTCATCCTGCTCAAGCGCCTCAACATCCCGCTCGATCGCGACGTCCTGCTCATGGCGGTGCCCGACGAGGAAGTCGGCGGCGGTAACGGTGCCGTCTGGATGCGCAAGAACCATTTCGCCGATCTCGATCCCGAGTACGTGCTCGACGAAGGCGGCGTCGGCAGCCGGGATCTCTTCGCGCCCGGAAAGCTGGTGTTCGGCATCTCCGTCGCGGAAAAGAAACTCCTCTGGCTCAAGTTGACGGCCGAGGGGGTCGCGGGCCACGGATCGCAGCCGCACGATCAGAACGCGAACGATCGATTGATCAGAGCGCTGGCCCACCTCCTCGCCGAACCGCTTCCGACGGCGTCTTTCAGCGTTCTCGCGACGCTCGCCTCGCGTGTCGGCACGCTCGCGCCGAACAAGTTCAACAACGCCATCCAGCACTCTACGATCTCGATTACGAGCCTGCGGTCGGGCGTCGGCGAGCCGCCAAGAGCCAACGTCATCCCGTCAGTCGCCGAAGCGACGATCGACTGCCGCGTGCTGCCGGGAACGTCGAAAGACGAATGGCTGAAAGAGATCGCGCGCCGGCTCAACGATCCGGCGATCAAGATCGAGGTCACCTACGAGTCCGATGACCCTGTTGTGACGAGCCAGGACTCGACGTTCTACAAGTCGCTGGAGGCCGCGGTCAAGAAACGGTATCCCGACGCGATCGTCACGCCGATGCTTGTACCTTTTGGCACCGACTCGAACGGCTTCCGTCCAATGGGCGTGAAGAGCTACGGCTTTACCCCCGTGGTAGTCCCCGCCGCGTCCGTCATGTCGATGCACGGCGACGCGGAGTTCGTTCCCGTCGACGCGCTCGGCCCCGCCATCCAGATCCTCTTCGACGCGCTGATCGCGACGGTCCGCTCGCGCTGATCGCGCGCGATCGGTCATGGGCAAGAGACAAGGACCATGGGATACCTGGGATCATTCGCGACGCTGATCCTGATCGGTGGCGCCATCAGCATCCACGCGGCTGAGGCGCTCTCGCTTCGCACGGTCCTCGAACGCGCTGGTGCCTACGTCGTCCACTACGGTGATGCGCTGTCGACGGTGGTGGCGAGCGAAGAGTACGTCCAGCAGATCGTTGCGGCAACGGGTGCAGTCCAGCAGGCACGCGCGTTGCGCTCGGAGATTGCGTTCGTGCGGCTCGCGGATACGTCGGAGTGGCAGGCGTTTCGCGACGTCATCAGCGTGGACGGTGCGCCGGTTGGACGTGAGCCCGGCCAGCTCGAGCGCCTCCTGCGAGATGCGCCGCGGTCGGTGATCCCGCAGGCGCGCCTGCTCGCCGCCGAGAGCGCGCGCTACAACCTCGGCCCGCTGCGTCGCGATTTCAACGCACCGACGACCGCGCTGCAGTTCGTGCATCCAGTCCTTCAGGATCGGTTTCGCTTCGACAAGCAAACCGAAGAAGACGTGGGTGGCGAGCGCGTGTGGGTCGTGCGGTTCCGCGAACGCGGACGCGGTACGCTCATTCGCACGACGAGCGGCCGCGACGTTCCGGTGGAGGGTCAATTGTGGATTGCGCCCGAGGACGGCCGGATCGTCCGTACGCGCTTCAGCGCGAAGGGTTTTCTCGCCAACTCGCGCGGTCTCGCGGACATCGACGTCTCGTGGCGCGCTGATGCGAAGCTCGGGCTGTGGGTTCCGGCGACGATGCGCGAACGCTACTCAGGTCCGTGGCCGGACGCTTCAGCCGATCCGTGGCCCGACAGTTCAGCCGATCCCCGGTCGATCATCACCGGCACGGCAACCTACACTGACTACCGCCGGTTCGACGTGGATGTTCGAATCATCCGCGCCCCCTCCGTTGCGTCCTCCTATCGGAGCGGCCGCAAGGCCGCATGCGCCATCTCGATCAACGCCAGCGTGATCGCGACGACGACGGGCCCGAGGACGAGGCCGAGGACGCCGAAGACTTGAAGGCCGCCCAGCACGCCGAAGAAGATCAACAGTTCGTGTAATCGGGCGCGGTGTCCGACAAGACGAGGAGAGAGGAAGTTGTCGATTGTTCCGATGACCAGCAGTCCCCAGCCCACGAGAATGGCCGCTCGGATGAAGGCGCCAGTGAGGAGCAGGTACACCGCCGCGGGAGCCCAGACCAGAAACGTTCCGGCCATCGGGATCATCGCCAGGAAGAACATGATGACCCCCCACAGCAGCGGCGAGGGCAGGCCCAGTATCCAGAAGATGAACGTGCCGAGCGTTCCCTGGACCGCGGCGATCACGAGAACGCCGTAGATCGTTGCGGCGATGACCTCCTGCGTCCGAGCCGCGATCTCGTGCATCTGACTGCGCTCGAGGGGCATCAGCTCGTACACTTTCTGACGCAGGCGCTCGCCGTCGCGAAAGAGATAGAAGAGCGTGAAGACCACGATCACGATCTGTACGATGGCGCCCACGGCGCCGCCGACGACCATGAGTGTGTTGCTCGCGACGACGGCGCCCCATGTCTGCATCCGCTCCGAAATGAAGGCCCACGTCGCGTCGCGATCGAAGGCGAGCCGTCCGCGGAAACGCTCGGGGATCCAGTTGGCCATCGGCACCGTGATCTGCGACAGCCTGTCGACGCCGGCCTGCAGGTTCGTCGTCGCGCCCGCGAGCTCGTGGACGACCGCGACCGAGATGAACGTGACGGGGATCAGGATCAGGACCACGACGAGCAGGGTGGAGATCGCGGCGGCGGGCGTCGGACGCCCCGTGCGGGTCAGGATGCGACGGTGCATCGGGTAGAAGACGATGGCCAGCACGCCCGCCCAGAGCAGCACGTTCGAGAACGGCTGCAGCATGAGCCAGCAGACGTACAGCGCCAGGGCCAGGACGATTAGCAGCGTGACGAATCCGGCCATGCGTCCCCGCTACTTCGTCCGGGCGCCCGCGCGGCGCTTCTCTATGAGCTCGCGTTGTTTCTTCGGCAGCTTCTCGAAGACCAAATCGTAGGCCAGCCGCAACCGGGACTTCAGCTCTCGATCGTCCAGGGTGTCGAATCGTTCGAGCGCGACCCACTTCGCGCGCGCGAGATACGGCGCAGGAGCCGCCCCGTCCTGTTCGAGTAATTCTGCGAATCCCTCGTCAGAGCACTTGAACGACAGCATGTACGGCGCGGCCGGATTGGTCGCGGCCACGGCAAACATCTTCCCGCCGACTTTGAAGACGAGGTCGTCGCCCCACTGAATCTGCTCGGTGGCGCCAGGAAAGCTCATGCAGCACGCACGGAGCCGCTCGAGGTTCATGGCGAGAGGGTATCAGATGGGCATCGATCCACATTTCCCATTTCCCATGGCCCATGTCGTCCGATGGCCCATGTCCCATGGCCCATGTCCCATTTATCATCCGGGCCATCAAGAATCACCACCCGGCCCCCGGCCCTCCCACCACTTCAGCACGCGCATCGCGCGAAGTGTATTCCAGCGGCTCGCCGAGCCCACCCGTTCAAGCTGGAAATACGTTCGGCCCTTGTAGGCATGGTGAAGCAGCCAACGGCCGTCCGCCTGGCGTGTACAACGGACGATGTCGATGGGGCGCTCGTCGTCGTGCTCGAAGTACGAGAGCAGCGAGAGGACCATCCCCGTGACGCACGTCTCGCTGGTGCCGGTCCATTTTGCCCAGTCGCCGTTACTTCCGAGCGGTCGGCGCGCCGAGAGATCCGCGACTCTCGGACGCTTGCAAGCTGGCTGCGGCGGAAAAGGCTAAGAGCTGCGACCGTCAGCCCCTCGGCGCCACGCGAGACAGGATCGCGGCGGCCACAAACGCAGCGAGAAATGCCGGCACAGCGGTGAAAACCGGCCACGCAACGAGGGCGAGGAGCCACAGAGGCCGGATCGATGACGTGACCGACAGGGAGTGCAGCGCGCCTGCGACTGCAAGCCCGAAAGCGCCCAGGGCGACAGCCAGCGCTGTGTGCAGTGCGAGGACGCCGGGCGAAGAGCGCAGGCGAACGTGCTCGTATCCAATGTGCGCCGCGAATGTAACACCGCTGACGACCCAGGCGGCCAGCCGCCAGGCACGCGCGTGATCGATCGGCAGGGCGAACAGTCTGCCGATGATCAGATACGCGACGCCGACGAGCAGCGCCGCGCGAATCCAGGTTTGAGGACGTGATGTGTCCACGTGTCGTGACCCGGCGCCAGCTCGAGGCGCGCAGCGGAGACATCATCGCACGAGCGCGCGAGCGGTCGTCTGCAGGGACGATGGCATGCCGGGCGGCCGGGAAAGCGCTGTCCGTCCGAACCGGATCCAGGCCATCAGCCCTCGCTTTTCCTTTCCGAGGACAGGCGACAGCCGCACGTAGCGTGTGGGCCCAAGCGGATTTCCGCGCGTCTCGTGCAGGGCGTCGATCCGTGCACCGAGAGCAGCGCCGATCCCCGCGCCCAGTACGCCAAACGTCAGTGGCACATTGAAGCCGGCGCACTCGGAGCAGTCAGCGATCGCCGTGCCGCTCACGGCGCCCGCAATGGCGCCGAGGCCAGCGCCGATGATGACGCCGTTCCACAGCGAATCTCGTCGACGTGGTTGGCTCGGGGTCTGTCCCGATGCCGCGGTCAAGGCTGCGAGGGTTTCGCTCGTCGGATGCCTCAGCATCGAGACCGTGCTCGCCGCGTCGTTCGCGGACCGCTCCGTGGTATCGAGCGCGTCGCTCGCGCGGGTCCGATGAATATGTCCTGACGGCTCGACGACGGTCTGGGATTCCGCAATCACAGGCAGGATGGCAAGCGTGAAGACCGTTGGTGCAATGAACCTGAGCATGAAAGCGGTCCTTCCTCACACCGGAATGCGTCAGGTGTGGCGGAATCGGCTCATTGACTTCTGTCGTTCAATCTCGCCGCCCATTGCCGGCCGAGGTCAGTCAGTTCGACGACACGGGCAATGTCATGCGTGCCCTCGGACGTGAGCTCTCCAATGTGTCGGTCACCGTGCTTTCGAATCAATCCCATTGAACGGAGATGTCGCAGCTCCGCACGGAGCATGCCGCCACCCTTGTAGCCCTTCGTTTTTCCGGCTGCGATGTTGAGCAGGTGCTTCTGTTCCGGTTCCGGAATCAAAACCGACAGCATCAACCCGATGTCCTGCACGTTCGGACTCGACGGGTTGCGCAAGGCCGTGTGCTTGCGGATCGCCATCCGGATGTCGTGGCACGCTGGCCCCAGCGCCGCCTGCAGCCTGTCGGGCCGGGAAGGCGGTTGGAATGTCGCCGTGCTGATGCCGACCAGGTCACTGGGCAGGTGAACATCCGGCGGCCCTTTGGGCACCAGCATGAAGCTGCGATCCCGGCCAAGACGCCCGATGAAGAGACCAAGTTCAAAAACAACATTGTCTCTCGCGGTGAGCATCTCGACGCCCCGGATCTTCGACAGATCGTCTGGACCGAGGATGAACAACCCGAATTCCGTGTCGTCGAGAGCCTCCAGCAGCGACTCGAGGTAGGACCTGGTCAGCTCGAAGATGCCCTGCGTCCAGACCACGACCTCGGCCACATCTTCGAGGTTCTTTTGTGCTGCGTACGCGACGTCGAGACTCTCGGTCGACGATCCAACGAAGAGGACGGGCTTCATCGACAAACCTCTCGATGCGAGTCGCCGCCGGCAGTCACGTGTTCCTGGCTGGCGTCGCACCCCACTTTTCCAGTGCGACATCCTCGATCGACTCGGAGAACGTCCACCGGTGTCCTCCAGGATCCTCCACCGTGTATTGCCGCTCCCCGAATGGCATGTTTGCCGGTGACTTCAAAATGCGGGCCCCGCATTGCCGGGTGTGCTCGAAGTGCTCGTCGACACTGCTGACATGCACGGTCACGTATTGGGTAACCTCGTTGGGGCGTGGGGATCGAAACTCACCACCCTGAAGGCCAAGCATCACGGCCCCGTCGCCGATGTCGAGCTGCGAATGGGTGACCCGGCCACCAGGCGCCCCGGCGCGGAGGCGTTCTTTGAAACCGAAGGTGTTGCAGAGCCAGTCGATCGCTTTGCTCACGTCTTCATAAACAAGGACGGGCACGACGGTGGCTCTCGGTGCCGAGCGGTTGACAATCATGGCTTCCTCCGTCCTCGAGATCGTGGCGACGCCAGTCAACAGTTCACGTTCATGCTGGTTTTTTGTAGCCGCCACGCAGATCCAACCCTTGCTGCGCTCCTCGAACACCTCAATCGCCGAATAACCGGCCCGCTCGAACAGCTGGCGATGCTCCTCGGCAGTCAAGTACGCGGCTCTGAGCGCTTTCATCACCACTCCGTAGACGATGTCGTATCGGCTGCCTTTGTAGGCCTCGGCGATCATGAGAAGCTTACCGCCTGGCTTCAGGACTCGCAGGATTTCACACATGTCCGCCGTCAGGTCGGGCCAGTAGTAGTGGGTCTCTACGGCGGTGACGAGATCGAACATGCCGTCGGGAAACGGCAACTGCGAGACAGACGCACGCTGGATCTCGACGCGGCCGGCCTGAATCGCCTGCCTGTTCGCGCTGCGTGAGGTCCTGACACTGGCCTCGGAATAGTCGATTCCGCAGACCTTGCCGTCGGTCGCGATCGTTGCCAGCTTCTGAACCGTCCTGCCTCCACCGCACCCGACATCCAACGCGGTGTCGCGTTTTCCGATGACGACATGGGTCAACCCCCAGCCGGTCAGACTGGAATGACTTCGGTTCATCGACCAGGCGAAGAATCTGCCCGGCCATCCCATGGGCTTGCGGCACTGCGCCAGCACCACGCTGACCCCGACGATCGTCAGAACGACGCTCGCGATGTGTGACATGTTCAGTCCTCGAGGATTCGAGGCGTGGCCTGCGCGAAACGCAAAGACGGATCCTATCCCCGTCGAACGTCGATATCGCCAACAATCAAGACCGACTCGAGTTGGCTGGCGGATGCCAGCACCACGCCGTTGCCGTCCACGATCGCCGATGATCCATAAGACATCAGACCTCCCGCCCGGCCGGCGACATCGGCACGAATCACCGACACGCCGTTTTCGATCGCTCGCGTGACATCACAGTGGCGCGCCTCATCGACCACGCCCGCTCCGCCCTTTGACGGAGGCAAACCGTTGTTGGTTGGTACGAACAACGCAGTCGCTCCCTTCTCGGCCATGATTCGAGCAGGCTCGCGGAAGGTGGAGTCGCGGCAGATGAGGATGCCGAAGGTCAGGCCACCGACGGTGAACACCGGCGTCTCGGTGCCAGGTTCGTAGATCGAACTGTGGATCGCCGGGTGCCGCTTGCGATAAAGACCCGCCACGACGGCCTTGTGAAGAATTGCCGCCGAGTTGAACAGGCGCCCGCCTGGGCCCAGTTCTGTGAACCCAAGAATGGTCGTGACCTTGTTGCTGGCAAGCGGACCGAGTACAGCTTGAAGCTGACCCCTCTGCACCTCGATCGCGAAATCTGCGGGCCGGATCGCACAGTCCGCCAGGCCACCCAGTACGGCTTCCGGGCAGCAGAGGATTTCCACTCCAGCCGACTCGCATGCCCTCACCTGATCGCGAATCAGACCGATGGCTTCCATCGAGCCGCTTGGCAGGAGCGGCGCCTGGTACGCAGCAACCTTCACGACGCTGCGTGCGGCACACGTCGTTTCGCCGCAAGCCGCCGGGTGACGGCCGCGCTGGTGAGTTCCCTGAGCGCGTCCTTTCCCACCCAGCGCGCCGCATCCTGACTGGACTCCGAGAGTCGCCGCGCCACGTCGACCGCGGCGGCGTGGAGCACGGAATTGCGTTTTCCAATCGCGCGCAGGGCCATGTTCACGGCTTTCTTGACGAAGTGACGTTCGTCGGTCGCGCCACCTTCGACCAGCAGCAGGCCGCGGCGGAAGGCGTCGTCACCGGCGCTCTTGTCGTGCACGGTGAGACCCCAGAGAAGCGCGAAGGCGGCTCGCTTGATGAACTCCTCGCGCCGGCTCGACCACTGCTCGACCTTGCGCCACGCGTGAGTCGTGCGGTCGAAGAGAACGAAGCAGACGGTATCGCACACGCCCCAGTTGTCGAAGTCGCGGCACCAGCGGTCCATCTGCGCAGCCGTGACGCGTGCCGGATCGTCCACGTACGAGGCGAGCAGGCGGGCCTCGTACCAGCCGGTGTTCCAGAGCGCGTCGGCAAGGTCGTGACTTCGTCCGAGGCGCTTCGCCAGCACCTGGATGTTGCTCACCGACACACCGAACGCCCTGTCAGACGGGATGGCGTAGCGTGCCATTCCGTCACGCGTGGCCTTGGTGCCATGGCCTTTCAGCCAGTCGACCGCGTCTCGGGTCTGTTCCTCGACCGGGCGTGTGCGCTCGCGGTTCGACGAGCTGCGGACCTGCGCGCTCGTGCGGGGCTTTCGTGTGACGCTCTTCATCAGTTGGTCAAGCGCTCCTGCGTGGGGCGTCTATCGGTCGCGCCGTTCCTTTCCGATAATCCGATCGTGGCATCCTGCGACAAGTGCGGAGCACCGCTTCGTCTCGACCGGAACAGCGGCCTGCTCGTGTGCGACCATTGCGGCAGTCAGAAGGAGGCCCCGGCAAGCATCGAACACCTGGAGTTGCTAGACGAAAGCTCGAGCCTGTGCCCGATTTGTGCCACGCCCCTCTCCAACAGCCGGCTCGAGGGGCATCCGCTGCTCTGTTGCGCACGCTGCTACGGCATGCTGATTGCCATGAACCGGTTCGCGACCGTGATCGATGCGCTGCGCGCTCATGAGGCACGGGCTTTTCGAATTGCCCTGCCGGCTCGCCAGCGTCCGGGCGATCGGGTCATTCACTGTCCTTCCTGCGGCCAGACCATGCTCTGCCATTTCTACGAGGGACCCGGGAACGTGGTCATCGACACCTGCGAACGTTGTTGTGTGAATTGGCTGGATGCCGGCGAGCTCCGTCGCATCGCCGTCGCTCCGTACTCGCCATATTCCCCACGGCTCGATCCGCCCGGCGATTGAAGATCTGCAGGTCGCGAGCTTACCCTCGCTGAAGCAGCGGCCTGAGACTTCGGACGTCCTTCACCTGTTCGAGGCCGAGGAGCTGTTCGATCAGCCGATTGCAGCGGTCGCTCCCGAGAACCGGTGCCATCAGCTCGCGGCCCTTCGCGACGACTTCGTCGCGCGACATCGGATTCTCGGCCGTTCCGCGCACCGCGTCGATCCGTTGCGTCAGCTGCGTGCCGTCGGTGAGGGCCACTTCGACGATCGCCTCGCGCCGCGGCCGGCGCCGTTCCAGCTCCTCGTCGGGAACGAGCCGGACTTTTGCACGGTGACGAAGGATCGTCGGATCCTGCATGCGCGCTTTGTCGTGCGCCGCCTGGAACGAGGCGGTCTTGTCAACGAGCATCACCGCCATCATGTGCTGCAGGCAGATGTCAGGCATCTCCCGGTTGTCCACGAGCGCCGCTTCACTCGTCGCCGTTCGAACCGTCACCTGTTTCACCTGATCGGCCTCGAACGTCTGCCGTTTGAACAGCAGCTCCAGGGCGTCGAGCGGCGCCTGGATCGGCGATCCCACGCTCCATTTCTTGATGTTCGTCCGCATCACTTCGTATCGCTCGCCCAGCCGCTCGACGAGCGTGGCCGGATCGGCTTTGGGTGCGTACACCGAGAGGAAGTTGTCAGGGCCGGACAGGATATCGTCGACACCAGTTGCGCCAAGATAGACCAGCTCGGTGGCCATGACGCCACCGCGCGCGCCGACGCCGGCGAACACGAACGCTTTCTCGATATGCTCGGTGTCGCGCTGCCACGCCTTGGTACCAGACGCCTGCTGCGCGGCGTAGTCGAGCAGCCATCGCATGCGCTGCGCGTCGAGACGTGCGGCGGCCGCACTGGCCGCCGCGGCTCCGAAGAGACTCGCCAGCGCATGGGTGCTGATGTGGGTCTCGGTCTGGAATCCTGGAACACCCACCGTCATGGTCACGCGCGTCCCCACGTCGTAGCCGAGCGCGATGGCCCGCAGAAAATGCGAGCCACTGATGCCGAACTGCTCGGCGACTGCCAGCGCCGCCGGGACAACGGCGCAGCCGGGATGTGACTGCGAAGGCGCATGCGAGTCGTCGGTTTCGTCGGCATGCGCGAGCATGGCATTCACGAATGCCGCTTCAATCGGGCCACAGAGCAGCGTGGAACCGGCAATCGTCGCCACTTTGTCGTTGTAGGTCCGCGCAAAGGCGAGCGCGACACGACCCGGCGGCAACTCCGTGCCCGACACCATCGCGGCAACCGTGTCGAGGACATGAAGCGCCGCCTTGTCGATCACCTCCGCGGGCAGCGGGCGTGCCGGAGCCTCGCTCATGTGCGTGCTCAATCGACTCATGGCCAGTCCAACCGGCGAATCGGCCGCCGCCACCCGGGCCGGTCGATACATCGCCGTCGCGAGCGCGGCGCCTGCGCCTTGCAGGACAGCCCGACGCGTCATGAACCGTCCCGTGGGACGCGTGGGATCCGACGATCGTTCGCGTGTCATGTGACTCCTGCGATGTCGCGAGGGCCGAACCCTATTGACGAACGGTCCAGGAACGCGCTGCTACATACCGAGAGGCGCGTGCCAGAGAAGGATACTGTCCTTCCTGTTGGAGGCGCGGCCATTCGTGTGCACCGACAGGATGAGGCCGCTTCCTACTGCTGTGAAAATGTGGAGATCGGTACAGAGTTGATCGTCCGATTTGGAGAGTGAGGTGTACACCTGATGGCACGGCTTGGGCTCGTGCCCTTCCAGCGCGACTTCGACAATCATCTCTCCGATCTCCAGCGCGACGCCGAAGATCCTGCCGTCGTTGGTTGCCGCCAGCACCCGATCGCCTGTAGCTGAATCCAGATAAGACATGCTCTCGCGCCACGTATCGTCCTCATCCGGGACCGTCATTGCCTCGTACAGGTTTTGACACTCGGGGAAGGAGAACGCGGCGAGGTCGTACCCGTTAAGAGCAGCGAATCGATCCCCGCGCGAGTTGAACGCTGGAGGCGTCCAGCCGTCCAGTTCCGGCTGATGCTGGAGCTCAATGCCGCCTGCGGTCAGGCGGAGCCAGTAATTCCAGAGTTCATCGGGTCCACCACAGGCCCAGAGTCCAAGGAGGTCCTCCTGCGGATGCAACGTGAGCACGAAGCCACACCCAGCGACAAAGGGTTTGAACCGACGATGGCCGATGGCGTTGGAGGTTCGTGCGTCGTAGCAATGCACGTCGGCCGCGTCCTCCGATGGAGTGCCAACCGTCCACAAAAACCTGCCGTCGCGCGAAAACACACACGCGTCGCAGACCGGCGCGTCCCATCGAGCCCGCTCACGCCCGAATGCGCTGGATTCCAGCGCCAGCACCTGCAGCATCCGCGACGCGCTCACGACTGCGAGAGCGTCGCCGGCTGCGTTGATCGCGATGTGCCGGGCGGGTTCCGTCAGATTGATGGTGCGAATCGAAGGTTGGCCGAACTCTGCGACAGAGACACTCGGGCCTTCCGACGCGATGGCGATGCGCTGACCTCCGGGAGTCGAGGTCACGACTGTGGCCCCATGATTGAGGTCGAGCGTCCAGACGGGTCGAACGGGAAAGCCGCGCGCCAACTCACTTGTCCTTGCGGGGACGAACCGTCACGTTCGTCACCGACTCGACGCACACCAGCCGCATCACCCCTGGCTCGTCGCGCGTGAAGGGACAGACTACGAAGTCGCCGAACAGGTCGCTGTCCCAGGAAAGTCTGGCTTCAATGGAGGCCGGCAGATTGACGTAGCCGTCACGCTTGAATCGGCCTTCGCTGATGCCGAGGATCCGTCTCGTGCCGACCCGCCAAATCCGCACCGACGGGTTGCCGTTCCAGTAGTTCATGCGGCCGCGAATCGTGAAGCAGCGGCCGGTCAGCTGCGGATGCTGGCGGCACGAGCGTTCTGCAATCGGCGACGAAGCCCGCGCCGACGGCCCGAGATTGGACACAAGCAGCACGGCTGTCAATATCGACCACGCGTGTTTCGTGTTGAGGACAACTTGCATGTCAGCGAACTGTAGCCGTCGGACGGTCCTGACATAGTCATCACGATTAAGAGAGTCGCGAAACCAGTCATTCCTCGAGAATCCGATCACCAGACCGCCAACGAAGTACCCATCGACCGCCCCGCAGCTTTAGCTGCTTCCGCTTGGACGGTAGGTCTGCCCGGCTAGCCAACGGGCGGCCCGAGTCCCAGTTCGGGCGCACTCGCCGTCCGTACCCGCGAGGCGACGGCGAGAGCCAGCTCCGGTGCCGTCAGGGCAACGCAGGTTTGGTTGCACGCGTCATCGGGTCGGGCCCCTTCCGGGGCGCCCCCACAGATCGGCGAGCATTTCGGCCGATTCGCGTGTCGCCGCACTGAACTCGCGAAGTTCGGCATCCGTTACGACGCCCAGCCTCACCATCGCCGCCAAGCGGTGAATTGCGGTCGAACGGCGCAGATCGTTGAACGCGGCCGCGAGGCTCTCGTCGCGTTCTTGGAGCAGCCGGAACAGCCGGAGAAAGCGCTCGTGAGCCGAGCCAGCGCCCCGCAGTTCCGTCGTGCACTCGTCGAGTACGCGCGCACAGTAACGCTCCAGTGCGGCGGCGTGCACCGATTTGAGGACCCGCCACTCCCGTTCCGGAAAGCTCATCTTCTTTGCGACCAGTTTTGCCGGTTGTCCCGTGGGCTGCTCAGGCCTTGGCTCGCCGGTGCCTCGATTCCACTCATGCCCCCTACTCTGACTCCCAGGGAGCGTAGTTGAGAAAGGTCTCCCACCCTTTCAGCGAATGGCCGCTGGCGATTTCATGTTCCTCACGGCGATGCATCACCTGCGCAACCGTTGGGTAGTGTGACTGCAGCAGGTCTTTCATGTCATCGTCAGGCATCCTGGCGACTGAAAACACCCACCCGACCGCAAATCGCTTCAGCTCGCGGTCTGAGGCAGCCGCTACAACCCGCATTCTGATTCGCAGGCTCCGATTGTCAGCTCGCCAGGCAGCTCTCAATTCTCTGGCGATCCTCAAGCAGTCCCTACATGGAGAAAGTGGCATCGACGTTTGCATGGCGATGACTCGCGGCGCGCAACGTGATAGCCGCACCGGCGACGGCTCCGTCTCGCAGTGGGCTCAGCGCGACCCCTCGGACTCGACGCGTTGTAGTCATTAGCGCTGTGTGGATGTGGTCTGACGGCACGCGTTTCAGCCGACACATGATCGCATAAGCCGCAGCTGCGACGATGACACGGTGATGCGCGTCGAGGGTTGGGCTCGATTGTGTCGAGCGCTGGCGGCGCGGTGAGCATCGATTCGACGCTTGATTCCTTTCCAGGAAACGGACGTGATTTTGCCCGAGACGTCCTGCAGTGGG